>CAMDED010000002.1 GCA_945893365.1 Candidatus Sulfopaludibacter sp. SbA3 | reverse complement strand
GCGGCGCGCCGCCCAGCAGACGCGCCACCTCCGGGCACGTCATGCCCTGCGCCCACCAATAGGACACCGTGCAGTCGGTGGTCGTACCGCGCCTCCTCAGACCGCTGAATCTCTTGTTGCAAACCCAATACGGAAGTGGCGCCGGATATTATCAGCGGTCTCATGATTCCAGCAGACCACGTTCCCGTACAATACGAATTACTTATGACGCCATGTTTAGCTGACATCATTCCCGAAAACGTACCGCCCATCCCGGATGAGGCGCTCAGCCGTGAGAGCATCTATACCCGCGAAGACGAGTGGTAGCAGATGGACGTGCTGGCGGATACGAATATCCTGGGTCGATCCGTCCACCGCAACGCGGCAAAGCACGCTGAAGTCCTTCGCGCCCTGAAAATATTGCGAAGTCGCGGTGACCGTCTGTGCACGGTTCCTCAAATTCTGTACGAATTCCGGGCTGTCGCCACTCGGCCGCTGGACCTCAACGGACTTGGTCTCACGCCAATTCAGGCTGACCGAATCATGGCGCGCATCGAACAACTCTGCCCGATTCTGCGCGACCCTCCCGAACTCTACGACGAGCGGCGCCGGCTCATCGTCGCGCATGGCGTTTCCGGAAAGAAGAGCCATGATACCCGCCTCATTGCCGCGATGCGCGTGCAGGTATCCAGCACATACTCACTTTGAATTCAAGCGACTTCGCACGGTATCCGGGGATTACGGTCATTGAACCGCGGGCTTTTTCAATACCCGAGGAATAGCGCGCCTCCGGAAAAAATCGCCCCGCCTCAGTCAATCCGAGGCTTTCTTGTACTTCAGCAGCACGCGGTTCACGTAATTCTGCGTCTCCCGGTACGGCGGAATGCCGCCGTATTTCGCGACCGCGCCGGGCCCCGCGTTGTAGGCTGCCAGCGCCTGCGACACGCTCCCGTTGTACTTGACCAGCAATTCCCGCAGGTAGCGGACGCCGGCTTCCACGTTTTGATCGGGGTCGTTCGGATCGGCCTTAAACGCGCGCGCGGTCGCGGGCATCAACTGCATGATCCCGATCGCGCCCTTGGGCGAAATCGCGTCCGGCCGGAACCCCGATTCGACGAAAGCCACGCTGCGCACAAACTCCTCAGGCAGGCCATGCCGTTCGGCGGCGGCGGCGATGCGGTCCCGGCGATCGAGAGCCGTGACCGGAACCGTAGCCGGTGCGCTTGTCTGCGGCGCGCCGGGCGCCGGCTCCACGCGATCCTCGATTTCAAACGCGGAAACCGTGCTGGCGGCCACCTCCGTCACCCCCGCGCCCGAATAAAGGCGCACCCGTTCGCCATCTACCTCGTGCCGGTCCACGCGCAGGCGGAACCCGCTCGACAGCACGACGGATTCACCCGCCATCGCCGTTATCGCAGATGCTAAGACCAGGCTGCAAACTCTCATGCTTCTCTCATGTTACCCTGTGAGCAATTCTATCCTCTATTATGGTGACGAATCTAGAGTGCGCTCTGTGCAGCAAAACATTCGAGGCCGGCAAGGTTCATAACCTGTGCGACTGCGGCGGCCCGCTCCTGGTCCGTTACGATCTCGCGAAGATCCGCGACTCGTGGTCCCGCGACAGCCTTCCGCGCGGTCCCAACAGCATGTGGCGCTACGCTCCCGTGCTCCCGCCCCAGCGTCCCGAATCGGTCGTTTCGTTGGGGGAGGGTATGACGCCTCTCGTCCGCACTTCGCGTCTCGGGAAACGCATAGGCGCTACCGACGTTTGGGTTAAGGACGAAGGCCTCAACCCTACCGGCTCCTTCAAGGCGCGCGGTCTTTCGTGCGCCGTGTCGATGGCGGTCGAGCTCGGCATTCGGAAGGTCGCCATCCCTTCGGCGGGCAACGCCGCAAGCGCAATGGCCGCTTACGCCGCGGCTGCCGGCATCGAATCCCATATTTTCATGCCGCGCGACGTGCCTCAGTCGAACTTCATCGAGTGTAAGGCCTTTGGATCGCACGTAACGCTGATCGACGGTCTGATCAGCGATTGCGCGAAGATGGTCGCCGCCGGCCAGTCCACGCAGGGCTGGTTCGATGTCAGCACGCTCAAGGAGCCATACCGCATCGAGGGCAAGAAGACGATGGGCTATGAGCTCGCCGAGCAGATGCATTGGGAACTGCCCGACGTCCTTTTCTATCCCACGGGCGGCGGCGTCGGCATCATCGGCATGTGGAAGGCGTTCGAAGAAATGGAGACGCTCGGCTGGATCGGATCGAAGCGCCCGAAGATGATCGCCGTGCAGGCGGAAGGCTGCCAGCCGGTCGTGCGCGCCTACAACAACGGCGGTAAGAGAAGCGAATTCTGGGAGAACGCCAGCACCGTCGCGAGCGGCCTGCGCGTTCCCAAACCGCTCGGCGATTTCCTGATCCTCAACGCCGTCCGCGAAAGCGGGGGCACGGCTATCGCCGTAAGCGACCGTGAGTTGATCGACGCCGGCGTCGCGCTTGCCACCGATGAAGGCCTGTTCATCGCCCCTGAAGGCGCGGCCTGTGTTTCCGCGCTCCAAAAGCTCCTCGCCTCCGGTTTCCTCTCCCCCGAGGAGCGCATCGTCATCTACAACACGGGTTCCGGAGTCAAGTACCTGGAAGCGTATTCCACGCGTTTTCCGCGGAACGCGGCGAGCGAACAGGACAAGCTCGGCGGCTTGATCGCACCGCGATGAAACGGCTCGCGCTTGAAGCGCTCGACCGCGCCGCCGGACGGGGCGTCGAATACGCCGACGTGCGCGTCTCCGAATCGCGCGACCGGGAAGTAAGCACCAAGAACGGGCGCGCGGGCCACGTCTCGATTTCAGAATCCACCGGGCTCGGAGTCCGTGTGCTCGATCGCGGCTGCTGGGGCTTCGCCGCGACCGACGACCTCTCGCCCGAAGGGATCGACGCCGCGGCGAGTCTTGCCGTTGAGATCGCCCGGTCGAGCGCGGTAGCGCGGAAGCATCCGGTGGCTCTCGCGCCGGAGGATGCCTATCAGGTCGAGTGGACGTCGCCGTGCCTCATCGATCCATTCTCCATTTCGGTGGAAGAGAACCTGACCGTCCTGCTTGAAGTCGACAAGGAGCTTCGCCGGGAAGCGGGCGTCTCGCTCGCCGAGGCGTCCATGGTTTTCGAACGCACGCGTCAAATCTTCGCCTCCACTTCGGGCAGCGTCATCGACCAGACGCGAACGGTCGGCGGCGCGGGCTTCTCCGCGCTCAGTTTTCAGGATGGCGAGATTCAGAAGCGCTCCTATCCGAACTCCTTCGGCGGCCAGCACCAGTTGAAGGGTTATGAGCTGATCCACGAGCTGCGCCTGGCGGAGAACGCCGCGCGCATTGCCGAAGAGGCGGTAGCCCTGCACAGAGCGGAACAGTGTCCCGAGGGGCGGTTCGATCTCATTCTCGACAGTTCGCAGCTCGGCCTCCAGATTCACGAATCGATCGGCCATCCCATCGAACTCGACCGCGTGCTCGGGTCCGAAGCCAACTACGCCGGCATGAGCTTCCTCACACTCGACAAGCTGAACAGCCTGAAGTATGGATCGGACATCGTGAATGTGGTCTGCGACGCGCGCATCGGACACGGCCCGGGTCTCGGCTCATTCGCTTTCGACGATGAAGGCGTGCCCGCACAGTCCACGGACATCATCCGGGCAGGTCGATTCACCGGGTACATGACTTCGCGCGAAACCGCCGCTTCCGTTGGCGCCGCCCGCTCAAACGGAACCATGCGCGCCCAGGGCTGGAACCGCATCCCGCTGATCCGCATGACCAACGTGAGCCTCCTTCCGGGCGAGCAATCGATCGGTGAAGTCTTCGGCGGCGCGGACCACGCCATCTACATGGAAACCAATAAGAGCTGGTCGATCGACGACAAGCGCTACAACTTCCAGTTCGGCTGCGAGATCGCCTGGGAGATTCGCAACGGCCGGCGCGCGCGGATGTTGAAGAACCCAAGCTACAGCGGCATCTCAACCGAGTTCTGGAATTCCTGCGCCGCCATCGCCGGCCCCGAACACTGGACCTTGTGGGGCGTGCCCAACTGCGGAAAAGGCCAGCCGGAGCAGGTAATGGGAACCGGGCACGGAGCTTCCCCGGCGCGGTTTCGGGACATCAAGGTGGGGAGCGCGTACCAGGAGTGACGCCAGGAACGGCGCCGGAGAGGAAGCGAAAATGCCCTCGGAAATGACGCGCGCGCGCTGCCACGAGTTGTTCGATCGGGTCGAACGCGAAGCGCGCGCGCTCGGCGTGCAAGGCGTCGAAGCCATCATCATGGCCGGTTCGCACGCGCTTACGCGCTTCGCCAACAACGGCATTCATCAGAACGTGTCGGAAACCTCGGCGCAGCTTTCGGTGCGTGCCTGGATCGACGGCCGCACCGGCCGCGCCGGCACGAACCGCCTGACGCCGGACGCCATCCGCGAGGCGGTGACGCAGTCCGCCGCCATCACGCGCGCCCAGGAGCGAGATCCGGAAATGCTGCCTTTGGCCGGCCCCGCGCCGTGCGCGAGCGTCGAGCGATACTTCGCCGGAACCGCCGACGCCGAGCCGCAAACCCGCGCCGAAGCTGTGGCGGAAGCGATTCAGGTTGTCGAAGAGGCGGGCCAGACCGCCGCCGGAATCTATTCCACCGGCCATTCCATACTCGCAATCCTTAACTCTGCCGGCGTCTCCGCGTATCATGCCGAAACCATGGCCCAATTTTCCATCACGGCCATGGCTGCCGATAGCTCCGGGTGGGCGAAGGCCAGCGCCTGCGACCGCGGGAATCTCGATCCGGCGGCGCTTGCGCGCCAGGCTGCCCGGAAAGCCGCCGGTTCCCGAGAGCCGGCCGAGACGCCGCCCGGACGCTACACGGTGATTCTCGAGCCGGCGGCGGTCCTCGATCTCGTGGGACAGATGTTTGGGGATTTCAGCGGCACGGCCCTTGCCGATGGACGCAGCTTTCTCGCCGCCCGCCTGAACACGCCGCTCTTCGGCGGCAACATACGCATCGTGGACGACTGCCGCCATCCGCTGCAATCCGGCGCGCCGTTCGATGGCGAGGGCCTCCCGCGCGCGCCGCTATCGCTCGTGAAGGCGGGCGTGCCGGAGCAAGTGGCCTGGTGCCGTCAAGCCGCCCAAGCGGCGGGCGCGGAGGCCACGGGGCACGGTTTCCCGCTGCCGAACGAGTACGGGGAAGCGCCTATGAATATCGTCATGGAAGGCGGCGAAACCTCGCTTGAACGGATGATCGAGTCGACGGAGCGCGGACTTCTGATCACGCGCCTCTGGTACATCCGCGAAGTGGACCCGTACGAGAAAATCATGACCGGGATGACGCGGGACGGGACATTCCTGGTGGAAGGCGGCCGCGTGACCCGCGGCGTTCGTAACCTGCGCTTCAATCAAAGCCTGATCGAATTGCTGCGCAACGTCGAAGCGCTGTCCCCAGCCGTGCGGGCCTCGGGCGAAGAGGCTTTCGATATGGTGGTTCCAGCCATGAAAGTGAACGATTTCCGTTTCAGCGAGGTTACCCGCTTCTAGCATTGCGAGGCGGCGCGGGGCGGCGGCGGCCAAACAGAGTTATCATGGCTGGGGCGCGAAGGAAGGCGCCTGTACCCAATGAGAATTCTCCTCCTTGCAGTTCTGGCCGCGGCGCTCGCGGCGCAGCAATCGGCGAAAAGAAACCCGGCTCCGGAGGCGGGCGACGACAAACGGGGATACACCGATACACCTCAGATTCCGGGTCAGACATGGAAAGTGCATGATGCCGCGCGTCCCCGGCCGCCCAGGATGACGCCCGGGCTTCCGCTGCCCTCCGCGCCGCCACCCGCGGACGCAGTCCAGCTTTTCAATGGGAAGGACCTCTCGCAATGGGTAAATGTTATGCGGGGAGGAACAGCCCAGGAGCCGAAGTGGAGGGTTGAGAACGGCTACATGGAAATCGTTCCTCATACCGGCAGACTGGTGACCAAGGAGAAATTCGGCGATTGCCAGTTGCACGTGGAGTGGATGGTTCCCGTTGGGTCCGAGGGCGCGGGACAAGGTCGCGGAAACTCCGGTATCGAACTGATGGGGCGCTACGAGATCCAGATTCTCGAGTCGTTCGAAAACGTGACCTATGCCGATGGGCAGGCGGCGTCGATCTACGGGCAGTGGCCGCCGCGGGTGAACGTTTCACGGCCGCAGGGGGAGTGGAACGCATTCGACATTTTTTTCGAAGCCCCAGTGTTTGAGCGGGGAAAGCTTGAGGGAGAAACGCCGGCGAAGCCCGCCTTTGTCACCGTGCTTCACAATGGCGTAATGGTTCATCACCGGCAGGAGATACTCGGAGCGGCGGTTCACCGGAGGGTGGCCGGCTATAAAGCGCACGGCCCCGAAGAACCGCTCAGCTTGCAGGATCACGGCCGTCCGGTGCGGTTTCGCAATGTCTGGATCAGAAGGCTGAAGGCCTACGATACGCGGTAGGCGGCCCGGCTCCAATGCCGGAAGGGTATTCAATCCGCTATGGACAACCGGCTCGGCGCCACCGCTCGCGGGCCATCGCTAGCCGTGCGCGTTGAGAACGTTGCCGGATACGACTGTGCGTCGCCGCGCGCGACGCGGAGCCGTCCCGGTACTTATCGGATTCGGAAGCGGGCTGAGGGCAAAGGTTGTCCGCGGCGAGAAGTACGGGGCCACTGCGTCTCCCGCATTCTCGTGGTCACCCCGCCTGGAAAAATCGCCTTCCCGCGCCGACCCCAATGTAAGCCGCGGAGTTGCGCACCGCGATCTTTCGCACAATCTTGCGCTCGGCCATCACCAGCGCCACGACGACGCCAAGAACAACCAGAAGGATCGCGCTCCAGAACAGGTACGCCGGCGACCGCAGCATGACTGTATCGAGCGCCACTTCCAGACGCTGATAAAATTCATCCTCTTTCGCGGCGGCCGCCGATGTCGTATTTCCCGCTAAATTTACCGAAGGCATGCCTTATAATCCTCCTTTAAGGATGTCGAGGCCCCTAAGGCCGGTTTCACGCATCTCCGGTTCGGTGCGTGTCAAGCGGTATCCCGGCCCGCGCGGCCCCGGGGGACGGCCTGAGCCTGAACGAGGCAGCATGGTTGTCAGTTGCCCCGTTTCAGGTACTACTTCAGGTTACCGCCGAAATCTCACTGGCGGGAGAAGCCCTTGCGGCGCAACAGGCCGAGACCTAACAGCGCGCCGCCCATTAGAACAAGCGTCGCCGGCTCGGGGACGTCGGTGGAAGTGACGATTCCATTAACCGTCGTTGCCCCAGGAGGGGTGCCGGAATTGGGGGCGACGATCAACGATATTGGAATGATCTGGAAAAATGTCGGGCCGAAATTGCCGCTCGCGGCATTGTTTGTGCCCGGTCCCAGGACGGCCGGTGACCAGATGATGCTAATCGGGCTGACATCGCTGAAGATCTCACCACCGGTCGAGGTGCCTACAAAAATCCCAGTGGCGCCGTCAGTCAGATCGTTTATTTCCAGATTAAATGAGAAAGCGGCGAAAGTCGCGCTGCCCGTGCCGATTGCCTGTGTCGTACAAAGCGGGCATGTGAGAAGGAAGTCTCCGTAATTAACGTTGGACGGCACGCCGGTGACGATGGTGCCGTTATCCTGGAACACGAGCGTCGCTGCGACGCCAAACGAGCTGTTCAGCGTGTTGTTGTTGGTGCCGTTGAACCCCGTAGCCGCTAGGTTCGTGTTGAAGGTGACGGTTGCGGCGCCGGCTGTCGCAGCCAGCATAAAGATCGCCACGCCTACTATAGAGGCGGATTGCACAAGGCGTTTCATTTTCATTTTTAGGTATTCTCCGAAAGTTGGTCTTGTTGCGAGAGCCAAAGCAAACTCTCACACGCGAGTTGAAGCATGTTCACGTCCATGTGGTTTGCAATCGGCCCTCATCGCTCCATCCTCTTGACGCCCCAGGATTTGTTGAAAGCCATTCAACTGGAGGATCGCTCCGCGCCGCGCAGGGCTCGTGACCAAGGATGGTCACACGACGATTAAAGGTCACCACGAAGGCGCGAGAAAGCCGCGCGCCTTTCCAGGCAGGCGGCCCGTCCCGGTCAACTTAACCGGAGCGACACGCCTAAGCTCCTTGTTTGCAACACTCCCCGTACATTTCCCGGTCAAGTTGACCGGGACGGATCGCATTTGGTGTAAAACTAGAGCGAGAGGATCCAATTTGGCAAACGAATTTCAAGATCGCACCGCGCTCGTGACGGGCGCTTCCCGAGGCATTGGACGAGCGGCGGCAATCGCTCTGGCGCGCGCAGGCGTACCAAAGGTTCTTGTCCATTACAACAGCCATGCGGCTGGTGTTGAGGAGACGATGGCCGCCGTTCGTGAGGCCGGCGCGCAGACCTCGGCGTTTCAGGCCGACCTGGCGAGAGTCGCAGGCATTCACTCCCTGATTGCCCAGGTAAAAGCGTCCGGCCCCGCGGTCGATTTGCTCGTGAACAATGCGGGTTCGCTCGTCAAACGCGCGCGTCTCGCCGAGTTCACCGACGAGCTCTATGACGACGTTATGAACCTGAATGTTCGTAGCGCCTGGTCGCTCTCGCAGGCCCTGGCGCCGGGAATGATCGAACGCGGCAAGGGAACCATCGTCAACCTGAGTTCGATCGCCGCGCGCAATGGCGGCGGTCCGGGAGCCACGATCTACGCGGCGTCGAAGGCCGCCGTCGCCGCCATTACGAAAGGATTGGCGAAAGAGCTCGCGCCGAAGGGCGTCCGGGTGAACGCGGTCTCGCCGGGAACCGTCGATAACGACTTCCACGCGAAGTTCTCCACCCGTCAGATTCTCGATTCCGTGATTGCCCAGACCCCGGCGGGCGCGTTGGGCACGAACGAAGAAGTGGCCGATACCATTGTGTTCCTCTGCTCGCACGCGGCGCGCTACATTCACGGCCAGACCATCGAGATCAACGGAGGCATGTTCATGGTCTGACGGCGAATCGCCCGTCGAGGCCGGCTCCCGGATGGCGCTGTTGGCGCCGCTGCGGGCTCTACATGCGTTAGACTTTGGAGTGTTCCTGTTCTGGTTCTTTGTGGTTTCCGCTACGCTGCTTGCCGCGGCTTCCTTTCGGGGCGAGCGAAAGCGCGCCGAGTACGTCTGCTCCCGTCTGGCCGAGTCAAGGCCGGAATTCACGCCGCGAGTCGCGCTGATCGTCCCGGTGAAGGGGCGCGATGAAGGACTTAAGGAGAACCTGGCGTCTCTCGCCACTCTCGATTACCCGAACTATGCTCTGACCGTCGTGGCGCGCGCCGCGGCCGATATCCCACCTGGAGTGCTGCCATCGGGAGTGCGGGTAGTGTTCGCCGGGAGCAACGGCGACGATACAGGCGAAAAGGTTCAGAACCTGCTCGCGGCCGTTCGATCCACGCGGAAACCCACCGATGTTTTGGCGTTTGCCGATTCAGACGGCCGCGCCGGACCGGGCTGGCTTCGCGCCCTCGTGACGCCGCTCGAAGACCTTGGCGTGGGCGCAAGCACCGGATACCGCTGGTACGCGCCCGATCCGCCCTCGTTCTGGCCGCTCGTGCGCAGCGTCTGGAACGCCGCTATCGCCGGCGGCTTCGGACCGGGCGATAACCGGTTTGCCTGGGGCGGCGCCATGGCGATCCGCAAGACCACGTTCGACGAGGCGCGCGTAACGGAGTTCTGGGAGGGCTCGGTCAGCGACGATTATGGACTCACCGATGCCGTGAAGGCCGCGGGGCTGACCGTCGCCTTCGCGCCTGGAGCGATGGTAGCTTCAACGGACCGAACCACGGCCGCCGAATTCTTTTCCTGGGCCCGACGGCAGCTTACGATCGCCCGTGTCCACGATCCGCGGTTGTGGTGGACGGCGCTCGCGGCTCACATGATCTACTGCGGCGCGATGGCCGCGGCGGTCCTCGCAATCGCGAACGGGCGGACGGCCGCCGAGTGGGCGCTCGTGGTGCAACTCGGTCTCGGAATGCTCAAGGGCGCCAACCGGGCGACGCTCGCCAAGGCCGAACTGCCCGCGTTTCAGAGCTGGTTCGACCGGTACGGCTGGGTACACTCGATATGGGTTCCGTTCGTCACCTGGATCTGGCTGGTTACCCTCATCGGCTCGGCCTTCGGCAACACGATCGAGTGGCGCGGGAACCGGTACCTGCTGACGCGGGAAAGAGCGGCGAAACTTTGAGGAGACGCAGCTACGCTTTTCCTTCCCACTTCACGCTGTGGTCGGAGGTGACCGCCCAAGTCTCGGCGGGCGAGTCGGTGCGGAAGTAGGACCAGGGGCCGGGGATCCACGGATAGCGCTCGACAACCGATTCATCGACGTCGATCCCCAAACCCGGACCGCGCGGGACGATCAGGTTTCCGTTCTCAATCGAGAGCGGTTCCTTCAAAATGTCCGCGGCAAGGGGAAACTCATACATGCTGCGAAGCGTGGGCGTCGAGTAAATAGGGTACTCCAGCCACTCGACGACCGTGTCCGGCCAGCAGACGCCAAGGTGCGCGGCCGCCAGAACTTCGAGCGCCGTGCCCCAGCTATGGAAGGCGAAGCGCAGACCGTGGCGGGCGATGACGCCGAACAATCGGCGCGCCATGGCGAATCCACCCTGGCAGCAAACGTCCATCTGAACGTAGTCGACGCTTTCGCTCTGGATAAGGTCGAGAAAGCGCTCTTCGTCCGGTTCATGTTCGCCGCTCGCGAGCGGCAGGTAGTCTTTTTCCTTCAGCCGGAGATAAGCTTCGTGATCGTCGGGCGGCATGGGTTCTTCAAGCCAGGCGATGCCGAGTTCCCCCATCTCGCGGGCAAGACGCTCCACGGTTTCGTAGCTGTAGCTGCGATCGCCCATGCGCCACCAGCTATGGGCGTCGACCATGAGATCGGCGTCCGGACCCACGGCTTCCCGCATGAGACGCACCGCTTCAAGATCGGCGTCCGGACCGAGCGCGGGGCGCATCTTATAGCCGCGATAGCCAAGCGCGACGATAGCGGCTGCCTCCTCGGCGTAGCCCGCGGGCGGCTGATACATGCCCGCGCTGCCATAGAGCCGGATACGGTCGCGCACGCGGCCCCCGAGCATTTCGGACATGGGAACGCCGTGCGCCTTCGCCACCACATCGTACAGCGCGACTTCAACGGCGCAGTACACCTTGGCAATCTCCGGATCGAGCCCGGGGCCGCGCATGAACTGGATGCGGAGCGCGTCCGGATCGGCCAGCGTCCGGCCCTCGAGGAACGGCGCGATGACGGTTTGGATGGTCCGGTGCGCCTTCTCGCCGGCTGCGCCGGGCGCGTACCCGGTCAGGCCGTTCGCGGTTTCGATGCGCGTGAACATGGCGTCGCGCTTGAGGATGGTCCGCTCGCCGCCATGGAATGGCAGCTTGATGGGCTTGGCGAATGGATACGACAGAAGAAACGGCTGAACCTTGGCGATTTTCATTTGGGAGGCAGCGGCGCCGCGGCTTCCGCGCCCAATCCTGCATAGCTTTCCTTGGTCTTCACGACTTTGTTCCCTTCGAAAACGACGAACAGGATACGGCCCGGAGCCTGGCCGTAGATCCAATCCTCAAGCTCCGCGCCTTCCTTCGTTTCCCGCGTCTTTCTCACGGGGTGGCCAAGCGCCAGGAGCACCTGCTCGCGATTCATTCCCACCTCCGCGCGCTTCTCCTTGATGGCTTTCTGGATTTCGGGCGGGAGGCTCTCGGAATAGAGCTCGGTGGCCGAGCGCTTCTCGAAGTCCAGCACCGGGGCGAGCATTTTCTTGATGCTGGACGCCTTCATTCCCTCGAGCGGCTTGTGAAACAGCAGCGCGATCGCGGTGCCGGCGAGCGGCGTGCCGGACTGGCCGATCGGCGTGGTGCGGTTTCCCATGCCGACTTCCAGACGGTCGTACCACTTGCGTCCGCCCTTGATGCCTCCGTTGATTTCAAGAAGGATCTTGTCGCTCTCGATCGTCACCTTGGTGATCTGAATCAGATCGCCGACGCGCGCGGCCGGACCGAGCTCTTTACCCGCTTCCTCCCAGTGCTTCTTGTCGTAGGAGCCGGTCGATTCGAACGGGAGCGGCTTCTTCGAGCGGGGCAGCGGCGCTTTCACAGTGGCGAACTCCGCCATTAAACCGCGAACCACTTCCACGCGCTCGTCGAAGGTGAGCTTATCGGAAGCCGAGGCGGGCGTGGAGAGAAGTGCGGTTGCTACCGCGGCGGCTAGCGCGTGCTTGAGGATTCGAGCGCGTGAAATAATCGACGCCGCCCTGTGGGACAGGCCTCCCGGCCTGTCCACGGCGTCAGGGCCGGGGGCCGGCAGAGCCGAAGTCAGTCCGCGCATGTCATATCTCCTCAACCCGCGTCTCCTCCAGGAGTTCGATCTTCTGCCGCCGGACCGGCGCCCGCATGACGAACGCGGCCAGAAGGAACAGCACGGCGCTGGTCAGTACGCTCGCTTCCACGCCGTAATCGCCGCCGCTCCACAACGGTCCCGCAATCCAGTCGACGGCGTAGTTCGTAAATCCCATTGTAAACCCGCTGATATTCACGCCGAAGATGGGCAGCGTGAGGTTCCATCCGAAATGCAGGCCGATAGGCAGCCAAAGATCGCCGCTGCGGAGAAAAGCGTAGCCGAACAGGATTCCGAAACCTGCCGTGTTCGCGAGCGCGAGCGGCGTGGATGCCGGATTCGCCGCATGCATCATGGCGAAAATTATCCCGACCGGAACGACGGTGGCCCATGGACCAAAGGATCGAAGGAGCACCTGAAAGCCGTAGCCGCGGAAGAACATTTCCTCTCCCGCCGCGCCTAGAGCGAGGAGAGCGATAACGAAAACGGCGGTTGCCCAGGTGGCGTCCTCGTTTGCAATCGAGCGAAGGCTCGCCGCTCCGGCCAACAAGGGGATGCCGATTACCAGCGACGCGGAGCCTGCGCCGCCGGCGACTCCAAGCGCGGCGTTTTTGGCCGAAGCCGCGTTCCATTGAAGCCCGATCTCGAGAAGGCGCCGTTTCCGGTAGAGCACCATGCCGCAGGCATTGCACGCGAGCGCCGCCAGAAAGCCGGAGACGGCGAGGGCGGCGAAGGAATTTCCGATCCAGGCAACGATGGGAGCGAGCGCCTTGAGACAAACCACCCACACCAGGACATACATCAAGACGGAGAGCGGAAGCTTCTTGAAGCGGTCCATTTATTTCGAAACGGTGACGCGCACGCCGCGCGGCGCGACTTTCACGGGCAGCACGGAAGCGCCTTCGCGCTCGATCGCTTCGGAGACTCGGGCCTTTCGGTCGGGCTCGGCCAGGAACAGCACGCATCCGCCGCCGCCCGCTCCGCAGACTTTGGCGCCGGCCGAGCCCGCGCGCCGGGTGACGTCGACCAAACGGTCGATCAGCGGGGTCGTGATGCCCGGAGCGTTGCGCTTGCGATTCAACCACTCTTCACGAAGCAGCCTCGCCACCTCGGTCCAGTCCGCGCGTTCGAGAGCGGCGCGCATGGCAAAGGAGATCGCGGCGATGCGGTCGAAGTTCTTGTGGACGGACTTGTTTCCGTCGATGTGGGCCTTGGTGACTTCCCAGTTGTTGATGCCCGAGTTGCGCGGCTCGCCGGTGTAAGCGAGGACGATCCGCGCATTCAGATCTTCGAGATCCACGTTGACTGGTTTGCGCAGAATGCCCGCCTCGCTGAGCTCGATTGCGCTGACGCCGCCATACATGGCTGGATAGTAATCCTGCGCCCCCGTGGGCACGCGAATGATCTGAGCCTCGATGTTCTGTGAGATTTCGCGGAGCTTTTCGAGCTTCCATCCCGCTCCCGTCAGCTTGTTGAGCGCGCTCGAGACTGCAATGATAAGCGTGGAGCTGCCTGAGATCCCAGCGCCCGCGGGAGCCTCGGAGTTGGTTGAAAGCTCGATTCCAGCCGCGGGCGCGAAGTACTTCACGAGGTAGGCGAGCAGGGGCAGTTTGTACTTCTTCGCGTGGCGCAGGGCGTCGAGCGAGTCGAAGGTCTCCTCCCCGGCGAGGTCGCGGGATCGCAGCACGATTTTCGAATCGTTCCGTGTCTCAAGCACGCAGCTCGCGTAGCGATCCACGGCGAAATTCACGGTGACGGCGTTCGCGTGATAGAGATAGAGCGGCCAGATGTCGAGTGTTCCGCCCGCCATGTCCACGCGGCACGGCGCTTTAGATGATATCTTCATAAATTATGCCCGCCCGGAGAATCCTTCAGCTCGGAGATCCTTTGCTGCGCGTCGTTTCCTCTCCCGTCTCCCATCCCGCGGACGCGAGATCGATCGCCCTGGACTTGCGCGATACCCTTCACGAGTTCCGCCGCGCGTACGGTTTCGGACGCGGCATCAGCGCAATTCAGATCGGAGAGCCGAAACGACTAATATATATCGAGTTCGAGGGTACCTCCTACTATCTGCATAATCCGGTCTACGAATTCCAGAGCGAGAGCCGTTTCGAATTGTGGGACGACTGCTTCTCATTTCCGGATTTGCTGGTGCGGCTGTCGCGGCACGAAACGGTGGTCGTCCGATACGAGGACGAGCGGGGCGAGACGCGGAAAGTCTCGGCGTCCGGGGCGCTTTCCGAGCTGCTCCAGCACGAGATGGACCACCTGGACGGCGTGCTGGCGGTCGATCGCGCGATCGGCCGGGACAGCTTCGCGACGCGGTCGCTGAACCGCCTTGAGGATCCCGGCGTAGGGGCATCTGTAAGCGCCGCCGTCACAAAATGACCGTGCCACGTTCGGCCGTTACCTGTGGTGAGGGCAGCTTGGCTACGCCGGGCCGGGCAACTTCCGCACAACCTGTCCACTGAGCGCGGCGAGCAGTTCCCGCATGCTCCTCCGGCTTACCGGATCGCGGAAATCGGGCGCGATCTCGGCCATCGGCGCGAGCACGAAACGCCGTTCGCGGAAGCGCGGATGCGGCACCGACAGCTTCGGTGAATCGATCGTGAACCTGCCGTAAAACAGAATATCGATATCGATGGCCCGCGGGCCTTTCGCCACAACCCGCTTGCGGCCCATCTCGATTTCGATCGCGCGCGTGCGCGAGAGCAGTTGAAGGGGGAAGAGCGCCGTTTCCGCCTCCACAACCTGGTTCAGGAACCAGGGTTGATTGACGACATCCATCGGCTCGGTTTCGTAGAGGGAGGAACCCCGTCTGATCCGCACGCCCTCGCGGTCGAGAAGCCCGCGCGCGGTTTCGAGGGCTTGCTCCCGGCCGCCGAGATTCGCGCCCAACCCTAGATAGACGGTCTTCATCCAAACAAGCCTGGCTGATCGGCCGCCTTCAATCGCTTCAGAATCTTGAAATAGTCGAACGCCCGCTCAGTGCCCACGCGGCCGCGAGGCGTCCGGTCGAGAAACCCAAGCTGAATCAGATACGGCTCGTACACTTCTTCGACCGTGCTCGGCTCCTCGCCGATCGACGCCGCCACTGTGTTCAGTCCCACCGGTCCGCCGCCGTATTTCTCAAGCACGGTCATCATGATCTTCCGGTCGATTTCATCGAGGCCGTACTGATCCACTTCGAGCAGATCGAGGGCGGTCTGAGCGATGTCGCGCGTGACTCGACCGTTGGCGCGCACCTGCGCGTAGTCGCGTACGCGGCGCAGCAGACGATTGGCGATTCGCGGCGTGCCTCGGCTGCGGCGGGCGATCTCGTCCGCGCCGGGGTCGTCCACTTGCACCTGAAGCAGCCGCGCGGAGCGCTGTACGATCTGCTTCAACTCCTCCACGTTGTAGTGATTCAGCCGGATCACCAGGCCGAAGCGTCCGCGCAGCGGCGCGCTGAGCAGGCCCTGGCGCGTGGTTGCGCCGATCGCTGTGAACCGCGGAATCGGCAGCGAGTGGGTGCGCGCGCCCGGCCCCGCGCCCACCACAATATCGACGCGGAAATCCTCCACGGCCGAGTACAGCATCTCCTCCACGTCGGGCAGCAGGCGGTGAATCTCGTCGATGAAAAAGACCTGCCGGGCGCGAATATTGCTGAGAATGCCCGTCAAATCCAGCTTCTTCTGAAGCACGGGTCCGGAGGTTTGCTCGAAGTTCACCTCAAGCTCTTCGGCGATGATGGAGGCAAGCGTCGTCTTTCCCAAACCCGGCGGACCGTAGAGAAGAACATGGTCCATGGCTTCACCCCGCTGGCGCGCGGCGGCGATCGCGATCGACAGGTTCTCCTTCTGCTTCGTCTGGCCGGTGAAATCGTTGAGACGGCGCGGACGCAGTCCGATTTCGAACTGAGCGTCTTCTTCCTGCGGCGATGGCGAGACTACTTTGCGGTCGGGCATCAAGCGTTCCTACCGCACGAGTTCGAGCGCCTTGCGGAACAGGGGCTCGAAATCCGTAGCCGCGCCGTCCGCCTTGGCTTTACGCACGGCGGCCTCGGCTGCCGGACGCGCGCATCCGAGATTCAGCAAAGCGGAGAGAACATCCTGCTCGACCGATCCCAGCGCTCCCTCGCGCGCGGATGAGCCCGCGTCTTCACCGGACGCCGCAGGCAGCTTGTCGCGCAGCTCGAGAACGATCCGTTCCGCCGTCTTCTTGCCGATGCCTGGAATGCGCACGAGTTTCTCGACTTCACTTTTTCGAATGGCGGAGATCAGGCTCGGGGCGTCGAAGCCCGAAAGAACCGTCACGGCCAGCTTGGGTCCGATGCCGCTCACGGAAATCAGCTTCTCGAAAAGGTTCTTTTCATCTTGTGAAAGAAATCCATAGAGGGCCAGGGCGTCCTCCCGGACGTGGGTGTGTATCCGCAGGCGTACTTCGGCACCGGGCTCCGGCAACTTGGAAAACGTGGATACGGCGATGACGACGTCGTAGCCGACGCCACCGGCTTCCACAATTGCCTGATTGGGGTGCTTTTCGAGCAGGATGCCCCGCAGATGAGCGAACATGACCTAAAGACATTCTACATGGCGAGACGAAGATTCTTTGTGGATAAGGTTGCGCGAGGCGTGGCGGAAGTGCGCGGGGACGACGCCACGCACCTGACGCGCGTGCTCCGGGTGGAGGCCGGCCAGAGGTTCGAGATCAGCGACAACGAGCGTGTGTTTCTGGCTGAAGTGGCGGTGGCCCGGAAGGATCGCGTGGAATTTCGAACCATCGAAGAACTGTCCGTCGACGAGCCCCCGGCCGGGGTCACGCTCTACGCCGCGCTCATCAAATTCGACCGGTTCGAATGGATTGTCGAGAAGGCGACCGAGCTCGGCGTGGAGACGATTGTGCCGGTCGATACGGCGCGCTGCGAGAAAGGGCTCGCGCAAGCGGCGCAAAAACGCGTCGAGCGGTGGCGGAGAATAGCCAAGGAAAGCAGCCAACAGTCGCGCCGCGCGCGGATGCCGGAAATCGAAGATCCCCGGCGCCTGGAGGATGTGGCCGCCCCGGCGTCCCCAGGCCTGGCTCTCGAAGAGAATCCGGGCTCGCCGCCATTGGCAGCGGCGCTGGCTGAGATTTGGGCCGCTATTGCGCCGCCCGGATTCGTGGAGGTTTCGCTGCTCGTGGGTCCCGAAGGAGGCTGGACGGACGGGGAGCGCGAGTGGCTCCCGCTGCACGGCTGGACCGGCGTCTCGCTGGGCAGGCAAATCCTGCGCGCCGAGACCGCGGCGATTGCCGCTCTGAGTATCGCCGCTCACGCGGGTTACAATAGGTAGTAACGAATGGGGTCCGCTCTATCGCTGCTTTCCATACTCGAATTGGCCGCAATTCTCCTTTGTCAATTGAGTCTTGCCCGGTACGCGCTCGCCGCTTTTCGGGGCCGGCCTGTGGCGTTGCGGCGAATCCGCGCCTCCATTGCTGTCGCGGCCGCCGGAGTGGTTCCAGGGATACTGATCGGTCTCCGGATCATTTCGTACCGCCTTCCGCTTTCCCCCGATTTCCTTTCCTGGTGGCATGCCGCGGCCTTTACGTGGGTATGCCTTTCGACTGCGACCTTCGCCTTGTGGCGGCTGCTGCGTCTCGCGGATCTTCCAACGGACCCAACCCGCCGCAAACTCATGCGGGTCGCGGCGGGAGGCCTGCTGGCCGCGCCCACGGCGGTTACGGGATACGGATTTTTCCTCGAGCGGACCAATCTGACGGTGCGTGAGATCGATCTCCCCGTTTTGGCGCTGCCGCCCGGCCTTGAGGGCCTTCGTCTGGTGCAGATCAGCGACATACACCTGAGCGCCTTTCTCTCGGAATTGGAATTCGCCCGCATGATTGACGCCGCCAACGAAACCCGGGCGCATATCGCGGTTGTGACGGGCGACCTTATCTCCTTCCCGCGCGACCCCATGGACGCGTGTCTCAAGCAGATCGCGCGTCTGCGCGCCGATGCCGGCGTAATCGGCTGCATGGGCAATCACGAGCTTTACACGCGCTCCGAAAGCTACGCCCAACGGGAAGGCGCGCGGCTCGGTATCGGTTTCCTGCGCCAACAGGCGCGCGAGTTCCGTTTTGGATCGAGCGTCCTCAATTTCGGCGGAGTGGATTATCAACGATCGGCGCGGCGTGATCGCTACCTGACCGGCGCGGAACGGCTGATCAAGCCCGGCGCGGTGAACGTGCTTCTTTCGCACAACCCGGATGTGTTCCCGGTAGCCGCGCGCCAGGGTTGGGACGCGACCCTCTCCGGCCACACGCACGGGGGGCAGGTGACGGTCGAAATCGTCGAGCAAATGCTGAATCCGGCGCGGTTCCTGACACCGTTCGTCTACGGCCGATATAGCTCCGCTACCGGCCCCAAAAACCCGGTCCTTTATGTGACTCGCGGACTCGGTACAATTGGCATACCGGTGCGCCTCGGTGCGTTGCCCGAAATCGCAGTGCTACGGCTGACGAAAGGCCCGGTGGAAGGATAACCGGCGGGAGAATGGTTGCCGTACTCGCGATTTGCAGCGGCGATTTTCCAGCTGTGGATTCTCAAAAGTGCGGTATTTGATACTTAGCGACATTCACGCGAACTGGGAAGCCTTGCAGGCCGTCGTTGAGCACGCGACTGGCAGGTACGGCCGCATCCTTTGCTGCGGCGACATCGTCGGCTACGGCGCGGATCCTAACGCCGTTACGGACTGGGTTCGCGCGAACGCCGTCACTGTCATTCGCGGCAATCACGACAAGGCATCGGCCGGATTGGAGGACCTTGATTGGTTCAATCCCGCCGCCCGCGAAGCTACCCTTTGGACGATAAACAACCTGGAACCCGGCAACGCCGAGTATGTCCGCCAGCTTCCGAAGGGTCCTATCCCCGTGGACGGATTCCAGATCCTACACGGGTCTCCGCTCGACGAAGACGAATATCTGGTCGGCATCGGGGACGCCGGTCAGGCCTTTCCGTACCTCGACCGGCAGGTGACTTTCTTCGGACATACCCACGTGCAGGGCGGTTTTGTGTGGACGATGACGCGAATCGAGCCGATCAAGGCTCCCATGCAAACGGGCGAAAAACGGCTGGAGGTTGAGCCGGACAGCGTTTATCTGTTGAATCCCGGTTCGGTGGGCCAACCGCGCGACGGCGACGCCCGGGCCTGCTACGCCGTATACGATTCCGAAACCAAGGTCCTCGACTACTTCCGCGTGGTGTACGACGTGGAGGGCGCGCAGGCGAAGATCCGGAAAGCCGGATTGCCGGAGCTGCTCGCGTCGCGTTTGGCTCTTGGCCGCTAGGACGATCGGCAGCCACGGTTCCATCGGCAAACCTAAGAGAAAACGAAAGGCTAGACTAGCGCCGGCGCTTGGACGCTGGCGCGGAGGGCGCGGCGGGCGCCGGAAACAGCTTATCGATCGCGGCGAGCGCAACGGGCGCCATTAGACGGTAGCCGGCGGCGTTTGGATGAAGGCCATCGTCGGCTAGGTCGGCGCGAAGAAAACCGGCCTTGTCCACCAGCGGGGCGAAATAATCCACGTACAAGTAACCGCGTTCTTTACAAAAGCTCTGCAGCCAGCGGTTGATCTCGAGAATAGCCGGCGGCGGCCGCTGAATGCTTCTCTCATTCTGCCGGTTGACACCCTTGTGATAGTCGCTGACGGGAAGCAGTGAGGCGAACATCGGCTTGATGTGGTGATATTCGGCCAGATCGGCGATCATCGTGAGATTGTTCACGATCGACTTCGACGGCACGCCGCGAGCGATATCGTTTGTGCCCGCCAACACCAGCACGGCTTTCGGTTTCAGGTCGACCACATCCGCCTTCATGCGCCCAAGCATTTCACCTGTGATCTGCCCGCCGATGCCGCGGTTCACGAACTCGCGGCCCGCGAAATATTCATTGAGCCGCCAGCCGTCGGTGATGGAATCCCCCAGGAACACGACCCGGTTTGCCCCCGGGGCGGGAGGCGCGAGACGCTCGTTGGCTTCAAGGTACCGCCGCAGATTATCGCGGTCGGGACTCCGTAGCTGCGACTCCTTCCGGTCGAGTAAGCCGTGGAAGTGGGATTCGACCCGGTCGACAGAGTCGCGCAGCTCCGCGAACTGCCTGCTCGCTTCGAGCGGGAAGGGGAACGGCTTCGCGACCGAGTCCGCGAGCGCCAGGTAGGCTCGCACGTTCTTCAGAAATGTGTGCGTCAAGCCCGCGTGCTGCTGGGAAGACGCGGACTCGAGCGTAACCAGCGACTGGCGCGTATTTTCGAGCACCGGCGCCCCCGCGCGCACCAGCTCCGGCACGGCGACCGTGGTGGATTCCATCAGCGTCACGACACGTTGGAACAGCGCGATCGAATCGCGTGCGTTTAGCACCGGACTCGGTGCGGGCTGCGCCTTCAAAACCGGGCTCGCGTAGAGCAGCACAAACAAAGCGAAGCGTTTCATGGCCGTTCTTCCTTCTCGAGAAGCAGGGTGATGGTGCCGATGTGAAATTGAAGGCGCACGCGGATCTGGACGGGAACCCGCTGCCGGTCGTCGGTAAGCCAGATGAACACGCGTCCCTGTCTTTGGTAAAGCACATTGTTGAACAGGAAGGCTTCGTAACGGATTGTCTTCCTAACTCCGGCGGGCGTCTTGATCTCCTCGCGCGTCTGCGCCTCGATGCGCGCGCTTACGCTTTTCTTCCCGTCGCTAACCGGGAGTTGGACCGTCTGGCCGGGTTCGAGATTGAGCGTGCGGAGGTGGTAAAGGGCGCCCACGATGTCGTACACACAACCGGGAATGTCCGTTTCCTTTTCAAGCACGATGGTGTTCTTCACCAGATCGCGTTCCAGGTAGTGCGCCTTGAGGGTGTCGCGGTTGTAGGTGATGCGGGTATCCCGGCGGCGCGCGCCTTCGCTTGCCATCAGTTCGGAACCGGCCGCGCACAGGTCCGCGGCGAACGTAGACTTAAAGTCATCCTGTACCTTGAACAGCTTTGAGACAAGGCCTGCGGACTCGATGCGGAGCAGAGTCTGCCACCCGCCCGAAGGCTGGCCGCTCCAACTGAGCCTGGCACGGCCCGCGGTGATGAGTTTCCACTCCACGGTGAAGTGCAGCGTTTCGCTGGGCGGCAGGACTCGCGCGGTGCTTTCAGGGGGCGCGATCTGCTGTGAACCGAGTGGAACGCACAAGGCGCAAAGCAGAAACGGAACGGCCCCCCACAAAAGGAGGTGGTGGGACATCGACCCGTCCAGTGTCTCACGGCGGCGGGCAAGAACGCCACCGGCCGCGAGCGGCCGCACGATTCCGGCCGGACTGCTTCCGTTCGCCAGCCTGCCCGTCACACTCGGCATCCAGCCGCGCCACGGCGGATTTTGAACGCCATCTGCGCCGGATTTGGAACGCAATACTTACGGCGAGTGTGTGCGGCTCAGGTCTGTTTGCGGCCGATAACCCGCTCCGCCATCGCGTAACGCAGCGCGTCGAGCCCCTGGCCGGTTGCGCTTGAAATCTCGAAAAACGGCAGGCCGCGGTCTTCGGCCAGCTTCCGCAGAGACGCGATTCGGGACGGATCCTGTGCCACGTCGAGCTTCGTCGCAACCAGCAACATCGGTTTCGCGGCCAACTTTTCGCTAAATGCCGCAAGCTCCTGCATCACGATTTCAAAATCGCTTACCGGATCGCGTCCGCTCTCCTCCGAAACGTCGACCAAATGGGCCAGCACCCGCGTGCGCTCAATGTGGCGCAGGAACTGGATACCCAGGCCGTGTCCCTGGTGCGCGCCTTCGATCAATCCCGGGATATCGGCGACCACGAAGCTCGTGAAATCGTCGAATTGGACGACGCCAAGCTGGGGCTCAAGCGTCGTGAACGGATAGGCGGCAATCTTCGGACGGGCTGCGGAAATGCGGGAAATCAGCGTGGACTTGCCGGCGTTCGGAAATCCCACAAGACCGACGTCGGCGAGGAGTTTGAGCTCGAGCCGGAGACGCTTTTCTTCGCCCGGTTTACCCGGCTCGTGTTCAGTGGGCGCTTGATGGGTGGATGTGGCGAACCGCGCGTTGCCTCGCCCGCCGAATCCCCCGCGCGCGATGACGATACGGTCTCCCGCCACCGCGAAGTCGTGCAGCAGCTCGCCGGTTGCGTCGTCGTAAACCAGCGTCCCCACAGGCACCTCGACTTCGATCGACCGGCCCTCGTGCCCGGTGCAGTTGCTGCCCTCCCCGTGCCGTCCGCGCTGCGCCGTATGTTCAGGATTGAAGCGGAACTGCAGCAGTGTGTTGCGGTGGCCGCTCGCGACCATTGTGACATCGCCGCCCCGGCCGCCGTCTCCACCGCTCGGTCCGCCGCGCGGCACAAACTTCTCGCGGCGGAAGGCCATGCAGCCGTCGCCGCCACCTCCTGCTTTTACGGAAATGCGTACTTCGTCGATAAACATGGAAAAAGCCGCCCTCAATCGAAGGCGGCTCCGCACTGCCGATGTGGATGCCTGAACGGCTACGCTACGGCTTTGACGCTGACGAACTTGCCCATGCGGCCGCGGTCGCGGAACTCCACCACGCCGGTGGTCTTCGCGAACAGCGTGTCGTCCTTGCCCCAGCCGACGTTTTCGCCCGGCTTGAGCTTGGTGCCGCGCTGCCGGACTATGATCGAGCCGCCGGGGACAAGTTGTCCGCCGAATACTTTCACGCCCAAGCGCTGCGCATTCGAATCGCGGCCGTTCTTTGAACTGCCTAAACCTTTTTTATGAGCCATAACCCACCTACGCCAGAATATCCGACACCTTCACTTCGGTGAAGGATTGCCGGTGTCCGATCGTCTTCTTATACTGCTTCTTCTTCTTGAACTTGAACACGATGATCTTATCGGCGCGGTCGTTGCCGACGATGGTTGCCTTGACCCTCGCGTTTGCCGCTTCGGCGCCAGCTACGAGCGTGCTGTCGTCCTTGAATACCGCGAGTGTCGGGAACTCGATTTCCGATCCGATCTCGCCAGGCAGCTTTTCCACGCGAAGGGTTTCGCCGGGCGCAACCCGGTACTGCTTCCCGCCCGTCTGAATAATCGCATGCATTGGGAAATTCCTTTGTTTGGCCCGGACACACGAAACGTATCGGGCTCCGAGGATAAACTTTATTCTACAACAACCGGCTGCGGAATCCAAACGCCGGCCTGGACGCCCGATTGGCGCTCCAGCCTTCTCGTCCTTACCGTCTGCCCGCGAGCGAGGTAACAATACCGGGAGCATGGCAAGACGCGCTATAATCGCCCCGTGAAACCGACCAGAAGACAGGTATTGTCCGCCACGGCGGGCGGCGCGCTATCCTCATGCGGAGCGAGTCGCCGGCCGAACATCTTGTTTATCATGACGGACGACCAGACCGTGAACGAGATGAGCTGCGCGGGCAACAGGATTCTGAAGACTCCGAATATCGACAGGATCGCCGGCGAGGGCGTACGCTTCTCGAACGCGTTCGTCACCAACTCGCTTTGCGCGCCGAGCCGCGCCACGGCCCTCACCGGGTGCTACTCCCACATCCATGGAGTGAAGGGCAATTCGGAGATGAAGGGACAGGTCGAGAAGATCAATCCCGCGGTCCCCACATATCCGCAATTGCTTCAGAAGGCTGGATACAAGACTGCCGTAGTGGGCAAATGGCATTTGCAGGAGGAGCCGAAGGGGTTCGATTATTCCTGCGTGCTTCCGGGACAGGGCGTTTACGACAACCCTGAGTTCATTGAGAACGGAGTCAAGAGACAGATCTCCGGCTATGCGACGGATATTACCACGGACTTGGCTCTCGGCTTTCTCGGCAAAGTGGGTAAGGGGCCGTTTTGCCTTCTCTATCAGCACAAAGCGCCGCATCGGCCATTTAAACCGGCCGCACGCCACCAGGCGATGTTCGACAAAGTCGAGATTCCTTATCCCGACACCTTTAACGACGACTACGCGACGCGGCGCCTGGCGAGAGAAGCGGAGGACATGCGGCTCGACGTCAGCCTGGCAGGCGACTATAAGGATCTGCCGGCGAACTACTCGGCCGAGAACAAGAAGAAGTGGATCTATCAGCGCATGGTGAAGGATCACTACCGCGCGGTGGCCGGAGTCGACGACAACCTCGGCCGCGTGCTGAAGTATCTGGACGACAGCGGTCTGGCGAAAGACACTTTGATCCTGTACACGTCGGACAACGGCTACTTTCTTGGCGAGCATGGATGGTACGACAAGCGGTTCATGTACGAGCCGTCACTACGCGTGCCGCTGCTCGCGCGCTACCCCCGCGGAATCCAAAGCGGAGCGCTCGACGACCACATGGTGCTGAATATCGATATCGCGCCCACGATTCTCGACTTCGCAGGCGTGCCGATCCCCGCCACAATGCAGGGAAGGAGCCTCCGTCCGTTGCTCGAAGGAGACCCGCCTCGGGACTGGCGCACGTCGATTTACTATAGCTACTACGAGAATTCCTGGGCGCTCGCAAGCAAGGATAAGGATGCGCGTTCCGACCCCGGTTTCGAGTTTTTCACGCCGCACCGCGTGGGGCCGCACCGGGGCATCCGGACCGACCGACACAAGTTGATCGAATACTACGCCGAGGATATGACGTATTGGGAGTTGTTCGACCTCGAGAGCGACGCGCAAGAGGTGAAGAATTTGTACGAGAATCCGTCGCTAGGTCCGGTTGCGGACAGATTGAAACAGGAGTTGTCCAGGCTGCGCGCCGAGTACAAGGATAACGGATAAACCGCCGCGAGTTTGCTTCCACTCGTGGACTGCGGTCCGTTCGCGGCGCGCGGTCAACCGCGGCCAAGGGCGGAAGAGCGTGGAACAGCTTCAAAGACGACAGCGGCCAACCGCGGATTTCCAGCCGCTCCAATAACGCTCACGATCGGAGTTGGACATTCCGGGCTCAAAGCGACGGTCGGCGCGCCAGAACGATTCTACTTCTTCCACGGACTTCCAGAATCCGACAGCCAGTCCGGCAAGGTACGCCGCGCCCAACGCCGTAGTCTCCGTGTCGGCCGGCCGCACGAGGGGGCAACCGAGAATATCGGCCTGAAACTGCATGAGGAAATTGTTCTGAGCCGCGCCGCCGTCGACGCGCAGCTCGGCAAGCCGCTCGCCGGTGTCCGCTTCCATCGCCTCGACAAGTTCACGCGTCTGATAGGCGATGCCTTCGAGCGCGGCGCGGGCAAAGTGGGCGGGCTTGGTCGAGCGCGTGATTCCGCTGATCAGGCCGCTCGCGGCGGAATCCCAATGTGGCGCGCCCAGCCCGACGAACGCCGGCACAAAGTAAATTCCGCCATTATCTGAAATTGAAGAGGCGAGCGCCTCGGAATCCGCGGCCGACTTGATTAACCCCATGTCGTCGCGCAGCCACTGGATTGCCGCGCCCGCGATGAAGACGCTGCCCTCGATCGCGAACTGTGCATTCGAAGTGGCTGAGGCGGCGCGCGTCGCGAGCAGGCGATTCTTCGAAATGGGCCGCTTTCCACCCGCGTGCAGTAGAGCGAAACAGCCGGTGCCGTAAGTGTTCTTCGAGAGCCCGGGGCGGAAGCAGGCCTGTCCGGCGAGCGCGGCCTGCTGGTCGCCCGCGACGCCCGCAATCGGGATTTCGGCGCCCAGGTGTCCGGCGGCGATCGAGCCGATGACGGCGGACGACGGCGCGATTCGCGGCAGCATCACGCGAGGGATGCCGAAAATCGAAAGCAGGGCATCATCCCAAACGCCCGTCGCGAGATTCATCAGCATGGTGCGCGACGCGTTGGTTGGATCGGTCGCGTGGACCGCGCCGTTGGTAAGCTTCCAGATGAGCCAGGTGTCGATGTTGCCGAACAGCAGATCCCCCTGGCGAGCCCTGGCGTGGCCGTCCGGAACGTGGTCGAGAATCCAGCGGATCTTACTCGCCGAGAAATAGGCATCGATGACGAGGCCTGTTTTTTCCGTGATTGCCGCCGCGTCGCCCGATGCGGCGAGTTCCGCGCAGAACTGCGCCGTACGGCGGCACTGCCAGACGATGGCGGGGGCGGCCGGTTCTCCCGTTACGCGGTCCCAGACGACGGTAGTTTCACGCTGGTTCGTAATTCCGCAAGCGGCTATTTCGCCGGCCGGGAGCCGGGCGACGGTGCGCCTCGCCGCGTCCAACTGGCAGCGCCAGATTTCCAGCGCATCCTGCTCCACCCAGCCCGGCTTCGGGTAGTGGCAGGCGAACGAAGCCGATTCCATCGCCACGGCGCGGCCCTGTTCGTCGTAAGCGGCGGCGCGGGCGCTTGTGGTGCCCTCGTCCAGCGAGAGAATGAAAGCCATTGGGGCATTATAATGGTTGTGATATGTTTTTTCGCCGTGAAACTGCTGCCGTACCCACGTTTGGGAACCGTCTGGACGCGCTAAGGAAGCTTGGATTCGCGATCGAACCATTGGCGCGAGGCCGCGTACGCGTGGTGCGCGACGGCTGCGCGGCGGTCCTCGAAGACGCTCCGAAGCTGGGCCCGCGCGTGGCGGAGCGGGCCGGCGTGTGGGACGGAAAAGCGATTGCGACGTTGGTGGATGGCGGGTTCCAGAAATTTCTACAGACGTCCGAAGGAAGGCGGCGTCCCGCGCTCGCGGAGGATCTGCGCGCCATTCACGCCTTCCAGGAAGATCTGCGGGAGGGGCTTGGCCTGACGAGCCTTTACAACGAATCGCTCGGCACCGTTTCGAACTCGTACTTGTATGACCGTGTGAAGGACCGCGACCGAGGCGTTCCCAAGCGGCCCTGGGAATAGTGAGCACGCCCGGCGCGTGGAGACCGGCCGGTCCACGCACTGCTTGACTACAGGAGTCGGCCTCTCCGGGCCTCTCCCCGGTGAGCTACGTGGCGATGGCGACACGATCCCAGAGGAAGGGCCGGGTGCCGTGGACTGTTTCCGAGTGGCGGGCGATCCGCCCGGAGTTGCGCCTGCCGGATCGATTCGGCCGCTACGCACGGGGGAGCTGGAATACGGTTGTGCATGCACGGCGGTGCGGAGTAAGCTGGAGATGATGAGCAGCGCAAAGGAGATCGAAGAGGCTGTTCTGGGGCTCTCCGCAGCCGAGCTCGCCGCATTCCGGACGTGGTTTGCCGAATTCGACGCCGCGCTGTGGGATCGCCGGATTGAAGACGATGTCGCTGCGGGGCGCCTCGACGCGCTCGCGGACGAAGCTCTCGATGATCTGAGAGCGGGCCGTTGCACGGAACGGTGACGCATCGCGCCAATCGGAGATTCTGGGACTGCTATCGCCAGCTTCCGGAAGACGCGCGCCGTCTTGCCGACGAGTCCTATCAACTGCTGCGCCGGGATCCGAAGCATCCGTCAATTGCACTTCAAGAGGATTGGGCGGTTCTGGTCCGTTCGGGTCGGCCTGCATTTACTGGGCACTTGCCGTGGAACACGAAAACAACGTTGTGTGGTTCTGGGTGGGGCGCCACTCCCTGTACAAGCGGCTTATTGGCGTCGGGTAGCCTGCGTAGCCCGTCACGAATGCCGTGACTGTGTGACGTGCCCTCACCACTGGTTCGCGATCAGTCTACCGGCGCAGGGTTATCGGCGCAGCTTCGCCGCGAACGCCGCGGCAGTCTCGAACTCCTCGCGCATCTGCCCGCCGCGGAGGTTCTCGCGCAGATGCTCCAGTTTCTGTATGTAAGCCGAAAGCGCCCGATCGATGTTGCCGCTGTTGGTCGCGAAGATATCGCGCCAAATTTCGAAAGCGCTCATGGCGAGCCGCGTCGTGTCCGCAAGTCCAGGCCCGGCAACGCGCCAATGCTCTGGCGACTGCACGTGCTCCGCAACCGTTGATGCGAGCGCCGTAGACGCCATTTGCGCCAGGTGTGAGGTGAACGAGACCAACCGGTCGTGCTCCTCCGGCGTGAGTACCACGGGAACGGCTCCGATACGCTCCAGCCACTCGACGAACATTCGCGCCTCCGGAGTGTCCATGTCCCCGTCCGCGATGGGCGTCAGAACCCACGTGCGCCCGCGAAACAGGTCCGCGTCCGCCGAGCTCGCTCCGCGCTTTTCCTTTCCAGCCATCGGATGGCCGCCAAGAAACTGTGCATGACGGATATACTGAGCCGCGGTGCGGGCGATCTCGACCTTCGTGCTTCCCGCGTCGGTGATCAGAATGTCCCGCGGATGGATCGTACGGAGCGTATTGACGATCCGCCCGATGGGTTGCGCGAGAAAGAGCAGATCCGCGCGCGTCACGGCCTCCACGAGCGGCGCGCTTTCATCGATCGCCCCGGCTTCCCGAGCTTCGCGCAGCGCGGCTTCGGAACTCACGCCGACGATGCGTCCATCGAAGCCGGCTTTCTTCAGCGCCAATCCGAAAGAAGCGCCGATGAGGCCGGTCCCGGCGACCACAACCGTGCGCATGATCCCTTAAATGCTCCGGCCCACGGCCGCCGCAATCAACCGTAACTCGCTCATCAGCTCCTGGAACTGCGATGGATTGAGCGTCTGCGCCCCGTCGCTAAAAGCGTGATCGGGATCGTGGTGTACCTCGATGAGCACGCCGTCCGCGCCCGCCGCGACCGCCGCCCGCGCCATCGGCGCGACCTTGTCGCGCAGTCCGACGCCATGCGAGGGATCGCCCACCATCGGCAGGTGAGACAACTTCTTCACCACGGGTATCGCCGAAATGTCCATCGTGTTGCGAGTGTGGGTCTCGAAGGTGCGAATCCCGCGCTCGCACAAAATCACATCGTAGTTCCCGCCCGACAGGATATATTCGGCGGAGAGAAGGAGCTCTTCGATAGTCGCCGCAATGCCGCGTTTCAGTAGAACCGGCTTTCGCGCCTTGCCCAGCTCCCGCAGCAGATTGTAGTTCTGCATGTTGCGCGCGCCCACCTGCAGGATGTCGGCGTACTCGCAGAGCATCGGAATCTGGGCAATCTCCATCACTTCGCTAATCGCGAGCAGACCTCGTCGGGTGGCCGCGGCGCGCAGCATTTTCAAGCCTTCTTCGCCCAGGCCCTGAAAGCTGTACGGTGAGCTTCGCGGCTTGAAAGCGCCGCCGCGTATCACGCGGGCGCCCGCATCGGCGACAACATCGGCCGCGCGTTCAATCTGATCGACGTTCTCAATACTGCAAGGGCCGGCCATCACGACGACGCGCGGGCCGCCGAACTCCACGCCGCCCACGCTCACGATGGTTCCGCCGGGCCTGAAATTCCGCGTCGCCAGCTTATACGGCGACGTGATGCGCTTTGCGTCCTGGACGCCATCCATTATCTGGAAGAGCGCGGCATCGAGGTCGACCCGCCCACCGACGGCTCCGATCACCGTCTGGATGACGCCAGTCGAACGGTGCGCGTTGAACCCGAGTCCGATGAGCCGGTCGATCACGTTCTGAATCTGCGCTTCGGTAGCGTCCTGCTGCATGACTACCAGCATTTATCGGTTCTCCTCCATGCGCAGTCTCTGGACGCTCCGCATCTCGTCCACGATGCGCTCGAAGATCCGTTTCACGGATTCCACGGGCAACGGGCCGCAGTTGCTTCCAGTGACGTTGCGATACACTTCATCCTCGCGCTTGGGTTCGTAGATGGGAAGGCCGCATTCCTGCTTGATGCGGCCGATCTCCTCGACGACGCGAGTTCGTTCGTTCAACAGCGCCACGATGCGCCGGTCGACCACATCGATGCGGCGGCGGCAGTCCAGGAGCAAGTTCCTGGCGGCGTCTTCGCTGTTCCTGACGGTGTCTTCGTTCATGTGCGTCCGGCTCCAAATCCGCTCTTCAATTCCCGTACGAACGACTCGAGTTGCAGTTCGAGCGACGCGTTACCCGCATTCCCCTCGATCAGACGCACGATCGCGCTGCCCACCACGACCGCCTCCGCTTCGCGTCCGAGTTCGGAGACGTGTTCCTTCTTCGATACGCCGAATCCAACCGCCAGCGGCAAGTCCGTAACCTTGCGCACGGCTTTGATGAGCGGTACGGCCGAGGCGGAGAGCGATTCTCTTTCGCCCGTCACGCCGGTCCGCGAGACAAGATAGACGAAGCCCGTCGAGTACTTCGCGATCAGCTTCAGACGCCTTTCGGTGCTGGTCGGGGCGGCGAGGAAAACGGTGTCGAGGGCATGGCGGCGCATGACATCCACGTACTCGCCGGCCTCTTCCACGCTTGCATCGGTGAGCAGACAACCATCGATACCCGCGGCCGCCGCGTCGCGCGCCAGTTCTTCCACTCCATATCGCACCACGGGATTGAGGTAGGTGAACAGCAGCAGCGGAATCTGAGAACGTTCTCGAATTTCGGCGGCGATCGCGAGCACTCCGCGCAATGTAGTACCCGCCGCGAGCGCGCGCTCCCCGGCGCGCTGAATAACGGGGCCGTCCGCGATGGGGTCTGAAAACGGCACGCCGAGCTCGATGAGATCCGCGCCGCCGCGCTCAAGCGCTTCGACGAGGGCCGGCGTGCGGTCCGGAGATGGATCGCCCACCGTGATGTAGGCGATCAATGCCTTCCGCCCATCGCGCTTCAAGTCCGCGAACATTCGCGATATTCGAGTGCCCGGCATTAGTCTTCCAGATCTCCCATCTGCTCGCGATAGATATCGATATCTTTATCGCCGCGTCCCGAGAGATTTACGAGGAACACCCGACCGCGCGCCTCGGGGGCTCGCTTCACGGCCTCGGCGACGGCGTGCGCGGATTCGAGCGCCGGGATGATGCCCTCCGTCCGCGAGAGTTGCCTCGCCGCATCGAGCGCCTCACGGTCGGCGATCGACACATATTCCGCCCGGCCGTTATCGTGCAGCCAGGCGTGTTCCGGTCCGACAAGCGCGTAATCGAGGCCCGCCGAGACGGAGTGCGTGAGCGAAATCTGGCCGTTCTCATCCTGCAGCAGGTAGCTGCGCGCGCCCTGCAGCACGCCCGGCGACCCGCCCGAAAATCGCGCCGCATGTTGTCCGAGAGCCGTTCCGGAACCGCCGGCCTCGACACCCACGAGTTTCACCGCGGCGTCGTCAAGGAACGCGTGGAAAATGCCGATCGCATTGCTGCCGCCGCCCACGCACGCGAAAATCGTATCCGGCAGACGTCCTTCCACCTCCTGAATCTGCCGCCGCGCTTCCTCGCCGATCACTTTGTGAAAGTCGCGAACCATCAGAGGATACGGATGCGAGCCGAGCGCCGAGCCGAGCAGGTAATGCGTAGTCCCGACGTTGGTCACCCAGTCGCGCATGGCCTCGCTGATGGCGTCCTTTAATGTCCGGCTCCCGTTTGAAACGCCCACTACCTTCGCGCCCAGCAGCCGCATGCGGAACACATTGAGCCGCTGGCGGCGCATGTCTTCCTCGCCCATGTAGACGACGCATTCGAGTCCGAAGAGCGCGCAGACCGTCGCGGTGGCCACCCCGTGCTGCCCCGCGCCGGTTTCCGCGATGATGCGCCGCTTGCCCATGCGCCGCGCGAGCAGGGCCTGTCCCAGGCAGTTGTTGATCTTGTGCGCGCCCGTATGCAGCAGGTCTTCGCGCTTAATGTAAAGCTTCGCGCCGCCAAGTTGCTCGCTTAACCGCCGTGCGTAGTAGAGCGGCGTGGGCCGTCCGGCGTACGTGTGCAGGAGCTGGTCGAGCTCGGCCTGAAAAGCCGGGTCGAGCCGGGCTTCGAGGTATGTCTGTTCCAATTCTTCGAGCGGAGCCATCAGCACTTCGGGGACATAGCGCCCACCGTAGGGACCGAAATGCCCGCCCGCGTCGGGTTGCGAAGTCGTCATATATTTTCCGCCAGCGCGGCCTTCAGGAACGCGGCCATCCTGGCGCGGTCCTTGCGGCCGGGAGCGCTTTCAATCCGCGAGCAGACGTCCACGCCCCAAGGGCGCGCCCGCTCGATGGCGAGCCGCACGTTGAACGCGTCAAGACCTCCCGCGATGATAATCCGCTTCGGAGAGCCGGCGGCGATCGACCAATCGAAGGTCTCTCCGGTGCCGCCAAACAAGTCCTCCGACGGCGTGTCGAGCAATACCGCTTCGACCGGTAGCGTTTCGAGCGAGTCGACGCGAAAACCGGGCCTCGCGCTCACGGCCTGCCACGCGCGAATGCCTTGCGGATAGCCGACGTCGCCGTGAAGTTGCGCCACGTCGAGCCCGGCGCGGCGTATTGAATCCGACACGCGGCCGGCCGATTCGTTCACGAATACTCCCACTTTGCAAATGCCCGCGGGCAATGCGCTCACGATCTCCGCCGCGGTCCCCTCACTCACGTATCGTGGGCTCTTGCGATAAAAATTGAATCCCAACGCCGACGCGCCGCCTTCAATCGCCGCCATGGCGTCGTCTCGATTGGTGACCCCGCAAATCTTCACCATCATTGTGCGCCCGCCAGCTCCGCAAGGGCGGCGGCGGGGTCCGGAGACAGCATCAAATGTTCGCCGACAAGAAACGCCGTGTAGCCCGCGTCCATGAGCCGCTTCACATCGGAAGGGCCGTGAATGCCGCTCTCAGCGACCTTCAAGACATTGTCCGGAATACGCGCCGCGAGGTCGAGCGACGTCCGCAGCGAGACTTCGAAGGTCCGCAGATTCCGGTTGTTCACGCCGGCGATCTCCGCGCCGGAGTCGAGCGCCGATTCGAGTTCATCGCCATCGTGCACCTCGACCAGCGCGGCCATGCCGAGCGTTTGCGCGAATTCGCGTAAGGCGCGCAACCTGCGGGTATCGAGCAGCGCGGCGATCAGCAGAATGGCGTCCGAGTCATTGGCGGCCGCTTCGACCACGTGATACTCGTCAATCGTAAAATCCTTGCGCAGGACCGGCAAGTCCACTGCTTCTCGGGCCGCCCGCAAGTCGTGCAAGCTGCCTTGGAAAAACCGCTCGTCGGTGAGAACCGAGAGCGCGGCCGCGCCGCCGCGCGCGTAGGCCTCGGCCAGACGCACGGGGTGAAAGTCGGCTGCAAGAAGTCCCCTGCTGGGAGAGGCTTTCTTGATCTCCGCGATGATCGCCGGGGAATGAGAAGAAAGCCCCGCGCGAAAGTCGCGCCGTGAACCGGCATGGTCCAAGGCGCGCCGCTCAAGGACGGCGCGGGAAACATGCGGGTGCTCGAGTTCGCGCCGCTTGTGTTCCGCAATACGGGCCAATATGTCTGGAACGGTGGGGGTCAATAGTCTTATCGTAACAAAACGGCTTATTTGTCCGGGTCGAACGTTCGATCGATATGCAGCCACGCGATGCGCGAGTACTTGATAATTGCCGGAACGAAAAGCAGAAAAGTAACCGCGGCCGCGAGAATCAGCCGTTGCAGGGGCCAGTTCGTGAGCTTCCAGTAGAACAGCACCAGCGCCAGGACGAGCGGCACTCCCATCATGTAGCTGACGTACATCGCGCCCAGGAAGTAGCCCTGCTCACGCTCGTATTTCAGGTCGCATACCGGGCACCGCTCGTACATCGTGAGGCCTTTGCGGTAAACGGCCCCCCGCTCGCATCGCGGGCAGACTTTCCGGACGACGCCGCGCAGGGAAGGCACTGCTTTAGCGTAGCAGACTAGCGTAAAAAGGTCTTCGAGCTGAATTCGCGCGTCCGTCTTCGAATCGCGGTATTTCACGATTACCGGCGTGTAGAGAGATGCCCCATTCCCTGCCGGGGCCGCTCGAAACCGCGCGCGACCCCGCAACCACTACCGCTTCTTCGGGGATAACCAGCGGCTGCGATTCCGTCGCCTTGTACACCGTGCCGCGCACCAGATCGTAGACCGGCGTTGACGGGTTCAGAATCGTGCCGGTGCCGAGTACCGTGCGCTTCTTTACCACCACGCCCTCGTACAGGCCGCAGTTGCCGCCGATCAGTACGTCGTCTTCGACGACCCCGTCCCACTGCCTTCAGGCTCCGCCGCAGCATGGCCTGCGAACTCCGGCGTCCCACCCCCACCAAACGCCGGCATCCGGCGTCGATTTGGCAGATTACAGTCAAGAAGTTGTCCGCCTTCAAGCCACGTCCCCAATGAATTTCGTCCACGCCGATAGATTCGACGCCGCGCAGTTGGCGGTGCGCCAAACCCACTCGACAAACCATTCCACCGGCCGATGTACCGCTTCCCAACTGGTCTGGAAGGCGCGCGCCGTCCCGCCAGATCAGCCGACGTCCCCGGCGGGCTAAGAATCCCATCATGGGCAGGTCACCGGGCGCTTGCCGTCACTCCACGAAAGGATGCACCCTTAACCAAAGGGAAGGCTGCGCTTGCGAACCGACTGGGAGTAGGTGCTCCAGTTGGCCATCGACTCATGACCATCCAATGCGTCTCATGTCCGGCCTTGCACAGGGTAGAGCTTCCCATCAGCGATTTGGCGCGCGTAGCGGTAACGTGTGGAGTCAATACCCCAACAAGGGCCGGCCCGACAGCACCGTGTCAATACCCAACTCCAATCTCTTGTTTCGCTCAACTGTTGTTGGATGACGCAACGGAAATTGAAGCTCGCCGCATGGCAGTGCCGCCGCGGGATGGTCTTTGTTCCCGGTGTGTGTCGAGTCCGAGCCGTCGTCAAATCCTAGGTTTGAAATGAGGTTCTCGGCCGGAATGATCGACAATCCACGCTGCATCAATTTGGCATACCCCCATTGAATATCCCACGTGTTCACTGTCCCCCGGTAAACTTCCTGGTACAAAGGAAACCGGAAATCAATCTCGTGGGATAGATCCCAGAATTGTTCATAGATCTTCTCTTCCACCACCCGCGGCCAGCTTCTCATCTCCACGTCGTAAAAGGACCAGGCCCTCCTCCAACTCGCCCATCCCCAGATTGGCCCGATCTTCGAAAAAGAATAACTGTCGACGATCGGCGCCCGTGCGCCAGCCAGGTTGTTGCCACAGACCTGCATGATGCGCGTGTCGTCTGCGTAGCGCTCGAGCATTGCGTCGCAGAACGGAAAGAAGTCCGGCGCCGGCCAGCAATCGTCTTCCAAAACAATGGCCCTGTCTACCGTTCTAAACGCCCAGTCCAGACCGGAAGAAACCCGTTTCCTGCAGCCGAGATTGATTTCACTAAACTCCCGGTACACATCGCAGGGCCAGTCTACCCGGGAGATAATCTCACGCACCTCCTGGCAGCGACCCGCATCGGAGGGCTTGTCGTCGCGCGGCCCGTCCGCCACCAGAAGAAGTTTCGCGGGCCTGGCCCGCCGGGTACTCTCGAACACTCTGGCCGTGAGCGCCGGCCGGTTGAAAACCAAAAGAACCACAGGGCTTCGCGTCAATTGTCAGATCTCCCGGCTCGATTCCGGCCGTGCGTGGAAGGCGAAAAAATCGCCATGGAAGCGGGAGAAGTCACCCTCCACCTGGCGGAATCGCTCTTCACACAAATCGAACGAGCAAATATCGTACCCGTACGCTTTGAGCAGTTCCCGGATCATATCAGGGCTGAATCCCGTACCGGCAAATGGCAGTTCGGAAACCTCAAAGCAAATCATGCCAATCCTATGATCCCTCAAAAGCGGCAATGCTCCTGTCAGCACCGCCTGCTCAAAACCTTCCACATCGATCTTCAGCCCGTGGATATATGACCGATCGATTGTTCCCGGCAAAACCGTTCCAGCGTCTGCGTCACAACCGCCACTTGTTTCAGTGGCCGGACCTCCCGGCCATCCGGGGATCGCATCACCGGTGAACCCGGACTGCTCCAGGAAGAAAACGGATCCTCGAAGACATTCATCTCGGCCATCCCGTCGGTCGCCGAAACCGCCAGACGCTTCGCGGTCACGTTCTCAATCCGATTCAGCGCCAGCGTCGCCTGAAGCATCCAATAGTTCTCGGGAACTGGCACCAACGCCCAGACCTTCCCTTCCTGCCCGACCAGCCGTGAGAAATGGACACCTATACCGGCCGACATGCGCGCCGGCATCCACGACGGTCTGCCCGGGCCGCAGGATCCGGGCGAAAGCGGAAAACACTCCCTCATCGCAGGAACGATTCAGCAGACGTTCACGAATACTCCGTAAGCGGGAACAGGATGTCATGAGAGTCCTTCTCGACAGTCGCCTGTTCGAAGGCGCCGGCCGCCGCCGCATCGCCGCTGCCTTCGCCCGGCCCTAGCGTTGCGAGACCGGCTTTTGAAAAATGATCCAGCTATGCCACGGGTACAGCCCATCGCTCCAGGATCCGATGTCCTCTCCGAATCTTCTGCCTCCCAGTTCCCCATGCCCATCCTCCACCGAGACATTGTGCCGGATCGCTTCGCGATTGCCCCATTCAGCGCATTCCTCAACCTCCATGCCGCCAAAAATCTCGACAAGTCCTTCGGGATGAAACCGATAGTAGTCTCGGAAGTGCGGTGGTCCGTGGCGGGGATTGAAGGCACATGTCGTGTGAATGCCGATTCCGCCCGGTTTCAAGACCCGGATCATCTCTTGAGCCGCCAGCCACGGCCGGGGAATATGCTCCAGAACCTGATGCGAGAACACCAGGTCGAAGGTCGAATCGGGATAGCGAAGCGCCATGGCGTCCTGCTCAGGATAGACGGCCTCGTGAATCCGGACCTTGGGCCATTTCTCTCGTATGAGCGGCTCCATCGTCGGGTTCTTGTCGATGCTGAGGGCCTCCGTCACCTCTACCGCGGCTTCGCCAATCCATTTCTGAATGGCGCGCATCATCACGGTCTGGGGCGTCCATCGGCCCTGGTCCAGGAAATCTTGCCTCGTTGCCTTCCCCCACTCGCACCGTCCATGACTCTCAATCGTTTTGCTGGACCCACCCTCTTCATGCTCCCCGCCAGGGCGCCAATCCTTCCGGTCGGGCTTTCGTGGTTGCATTCCTGCGTGATCGTCAAATCGCTTCTTTTCAGCCACGACCACCACATTTCCGCCCGCCGCGGCAAGCCACAATTTTCGCAGCGCTACACCCAGAACCCGTGTGTCCCCATCTGGCCGCATCTGGCTGCTGACGATTGCGATGCTGCGTACCTGCTGTTCAGGAAACGAAACATCTCCTTCCCAAGCTCCCCCTTCATCGGTTTTCGCCGTCAAAATCCGCTCGCCGTTGACATCCACGGAAAACTCATAACCCGCTGGATGGACTCCCCACAACTGCAATCCCAGCCTGCCCGAAACAGGCTCCAATTCCTGCGGCAGCGAAAATTCCGCCGATCCATTGGTCCAGCGAAGCTTGGCCCCTTGGTAGGGTTCGGGCGGGTGCAACCCGGATTCGCCGATCACCCACAACGGCTCCAGTCCTATGCGCTCACGCCACCCTTCGCCATGGAGCCGCAGCCACCTCCGTACCGGGTGTTCAGCGCTGATTTTCGGCCGAATCCGGCTCCGTTGGGGCATTCTCGCGATTACCGGCTCCAGCAGGGCCGAATAACGCTTCACCGTCTCCTGACGCAGTACGCGTAACCTTTCGCTCTCCCTTCCCCGATTTCGAACAAGTTCAGCCATCCCTGCGGCAGCCTCCGCCGGATCCAATGTCCGCGCCTCGAAAACGCGCAGTCCGATCCACTCCCCGATTCTGGCGCGTGTATCCGACCCGGCGATCATGGCGGGAATGCCGAACCCGGCCGCAGTCACCGCGGCATGGACACGGTTCGCAAAGATCGCCGTGAGAACCGGGAATATGTCAAGGTAGTCGCGGTACGCCGCGGCCCGGAAAACCCGTTCCCCGCCGCTCGCAAACTGAGCGGCGAATTCCTCCTCCTCCCGGTCGTGGCAGAGAAAGAGAATCCGCCCTACCAGTCGCAGTTCTTCGAGGAGGGTATGAAGCCGGACAATCCAGGATCCCGTCGCCAACCCCACGCTGAAGTCGTAATGCCCGCCTTTCGGCATGAGATTGACCGCAATCAGATCACCGCTGCCTTGCCCGGGCCGGCGCCGGCCGGCCGCGAGAAAGGCCGGGCAGGGCAGGCGCTCATGCGCCACGCCAAGGCGTTCGAGGATATTTGCCGCCACCGGGTCACGCACCGTCGTGAGCGCCGCCCGTTGACCGGCTCGAATCGCAAACTCTGCGCATGCCGGATCAGCCACGAAGCTGTCTCCCTGATCACCCCAGGCTTGGCAACTACCCGCGCCGAGGTTGACGAAAACTGGGCCGCCAGGAGGTAATATTCGTTCTTCCCACGCCCAGCCATGCCATTCGGCAAGAGTGGAATTGTGCCCTCCGTAGCCATGGTGCCAATAAACCGGCGCGCCGCTTTGAATGAAGAGATCGGTGTTCCGAATTTTGTCTCCGATGCTCTCAATCTCCACATCCTGAATGGAGGTCAACGACTCCCGGTCATGCTTGTTCACGAAATACGGCTCGACAGCGAGCCCCAATTGCTCCAGGCAGTGAAGAACACCCTCGCGGATGAACTCATCCCCAATATTCACGCCCAAAGTCGTCAGAAAGCCCACCCGGGCAGCACGTCCACTTGTTGAGTTGTCCCGCGGCAGGGCCATTATTAGAGTATCGCGCGGTCCCGGCTATCAGAGGGAACGCTCCCTCACGTCATCGGTTTCATTCCGCGAAAACCTCCAGCGCGCCTGAAGCCCCAAACTTTGGAATAAAGTAAGCGCGGCCGCGAGAATCAGCCTTGCAGGGGCCGGATCGTAAGCTTCCGGTAGAACAGCACCAGCGCCAGAACGAGCGGCACTCCCATCATGATGGCTGACGTACATCGCGCCCAGGGAATAGCCCTGCTCATGCTCGTATTTCAGGTCGCATACCGGGCGCCGCCCGTACATCGTGAGGCCTTCGCGGTAAACGGCGCCCCGCTCGCATCGCGGGCAGACTTTCCGGACGACGCCGCGCAGGGAAGGCATGCTCTAAGGCATGCTCTAGTGTGTTCGATCGAGAATCTGATCGAGTTCTGCCGCGCGTATTCCGCGGCATGAAAGTGCAGCCGGACCGGGACTTAGGGAAACACAAACCTAGTTCAATGCGCAGTACCTGTGATCCAGAGCGCGCCCTTCGCGAGAGACGGCAATCCGTAGATCACCCGCTACGGCAAGGGTGCAGCCGGTGATCCCAACGCGGACGGCTGGCGCAAGGACGGCGCCCGCTCGAACAAGCGCATCCTCATCGAATTCGCCTATCACGGCATGGACCGGCTCACACGCGGTAGCGAGCCAACGCGTCTTCATCGAGGGACACTCCCAGACCCGGCCCCCCGGGCGCTCGTACCGCCCCACTCCGGAACTCGATCGGCTCCGCCAGCAGATCGTGCTCATACGCGATCGGCCCGAGAATATCACACGGAAATTCCTCCGCGCCGACGCCGTAGGACGCCGTCGCCAGGTGCGTCATCGCCGCGCTGGCGATTCCCAGTTCCAGGTTGCTTCCGATGGTGCAGGTCAAACCCGCCGCCTCCGCGACCGCCGCTATCTTCCGCGCCGGACCGATCCCTCCGCCCTTGCCCACATAGACCGAAAGAATGTCCGCCGCCCCGGCGCGCACCAGCGCCATCGCGTCTTGCAGCGTGTAGCAGCTTTCATCGGCCATCACAGGGACGGACACATTGCGCCGTACGTCCACCATCCACTGCAAGTCAAGCGGCGCAACCGGTTGTTCGGCGAAGTAGATCCCGCAGGTATCCACGAGGCGCCGGATCGTCTGAATCGCGACGCGCGGCGTCCAGCCGCCGTTCGCGTCCACACCAACGCGGAAGTCCGGACCCACCGCGGCCCGCACGGCCTTAACGCGTTCCACGTCGCTCTCCGGATCGATCCCCACCTTCACCTTGAGCGCAGTCAGCCCGCGGCTGAGCGCGAAGCGCGCGAGTTCCGCCGCGCGCTCCGGCGCAACTCCAGATACCGACATTTTGATCGGCACCCATTCCCGCACCGCGCCGCCCAGCAGCCGGTACACTGGCAGGCCCGCCGCCTTCCCCAGTATGTCCCAGAGCGCGATTTCGACGCCCGACTTCGTGAACGGATGTCCGGCAATGGCGCGGCGCATTTTGGCCGTGAGCCTCTCGATATCGCGCGGATCTTCGCCCTTCAACGCCGGCTCGAGGAACCCGCCGATCACATGCGACGCGGTCACCGCATCCTCGCCGCTCCACACCGGCGTGCCCGACACCTCACCCAGTCCGGTGATCCCTTCATCCGTTTGAACGCGGAGAATCGCGAACGGCGACTCGGTATGGAATCCGAGGCTGCCGCGGATCTGGAATTCGGGCCGGATCGGAACCCGCACCGGGATGACTTCGATTCGCGCGATCTTCACGGCCGTCCTAAAGAACTCCGTATCTCTTGAATACGTCGCGCAGCATCGCTCCGCGCATCAGCTCTTCGCGTGAGCTGTTCTCGCGCCGCACTTTGTCCGCCGCCAACTCGATCGCGTCCTTCAGGATGGCCCGCGGCACTACAATCACACCGTCATCGTCGGCGAAGATGAAATCGCCGGGATTGACCAGCACTTCGCCGCAGTCGACCGGCACATTGTAGTTCGTCACCACTCCGCGGCCCATCGAGTCGACCGGCTTGATCCCCGCCGCGAACACCGGGAAACCAAGCTCCTCGATTTTGCGAACGTCGCGCACCAGGCCGTCCACCACCGCGCCTCGCGCTCCCCGCGCCCTGGCTGCCGTTGACAACAGTTCCCCCCACGGGGCGTTGCGCGAAGAGCGCTGCGTCCCCACGACGGCCACTTCGCCCGGCAGGAAGCTGTCGATGGCTTCGATCTCCACGGCGTAGGGATCGTCGGGAATGTGGTAGATATCCGAGCAGGCGATCGTCCGCGCGAACCCGGCAAAGCGGCATCGCGGATATACCGGCCTCAGATATTCCCGCATCGCCTGGCTGCGTATGCCAAGCTGATCGAGCGCGTCGGACACAACCGCCGTATACAGCGCCTGCTCGGCGAACTCGCATATGCCGATGTCGTTCGCGCCGTCCAGGATCGGGTTACCCGATCCTGTGCTTTTCGATGACCCCATCATCCACCTCGACACCCAATCCGGGTCCCTCGGGAACCCGCAGATACCCGTCCACCATGCGCAGGGGCTCCTTCACCAGCATACGGCTTAAAGGCCCCTGCGATGTGCTGAACTCCACAAACTCGGCGCGGCGCAGGAAAGCGGTCAAATGCAGGGACGCCGCGGTCAGCAGATCGCTCGACCACGAGTGCGGAATCACCAGGCGATTCGCCCGCTCCGCCATGTGGACAATTTTACGCCCCACGGTGAACCCGCCGCAACGCGTGAGATCCGGCTGCACCACATCCACGCCGCCCTGCGTGATCAATCGCTCGAATCCCCATTCCGTGGCTTCCTGTTCGCCGCAGGCGATCCGCGTATCGACGGCATTCGCCACCTGACGGTAGCCATCGTAGTCCTCGGGGTTTAGCAGTTCTTCCACCAGGAACGGACGGAACGGCTCGATCGACTTCACCACTTGGATCGCTTCCTTCGGCGTCCGCTCGACGAACCACCCCGTGTCCACCAGCAAATCGCGCTCGTCCCCCAGCGCCTCGCGCGCGGCTTCCACCAGTTTCACGTCCAGTCGGCGGTCCTTGCCGAATACGCCCCAGCCGAACTTCACCGCCGTGAAACCCTGCTCGACGTACACCCGCGCCGCTTCCCGCATGGCCTCGGGCGTAGGACGGAACAACGTGCTCGCATAGGCCCTGACCTTATCGCGCCACTTCCCGCCGAGCAGCATGTGGATCGGCTGGTTGTAAAACTTCCCGCAGATATCCCACAATGCGATGTCGATGGCGGAAATCGCCTGAATCGCCACGCCGCGCCTTCCGTAGTAGATGCTGCCGCGATACATGCGGTACCAAAGCCTCTCGACCTCCAGCGGGTTCTCGCCGATCAGGAGCGAGGCAAGGCCGTCGAAGCACTCCATGCCTTCCGCCTGGCTCCATTTCGGAGCGTCGACGCACGCCTTGGCGACGCTCGCGCACGTCTCCATATCGGAGTAGCCCCGCAGACCCGAATCGGTCGTGACGCGGACGATCCCCATATAGGTGGGACCGAGCGGCTCTTCCGATCCCTCGGGGTTGTTGTAGAGCCCCTCGGACTGGAGCACGAACAGCTCGACGTTTGAAATCTTCAAGCCGCCACCTCGCTCCAGGACGCTTCCGCGGCGATCACGAACAAAGTCTGTCCCTTCAGCGGGCGCGCGCTCAGGTGCATCATGGCGAGATATCCATCGCGCGGCGAGCGAACTTCGAGCGCGGCGGAGCTGTGATCGGCGAAGTCATGCAGACGCCCCAGAATTTGTCCGGCAGCCACGGCGTCGCCCGGCTCGGTCACGGGCTCCCAGACCCCGTCGCGCGGACACGGAATATAAGCGTCGAGCTCGGCGGCTCGAATGAGCTTAGGCTCAGGCGACCCGGCCGGCCTTACCTGGGTCACGGCTCCTTCCAGCAGGGCGTACCGGCGCAGAACGTTGAGTATGCCCTCATAGGCGTGCCGGACGCCATGGCGGCTGGTGGTCTCGCCGCCTCCGAACTCGCCGCCGATCGAGATCTTTCCTTCCGCCTCCGCCTCGTCGGTCAGCAGGCCGGACGCCATGGCGCTTGAGTAGATGAACACGAACGGCGTGTCGAACAGCCGCGACACCGCCGCGATCTCCGCTTGTTGCGCCGCGTCCGGAATGGGATGGAAGGAGGTGCAGACCGGAAACGCGCCCTCCTTGCCGCCCGAATGGAGATCGAGTACGATCCTTCCCAGCGGAAACACCCGCGTCTTCACGAAATGCGCAATGCGCGCGGAGATCGTGCCTCGCGGATTGCCTGGAAAAGCCCGGTTCATGTTCACGCCGTCAAGCGGAGAGATGCGCGTGTTCGCGACACAGGCGCTTTCGCTTAGCTGGGGCATCAGCACCACGCGGCCCGCGAGCCGCTCCGGGTCCAGATCCGCGCACAGCCGCTTCACCGCGATCTGTCCTTCGTATTCGTTCCCATGCGTGCCGCCAAAACATATGACGGAGTTGTTGTTTGCGCCGCGCAGCCCGTTAACGACCGTCAGCGGAACCAGCGAGTAACCCCAGGCGCCGTCGAGATGAAACGCAACCTGGTAATGATGTTTGCCCGGTCTGTCGAAGTCGATGGAGGCGGGGTCGTAAATGACGGTGGGCATGGCGGCGCGGAGGCGTTAGTTTCAGCCTAGGAACCGCCCTTCCTCGCGGTCAAGCGGCGCCGCCTGATTTCGTCCACGATTCTGGACGTATGGCTCCCGCGACGGTCTCTCACGCCTTGTGGGAATGAGCCCTCTCAGTTCAGAATACTGGATGCCGATGTCCGCCGTTCCCAACGCCACCGCCGTCGAGCGCTCCCTGGCGATTCTCGAGCACCTGGATAGTTCGCGGCGCGGCCAGAATATCTCCGAGATCAGCCGTAAGCTGAATATCCCCAAAAGCTCCGCGCACGTGATCATCCTGACGCTCGAGCGATTGGGCTACGTGGAGAAGCGGCCCGACACGTTGAACTACACGCTCGGGTTGAAGGCCTACGGCCTGGGCTTGGGCATGATGAAGAACATGTCGGTGTCGAAGGTCGCGCTGCCGCAAATGCGCGTGCTCGTGAACGACCTCCACCTGCCGGCGCATCTGGCGATACCGGACGGCGACCAGGGCGTCTACATCCAGAAAGTGGAAGCCCCGGGAATGATCAAGATCGACACGTACGTGGGGCGCAGGATGGATCTTCACTGCACCGGCGTCGGAAAGGTAATCCTGGCGTACGGCCCGGCTGAATTGGTGGAGCGGATGCTGGCGAAGCAGGTCTACATCCGGTACACGCGCAATACGATCAGTTCGCCCAGGGCGCTGCAGAGGGAGGTCGCCCGAGTCCGCAAGCTGGGGTACGCCGTGGACGACGAGGAAGAGGAACTTGCGGTCCGCTGCGTGGCGGTGCCTGTCTTCCATCCGACTGGAAGCTTCGCTGCCGCGCTGTCGGTCACGGGCACCACGACGCAGATTCCGATCAACGCGCTCGACGAACTGGCGGCGCGTTTGAAACGGACCGCCGCGGCGATTTTTTCGCACGTCCCGGTCCACGGGGTCTAAAGCGTCATCCGTCCGCAGTCCATCGACGGCCGAACGGTGCATGCATCGCTTCGGGCTCGTGTAATGCGCTCGCTCCCGCGCGCGAGGGATCGCACATCCCCGGAAGCGAGAACAGGCGCTTGGGCCGGCCTTGAGTGAATTCGTCCTCGTGTTCACCTCGACCGAAAGCAACGTGTCCATCATGTAGAAGAGCTCCTTGCCGTCCGCCCGCCCAGCCGTTCGAGAGCGGTCGCGAAACCTTCCATTTCCCGTCCGGTTCCCGCGTGGGCGAGACGTAGACTTCGAACGGGCCGTCGGCATTTGAGACATACGCGATGAGCAGGCCGTTTGGGGAGAAACGCACGCCCTCGGTCGCACTTCCTTTCGGCGTGAGTGAATGGCAGCCAGCGGCCGGTCGGCGACCTTTGGGTCCCGTTCCGCGTACTCGCGCAGAGTCCGCAGCGATCGCTCGGTATCGGAAGGCTTCCAACTCAATCCGGACAGGGATTCGGCGTGCGGGTTTTTCGTGATGATCGCCTCGGGGAGAAAAGGGGGAACGGACGCACTACGGCCTTAAGAAAAGAAATGGAAAAATACTTTCGCCTTCGCCCGCCCGCTGGTCTCGTTCGAAACTCGCGGGCGGGCTCTTGGTATCCGGTCCAAACAAAATGGGGTCATCGCGTACCGGGCCGGAATGGTTACCCGCCGCCGCTTATCCCACGCTTGAACCTCTTCCGGGCATCGATGCCTGAGTCACTCCGTCCGTCCAAAGTTAAGTGGATAGGCAAACCGTTCACGGGTTCCGGAGTGGAAGCACACCGTACTGCAAAAGGCGATGACTCCCGGCCGGGAATTGTTCATCGGGGCGGACTCCGGTGCGGAAGCCACCCTCGATTCGAAGTCTACAGCACGGAAAAACGGCGTTGAGCCGGGGAGGGCTGCAACTCGTTGAAAACGGGCCGAAAAAAATGTTTCAAAAAGTGTGACCGCGCCGTGGCCCCGCTGCGCATGGCCCGAAAACGAGAAGTGAACGCGAAAGGATCGGTGGGGGCGGCTGATGTACGACGTTCGATGTCCCGGAGCAGAGGCGTGGGGCTCCGAGGCCTGTCCGCCTCTGAAAAAACCGCTTCACGGCGGATTCAGGTATGACCGTGGCCACCGGTTACAATCTCTTCATATGTTCTACGGATCTTGGGAAGCGTTAGAAGAACTTGGCTCGGGTGGTCAGGGAATGGTTTACCTTGCGCGACAGAAGAACGACGCGTTGACTCGCCCCGATTTGGCGCAGAGCTTTGGCAAATCGCTCCGTGATGCCACCAGTGAAAGAAATCTTGTATCCGCGGTGGCGAGCGCCGAAAAGATATTCGATCTCATACGTGAGTTTTGCAAGGAAGCCATCGCGAAGAAGTTTGCGGTCAAAGTGCTCCGTCCCTCCAAGGACGACGGAACGCGAACCAAGGCACTTCAGCGGCTGAAGAATGAGGTTGCCACTCTGGAGAAGGTCAAACATCCGTCACTCATAAACATTGTCGATCACAAGATCGACGAGGGATGGTTCGTAATGGACTACTATCCAGCAACGCTCGCAGGGAGCTTGGGTCGAACCAAGGGCGACCTCCTCGCATCGTTGCGTGCAATCCGTCCTATCGTCGACGCCGTCGCCACGTTGCACAAGGATGGGTATGTACATCGCGACATCAAACCGGACAATGTTTTTGTTGCCAGCGACGATCGGCTTGTTCTTGGCGACTTTGGGCTCGTCGTGCAAATGGACGATCGGTCGGGCCGCGTAACCGATACCTACGAAAACGTCGGGAGCCGCGATTGGATGCCGGGTTGGGCACTGGGAATGAAGCTCGACGACGTCAAGCCGACGTTCGATGTGTTCAGCCTTGGGAAACTTCTCTGGGCTATGGTGTCCGGAAGAGAGAAACTTCGGCTCTGGTACCTCCATAAGCCTGAGTTCGAGATCGAACAGATGTTTCCTGACGACGCGTCAATCAAATGGGGGCGGGAGATACTTGATAAGTGCATCGTTGAGGACGAGGTTCAATGCCTGCCAAATGCCGGCGAACTGCTCAAACTCATCGACATCGTTATCCGCGCTCTAAGGCAGGGTGGCCAACTTCCCATTCACGGCCCTATCAGATGCCGGATCTGCTGCCGCGGTGAATACACCGATTTCATTTCCGATGCCGGAGGAGGCGAGGCGCTGGCCTGCAATTACTGCGGCAACGTGCAGTCGTTTTCAAAGGTCGACCGGCGACCCGGTTGGAAATAGGTTGGAAATAGAACCTCGTATGCACCGAGCGTCGCGGCCTTTACTGCACAGCCTTGCGCACGAACACAAAGCGCTGCCCATCGGCGCTCACATCATACTTTGCGATCCAAGGCGATTCCTCGGGAAAATTTCCCTTCATCCCCGGGAGCGAGAAGAGGCGCTTCGGCTGGCCTTGAGTGAATTCGCCCTGCGTGTTCACCTCGACCGAAAGCAACGTGTCGTTCCCCATCATGTAGAAGAGCTCCTTGCCGTCCGCCCGCCACCGGACCTGGCCGCCGCCGCCCGCCCAGCCGTTCGAAAGCGGCCGCGAAACCTTCCATTTCTTGCCCGGTTCGCGCGTGGGCGAGACGTAGACTTCGAACGGGCCGTCGGCATTTGAGACATACGCGATGAACAGGCCGTTTGGGGAAAAGCGCGCGCCCTCGGTCCAGGCGTTCTGGTAGCCGAAAATATCGATGGGCTCGCCTTCACCAATCTGCCAGAGAAAAACGTCGCGCTTCTTTTCGGCGTGGGTGAACAGAAGCCAGCGGCCGGTCGGCGACCAGGAACGCGGATATTGGGCGTCCGGCGCTTTGTAGATCGGGACTTCGGGTTTGTCCGGGTCCAGGTCCTTGCGGTAAAGCTCGTAGTCGCGCAGACGGCTTGACGTGAACATGATCTGTTTGCCCGTGGGCGACCAGACGGGAAAGTTGTCGTTGCCCTTCGCGGGCGCGACCACGCGTTTCACCCCAGACGCCACATCGTGAATCCAGATGTCGCGGTCATTGACTTCGCCGTCGCGCGCCGAGACCGCAATGGACTTTCCATCGGGCGAAATCTCCGGGAAGTACATGGACATTTGCGTGGCCCCGACGCGCCCGAGAATCTTGCCCGAGCGATCGACCCACACCATTTCCTGAGGCATCTCCTCCGGCGTGGGCTGCTGCGCATAGCAGACGGCGGCGAAAAGAAACGGAAGTACGGTCCTCATTGTCCGGCCTCGGCTGCGCGTTGCATCATCCTGGCTTTCGCCTCCTCATAAAGTTTGCGCGTTTCTCCGCGCTCCCGCTCGTTGTTGAACGATCCGCTGGACATGGCGCGCTCCAGCGTCCGGTCCATCGACTTTGCGAAATATTCGGCATCCTCGCGCGAGCGCACGGCCTTGCCGTCCACCGTGATCCAGACCGGCATTGTGGCGGCGAAGGGGAAGGGGCGGCGAATGGGGTCGCGGCCGGGCTTCGCGCGAACCTGCGCCGAGATCCATCCGCTGCCCGAAACCTCGATTTCGCGCGAAACGGTCTCGCGATTTCCGCTACCCTTGTGCGCGTGAACGGGCTTGCCGTTGTGCATGATCTCAATCGTCTCGATCGGATTTATCGACGCAACTTCCACGCTGACTTTGACGGCGTGCCTGCCCGCGGGAAGTTTAATTTCGTCGCCCGGTTCGCGCCCGTTGACCTTCAGCAGAACCAACGGACCCGAGGTAACGAAGGAGCGGCCCGCGCGGAAATCGGCGGTCCACTTGTCGTAGTCGAGTTTGGCTCCGGAGCGGACGTAGACGCGATTCGAACCGAGGATGTAGCTGCGGTAGAAGTTGGGGAATGCATCCTCGCCGGCGGATGCGACCACGCGATAGCCGCAATTCCAGGCGCGATAAAGCGGCTCCATGCCGCTGATGGCGTTGACCTCGACGAAGTCGACATTGTCCGTCGCGAGGTCCACGGGAAAGTGCGGTCCCGCGCCGTGGGCGTAGCCGGCGAGCCCGCCCTGATCGCGCGCGATGCGAAACGCCGTAGAGTTCGACGGATAAATGCTGTCGACCACCGTGTTCTGGTAGCCGACGTAGTCCGGCATTACCAGATGCTGCTTGAGATTCAGGAATGTGGCGTGGCCCCAGAAGGGCGGGTGATATTCCTGGCTGTGAAATAGAAGCCGGGTAGCCGTCGAGACCGGGTCCGGCTTGCCCGTGAAGTGGGCGACGTCGGGGATGCGCTGCTCCTTGTTGCAGATCAGATTGTTCAGGACGTGGATATCCTCGGCCTCAGCCTGCTCCATCAGGCGGCGCGGCGTGTTGAAGTAAACGCCGGCATAGTTCATGTGGAAGTGATTGTCGCCATCCCACCAGCCGCGCGCGGAGAAGTTGTCGAGGCGCTTGAGGCGGACGGTGACATCCGTGCGCGCATTTCGGGCGACGTTGGCCTCAACCTCAACCGGCGTGTACTCGAAGCCGCGCGACACGGCGAGCTTGACCTTTCCAGGCGGCAAGTCGATTTCGAAATCGCCGCTGGTATGGAAGTAGTGATATTCGCTTTGATCCATATGATCGAACATCAGCCAGTCGGCGCGAAACCAGCTTTCCGTGGGAGCGTAGGCGCGGTCGTCGGCGGCGTTCAGATACACGCGCGCTCGGAGAGGCTTCGCCGTCGCGCCATCGAGCACGCGCACATGCAGCTTGCCCATCGGCCGCTCGTATACGAGTTTTTCGACTTTGACCTGCTCCATTTTTCCGCCGAACCAGTGCCACAGCCAGAGACTCGTTTCACCGGTCTGATTTGAGATGAAAGCGATACGGCCGCCATCCGGAGACCAGCGTGGAGTGGTGCGGTCGAAGTCGCCATAAGTGAGCGGAAAGGCGTCGCCGCCTTTGGGGGGCATGGCCCAGAGCTGCTGCCACTGGCCGCCGAGGTAAGAACTGTAGACGAGCTTCGCACCGTCGGGCGAGAGAGTAGGGCGGGCTTTCCAGGTGGTTTCTTCGTAGTGGAATCGCTTAAGCGGCGCGCCCGGCTCGGCGCGCATGCGATAGAAGCCGCCCGATCCATGTTTGTTATCGCGATTGGAGACGAGGATCAGATCCTTTCCATCCCGCGTCCAGGTGGGGTGAATGTGCAGCGCCCATTTGCCGTAATAGACCGTGGGCGGCTTGAGTTCGAAATCATTCGTGATCATCGCGGCCGCGCCGGGGACGCCGGAGTTGAAAGGCATCACGACGATGTTGTAGTTGCCGTTCGGATACGTCGAAACATAAGCGAGCCTCGCGCCGTCCGGCGACCACTCCGGTTCCACGTTGATGGAGTTCCCCGTGGTGAGCTGACGCGTGGTCCCGTCGCGCAGGTTGAGCAGTTTCAGATGAATCGTCTCGTCGAGGTCCGAGGTGTAGGCGATCCAGTTTCCGTCCGGGGACCAGGACGGCATGGACGCGTAACCGCGATCGGTGGTCAATTCGTGCGCCGTGGTTTCACCGGGCTTCATCCGCCAGATGGAGCCCTTCATGGCGAAGACCAGTTCCTTGCCGTCCGGCGACCAGGAAGGGAAGTTCGGACCGTTGGTGATCTGCGGCAGGTAGCATTCGAGCGTGTAGGGTTCGCCCGTCATGATACGGGAAAAGACGCGGCGCTGGCTCTGCGCGTGAAGGCTGACGGCGGCGATGAGGAGGAGGAGGGCGAGCTTCATTAGGGCTCGTCGGGAAATAGCTGTTCCAGATTTGCCGATGGAACCGCAGTGGGGCAGGCCATCGCCGTTTGTGGCCTGCTAAGTGCGCGGTAGCAGGCAGGCGACAGAAGACGATCGCCTGCCCCACCACCGGCTGCCAATTGCAACTGCTGTTTCAATCTCAAGCCTTGCGGCCCTCGGTGGTAAAGAACTCGCGGAGACGCCGCGCGGCCAATATTTCATCGCCGTCTTTCATGGAGCGCGTCTGCAGGATGCCGCCTTCGTCGTCGTCGTAGTACATCATGCGCGGTTCACCCTGGAAGAGCTTGCGCGCGGCTTCCTTTCCGGTGAGAGGAATGACGGCGCGATCCCAATCGATGCGAACTTCGCCAAAGTCCTGCTTGTTGAGCCGATAGGCAGCCTTGAAGCCGCGGATGCCCTGGAGCTGAGCGGCCATGTATTGGGCCTTCTTGTTCCAGCTCTCCTGAATGGTTACGTGGTCGCGCGCCGCGTAGAGCTCGAGCGCGACGACAAGGCCCACCATCTCCTCCTTGCCCACCTTCATGCCGCGGCCGATGTTGGCATTCGGCGACCCGTTGAGCACTGCCGCATCGATGAGGTCCTTGCGCCCGGCGAGAATGCCGGAGGACTGCGGTCCGAGGATGCCCTTCCCGCCGCTGAAGACGACGAGATCGGCTCCGGTCCAGCGGTTGAGATTCGAAGCCGGGGGGAGCTCGGAAGCGGCGTCGACCAGCACCGGCACGTTATGCTTCTTGCCGAGGTCGATGTAGTCCTGAACCGTCATGACAGCGGGGTTGGGACTCTGCTCCGTACTGGCAAGTGCGGCGAGCATCGCCGTGTTTTCCCCAATCGCGCGCTCAAGCTGTGCCTTCGTTTCGAACTCGCGGACGGTAGCGCCGGCGGCTCGATAGGCGCGGTCATAGAGGATGCGGTGAGCTTTTTGGATGAGAACTTCGCGTTTGGGCCAGGTTGGGTGCGGGAGCGCTACAATCCTCGCTCCGTCCTTGCCGGTGAGGCACGCGGCGCAACCGAGGAGCATCGCGGAAAAGGAGCCCGCGCTGACCATGGCCGATTCGGTCTTCATGATGGCCGCGATCCTCTTCCCGCACGCCGCCTGCAATTCCTGCATGTCGACGAAGACGTCGTTCGCCTCCTGCATGGCGCGCAGCACGGGCTCGGGCATCAGCGACCCGCCGAAGGCTGTCGTATGGCCGCGGCACGTGAGGATGGGTTTGACGCCGAGCAGACGCTGATAGATGCTGTCCTCGTAAAGCGTCCTCTGCCGCGCTTGTAATTGACTCGCCATCCCCGCCGCCGCCCCGGCCTGGAACAACTGCCGCCGCGTCAGTTTACCCAGCGCACTTTTCATCCAGCTTCGCATCGTGGTTTCTCCTTGAACTAGAATTGTAGCGGATTGGGTCTCTGGGTCTAAATATGGGTCTAAAGACGTTTCGCGCGAAGGATCGCGAAAGTTGGAGAACGTGGCTCGCCGCGAATCATGCGTCGGAGAGAGAGGTGTGGGTCGTATTTCCGAAGAAGCAGACAGGCGAGAGTTGCATGTCATATGAAGAGTCGGTGGAAGAGGCGTTGTGCCACGGCTGGATCGACAGCATCATCAAGCGCATCGACGAAAATCGCTATGCGAGGAAGTTTACGCCGCGCACGGACAATCAAAATTGGTCGGAGCTGAACAAGCGAAGGGTGGCGAAACTGATTCAGGAAGGCAGGATGACGGAGATCGGTCTCACGAAGGTTAGTTACGCCAAGACTGAGCCGCAGCCTCGCAAACCGAAGCCGGAGTCGCTGATCGATGCGGCGTTCGTCGAGGAGGGTCTGCGCAAGGAGAAGCAGGCTTGGGAGAATTTCATTCGCCTGGCGCCTTCTTACAAACGCAGGTACGTGGTCTGGATTTCCATGGCGAAACGAGAGGAAACGCGTGCGAAGCGCTTGCAGGAATCGATTCGATTGCTGAGGGAGAACAAGAAACTCCCGCTGCTGTGAATCAGGTATGATGTGAAGCGTATGCAGGCAAACCGCAGATCGTTCATCGCCGCGGCGGCATCGGCGCTCGCTCCCGCGGCCCCCGCCGCCACCGCCGAAGTGGACTGGAGTAAGATTCGAGCCGAGTATCCGTGGACGGAGAAGCAACTGTTCATGAATCCGGCCGGTTGGCATCCGATGCGAAAGAGCGCAGTCGCGGCGATGCACCAATATCTGGAGTTTAAGCTGCTTGGGCCCGGCGAGGGCCGCGGCCGGCACGCTTCAGGGCATCAGGATGAGGCGCGGCGCGGGTTCGCGCAACTGATCAACGCCAAGCCCTCGGAGATCGCGTTCGTGCAGAGCACGCTGATGGGCGAGAACATCACGAATCTCGCGCTAGGCATTGTGCCGGGCGGCCCATGGAACGTGGTGACCGACGAGTTTCACTATGAGTCGGCGATCTATATGTACCGCACGATGGAGAAGCAGGGCCTCGATCTGCGCGTCGTAAAGATGAAGGATTGGCGGATCGACGTCAAAGACATCGAGAAGGTGGTCGACAAGAAGACGCGTCTGGTAGCGTGTTCGCTCGTGTCCTTCCTCAATGGCGTTCGCGCCGATGCCAAGGCGATTTCGGACCTGGTGCATGCGCACGGCGGCTATCTTTACACCGACGTGATTCAGGCGGCGGGTGCGGTGCCGATCGACGTGAAGGCGCTGGGCATAGACTTCTGCGCGTGCTCGGGCTACAAGTTCCTGATGGGCGACCGCGGGCTGGGGTTCCTCTACGTGCGCGAGGATCTGCAGGGCAAAGTGGCGAAGCGCTTCCAGTATGGCGACCGGCAATTCAGCAACATCCGGTACCACATGTTCCCGCACGATCCGCCGGGCCCCCGCCCCTGTTCGTGGCAACAGCGGACGGGCGCGGGCGGGCATTTCGAGGTGGGCAATATCGCGAACGTCGTCGCGGCGGGGCACGCGGACAATCTGCGCTTCATCAATGAACTGGGCGTCGACCGGATTCAGGCGCGCGTCAAGCCGATGGTTGAGAAACTGCGCAGCGAATTGCCCCGGCTGGGTTACCCGGGCATGACTCCCGAGGGCACGCCGACTCCCATTTCCTCGTTCGTCGTGCAGGATACGAAGAAGCTTGCGGAGAAAATGAATCGCGCCAACATCGACGTGAAGATTCAGTGGAATCAGATGCGCGTGTCGTGTTCGGTTTATCACACGATGGCGGATATCGATCGATTTCTGAACGCCGCGGGTTGACATCGAGTCTATGGATTGGCTCCTGAGTCCGGAGTCGTGGGCAGCGCTGCTCACGCTCACGGTGCTCGAGATCGTTCTCGGCATCGACAACATCGTTTTCATCAGCATCCTGGCCGGGAAGCTTCCACCCGCAGAGCAGGGCCGGGCCCGAACCGTGGGCCTCGCGCTGGCGATGGTGATGCGAATCGCGCTGCTGCTCGCGATTTCCTGGATCATGCGGCTGACGGACCCGCTGTTCTCGGTGCTCGGCGAAGAATTCTCCGGGCGGGACCTGATTCTCGGTATCGGCGGCCTGTTCCTCATCTGGAAGAGCACTCGCGAAATTCACGAGCGGCTGGAAGGCGAGTCGGAAGCGCTGCGGGCCGCGCGCCCGACGGCCACGCTCGGCGGCGTGCTTGTGCAGATCGCGCTGCTCGACATCGTCTTCTCGCTCGACTCGGTGATCACCGCGGTGGGAATGGCGAAAGAGGTGTCCGTGATGATCGCCGCCATCGTGATCGCCGTGGGGTTCATGATGTTCACCTCGGGCGCGGTCAGCGCTTTTGTGGAGCGGCATCCGACGGTGAAGATGCTCGCTTTGAGTTTCCTGCTGCCGATCGGCGTCACCCTCATCGCGGAGAGCTTCGACAGCCATATTCCGAAGGGCTACATTTACTTCGCGATGGCGTTCTCGGTGTTCGTTGAGATGTTGAACCTGCGGACGCGGAAAAGCGCGCCGGTACAACTCCATAACACGGCACTGGAGCGCGAAGTCTTGTCGTACGACGAGAAGACCGGCCCCTGAGCTCAGGGCTGACGAGGGCGCCCGCGGTCAACCCCAGTTGCCGAGGAACTCGACCCGGTTGCGCATACACAGGCTGGTGGTGGCTGCACGAAGACGCAAGATGCGCCGTAACTGCTCGCCGGTCGAGAACCGCTGTTGCGGCGCTAGAATCATGCCGGCATGTTCTCGCCCGCCAAGGACCCATTCCGTGTGAAGACGATAGAAATCCGAGACGTTGAACGTGTAGAGAACGCACCCGTGGTCTGTGGCAAATTCCAGCTGTTCGTCGTCGGATCTCTCGACGAGACCGGCGTCCAAAGGCGTGATCGTCGCAACGCCACGGGAACGGAGAGCCGCGACAAGATCGCTGTCCATCGCCTCTTCGTCGGCGTAGATCTGGATCAGGCTCACTGACGAGGATCAGCGCCTGTTCTGTTCTTCCAGGGCATCTGTCCGCCGGGCCTCGGATTCCAGGTCTGCGTCGATTTCCGCCTGGTTGGCATGGTAGTAGGCAAGGGCCGCATGAATCTGCGCCAACGACAAGTGGCCAAACTTCCGCGCGATTTCTTCCGGAATCAGACCCATATTGTGCCCCTGGGCGACCCGGCGAACCGAGACGCCCGTTCCGGCAATGCACGGCCTGCCGCCGCGAATCTCGGGACGGCGAGATAGCAGGCTGCCTATCTCAGTGACGGTTGCCATCGAGGTCAAGTCTAACGTACTCCTTGGGGTCCGGAACGCCGGGTTGTGGTAAGTTGGCTGTTCACATGCTCCGGGCACTTAAGCTCTCTACTGTAGGCCCCGCGATTCTGCTGACCGCGACGAGCGTCGGAGCCGGCGACATACTCACCGGAAGCCTTGCCGGGGCGCACGCCGGAACAGCGGTGCTATGGGCCGTCCCCGCGGGCGTGCTGCTCAAATGGGTCCTCACCGAAGGCATTGCACGTTGGCAAATGGGCACGGGCACGACCCTGGTCGAGGGTTGGGGAATTCGGCTCGGCAAATGGACGCAGTGGGTCTTTCTAGCCTACCTGCTGGTGTTTACGCTCGTGACGGGCGGGATGCTTTCGAGCGCCTGCGGCGTGGCGGGAGCGGCGCTGATCCCGCTCGGCGACGTCGACTCGTCGCGTCTGGTTTGGGGTGTCGTCCACTCGTTGGCCGGACTGGCGTTGGTCTGGCACGGAGGGTATGCGCTGCTCAAACGGGTGCTCGCCGTGTGCGTAGGCGCCATGTTCGCGACGGTGATCCTGACTGCGTTTCTGCTGGCGCCGGATTGGAGCGAGGTTGGGCGCGGGCTTGTGCCATCGCTGCCCCCGGGGAGCGCCGGATGGGTCTTGAGTCTGATCGGCGCCATCGGCGGGACCATGGCTCTCATCAGTTATGGCTATTGGATTCGCGAAGAGGGTAGAACCGGGCGGGACGGCCTGCAGGCCTGCCGGTTCGACTTAGTGTTATCGTATGCGGTGATCGGACTGTTCGGCATCGCGGTCGTGATCATCGGTTCACGTGTCCGCGTGACGGGCCGCGGGGCGGGTCTGGCTCTTCTGCTCGCCGATCAACTGACGGTTTCCATCGGACCGGCCGGCAAATGGATCTTCCTCATCGGCTTCTGGGCAGCGGTGTTTTCAGCAATGCTCGGCGTTTGGCAGAGCTTACCCTATCTGTTCACCGATATTCTGTGGTTGCGCGAGGGACGCGGTATCGGCCAGCGCGGCGTGGATCCGAGCCTCTCGCGTCCGTATCGAGGTTATCTCTGTTTCATCGCCACTGTGCCGCTGCTCTTCCTGCGCTGGCCTGTGCAGTCGCTGCAGCTCGCCTTCGGGCTGACGGGCGCGATGCTCTTGCCGTTGCTCGCGCTGACGCTCCTGATTATGAATAATCGCAGAGAGTGGGTGGGCAATGAATTCCGGGCCGGCGTGGGGATCAACGCCGTGCTGGCGATCGCGCTCGGGTTCTTCGCGTACGTGGGCGTGCGGGAAATCCGGCAACTGATCGGAGCGTGATCTTAAGGAGGACACCGTGAAACCTACACCAGTTGCGTGGCTGGCGTTTCTGTGCGCGGTATCGGCGATCGCGCAGCCTGGCGGGATTCGCGATCAGGGGTTCGCGGACTATGCGCGGCGGAACCCGCCACGCGATTCCACGGGACTTGTGCCGCTTACCGATCTCGGCAAATCCTTGTATCTTGGCCAGCAGGGCGGGCTGTATCCGAACGGAGAAAACGAGCCGCCGTCCGGGCATCTGGACGCAGGCATCGCGATCGCCCGCGGCATCGGTCCGCTCGACGGCGCGGGCAACCCTTCCGCGCAAGGGAATATCGTTCTCCTCTCGGTCGGAATGTCGAACACCAGCCAGGAGTCGCAGGCGTTTGAAAAATTGTTCACGGCCGAAACGGGTAAGAATCCGCTGGTGCGGTTCGTCAACGGAAGCCAGGGCGGCCAGACGGCGGAGAAGATCATGGATCCGGCCGCGCCCTTCTGGAATGTGATTACGCAGCGCCTCGCCGCCGCGAACGCGACACCGGCGCAAGTGCAGGTCGTGTGGCTCAAGCAGGCGAATATCGCGCCCACGAAGCCGTTTCCCCAGGAAGCGAAGAAGCTGGAGAGCGATCTGGTGAAGGTGCTGCACGTCATGCGGGCGCGCTATCCGAATCTCAAGATGGTGTATTTTTCGAGCCGCATCTATGGCGGATATGCGCGCAGCGCTCTCAATCCGGAACCGCACGCGTACGAGAGCGGATTCGCGCCGAAGTGGATTATCGCATCGCAGATTTCCGGCAGCGCGGAGCTGAACTACGACGCGGTTCGCGGCCCGGTTCGCGCGCCCTGGCTCGCATGGGGTCCTTACCTCTGGGCCGATGGCGTCAAAGCGCGCAAGGACGGACTCACCTACCTGCGCGCCGATTTGAGACCGGATGACGGAACGCATCCGTCGGCGGAGGGAACGGAAAAAGTGGCGCGGCAGCTTCTGCAATTCTTCAAGACGGACCGCACCGCTCGCCTGTGGTTCACGCCCCGCGCAGCCACGAGCAAGTTACGGATACGCGTCACGGGCGAGAAGGCGGAACCCATCTGGGCGCGGCTCGAGGTCTACGGACCCGACGGCAAGAAGCGCCAACCGCCCGGCGCGGTGCTCGACGCCCGGTCGAAGATCGTCAAAGAGGAGCCCGGTTACCGCAGCAGTTTCGTCGTGAAGGGCGAGTTCGAAATCGAAGCCGAACCTGGGAATTACAAAATCATTGCCGAGCACGGGCTGGAGTTCGAGCGCGTCGAGCGAACCATTGAGGTGAGGGACCAGCCCGTGACGGCGGACATCCGCCTGCGCCCGTGGGTGAACGCAAGGAGCCTGGGCTGGTGGTCGGGAGACATGCACATTCACCGTCCGCCCGACCAAGTCGAGGCCTTGGCTTTGGCCGAAGACGTGAACCTGAGCGTAGTGTTTACGATGTGGAACCGCCAGAACCTCTGGGCGGGAAAGGAACTGCCGAAGGACCCCGTGACGCGGATCTCGCCTAACCATCTGGCGACGCTTGCGAACGCGGAGGACGAGCGCGGCGGAGGCGCCTGGATGCTGCATCGGATTTCGGCGCAACTTCCGCTCGCGGCCACCAATCGCTGGGACCCTCCCGGAATCCGCTTCGTGCGCACGGCGCGCGAGAGCCGGGCGGCTGGGGAGATCTTTCCCTGGTTCGATTCCGAGAAGCTCATCTGGTGGGAAACGCCGGTCATGATGGCGCTCGAGACGCCCGACTCGGCCGGCGTGCTGCACAATCACTTCAACCAGTACGGCATGATGGACATGGAGGCCTGGGGACGGGCGCGCGACCGGAAGCGGTTCCCCGGACACGAGGGATTTGTCGAATACAGCAACAGCCTTTATTACCGCTATCTGAACCTTGGATTCCGCCTTCCCGCCACCGCCGGATCAGCCACGGGAGTGCTGCCGAATCCCGCCGGGTACAACCGGACCTACGTCGAGCTCAAAGGCAAGCCATTCACGGTCGAGAACTGGTACAGAGGGTTGAAGGACGGCAGGAGTTTCGTCAGCAACGGCCCCTTGCTGTTCTTTGACGTGAAGCGCACGGGCACGGCGCTCCGGGGTTCGGTCGAAGTGCTGGCACACGCGCCCATCGACCGCGTGGAGATCGTCGCGAACGGTGAGGTGATCAAGTCGTTCACTCCCTCCGGGGCGATGAAGTGGCAAAGCAAGTTCACCGTCGACGCGAAGAACTACTCGTGGGTCGTGGCGCGCTGTTTCGTCGGGAATCCTTTAACGGTGCGGATGGCCCATACGAGTCCCGTGTACCTGCCGGGCAAGTGGGATGCGCGGGCGGACGCGCAATACTTTGTAGACTGGATCGACGAGTTGGTTGCGGAATCGCGGAGAGATCCGAAACGATTCGCAGGCGCGGCGGAACGCGATGAGGTGCTGAAATTGTATGACCGGGCGCGGGCTTTTTACGCCGGACGCGCCGCGGGAGGGGAATAAGCGATGAGATCTAGAGCGAGCGTAGTCGTCTTCGCCGCGATGGCCGCGGCCGGCATCCTGATCCACCTGCGGTTGCGCGCGGTTGCCGCGCCAGACGCGCCGGCGTCCGCCTGGGGCGCGACCGATCCCACCTGGTCGCCCGACGGGAAGCGTTTGGCATTTTCCCTGTTCGGCAGCATCTGGCAGGTCCCGGCCGAGGGCGGCCAAGCCGAGCAGATCAGCGCGTCGGCGGGGTATCATGCCCACCCGGCATGGTCGCCCAGAGGCGATCTGATTGCGTTTGTTGCGGGCAATCCGCCAGCCGGACGCCTGCCGAACATCGTTGGACAGTTGCGAGTAGTGGACGCAGGCACGGGAGCCGAGCGGCAGCTCACGACGCCATTTCCGCTGGCTGGAACCGTCGCATGGTCGCCCGATGCGTCGCGCCTTGTCGCGGGATTGCTGGTCCCCAACTCAGGTTCGCTCCTGCACGAGATTCGTCTGGCGGACGGCGTAGTGACGCAACTCCAGTTCCGCATGCAGCGCGGACCGGCGAGCGTTTGGGCGGACATCTCCTGGAATCCCCGCAGGGATGAAGTGTTCTTTGCGGCGCAACGCACGACGGCGCCCCAGATCTGGTCCATGCCGTCGAGCCGTCCACCGATCATGGTCCAATTGCCGCTTACTCGCTACCGTCCGGAAGACATCGTGCAATTGCACTCGTTGTCGGCACTTCCGGATGGAACCGGAGTAGTTTATTCCGCGGTGGTCGTGAACGGGCGCGGCAATCACGAACTCTACAAAGTGGCGCGGCAGGGTGGGGCGTCAGTCGCCCTCACGAATACGGAGCGGGACGAGTTCGCGCCCGCGGTCTCTCCGGATGGACGCCGTATCGCTCACGTTTCGAATCACCTCGGCAACATCGACCTGTTTCTCATGCCCGCGGGCGGCGGCGAAAAAACTCATGTGAAGATCACCGGATTGAAGTTCCGGCGGCCTTCGGGGCGGCTGCGCGTCAAGGCACTCGACGAGACAGGCCAGCCTACGCGAGTGCGCCTGCACAACGTGGCCGCGGATCAGAAATCGTACGCGCCGGACGGGCGTCCCATTTTCTTTCAGCCCCTCAACTATGAGCCGACAGGCGTGGGCGGACCGCGAACCGGGTTCTTTTTGGCGAGCGGCGAGGATGAGTTTGCAGTACCCGCCGGACGCGTGCAACTGACGGCGGTGAAGGGCGTCGAATACCGTTTGGCCGATCGCACCGTGGAGATCGCCGCCGGCGAGACCGCGACCGTTACTATCCAAATGGAGCGTTGGACCAACTGGGGGCTACGCGGCTGGTACACGGGCGAGAACCACTTCCACGCCAATTACAACGGGAGCTACTACCAGATGCCCCGCGACTCGCTCGAGTGGCTGGAGGCTGAGGATCTGAACACAGCCAACATGATCGTCGCGAACAGCGAAGGGTCGTTCGTTCACGACAAGGAATTTTTTCGCGGCGCGGTCGAGCCGCTTTCGAAACCCCGCTACGTGCTCTATTGGGGCCAGGAATACCGCAACAGCGACCCGCTGGGCCACATGGCGTTCCTCAATATCAAGAAGCAGGTTCCGCCGTCGTTCACGAGCGTGATCGGAAGCAAGTCGTCTTATGATTACCCGCTGAACACGACGGCGGCGATCGAAGCGCGCAGGCAAGGCGGGCTGGTCAGCTACGTTCATCCGATCTCGCCCGCGACCGCCAACGATGTATTCGACACCAACCTGGGCGCAAAGGAAGCGCCGCTCACGGCCGCGCTCGGAGGGATGGACGCGATCGACGTGCTGCCTCGCGCCGGTTCGGCCTACGATCTGTGGTACGCGCTGCTCAACAGCGGGTTTCGCATTCTGCCCGGCGCGGGCACGGACGTCTTCACGAATTGGCGCGGCGTAAATGGAGTTCCGGGCGGATCGCGCCAATATGTGGAAGTGGGCGGAACGATGGACTGGGGCCGCTGGGTCGCTCGATATCGCGAGGGGCGCGTTTTCGTCACCAACGGTCCTCTGGTCGAGTTCCGGATGAACGGACTTCCGCCGGGTTCCGTGGTGAGCCCGCCCAAGGGACAGCCCTATAATGCCGCACTGTCGGCCGAGATCACCTCCCGCGGGCCCCTGGAGAAGGTGGAGCTGATCCGCAACGGGGTGGTGATTGAGACGCGCATGGCGGAAGCGGGCGCGACTTCGCTGCGCATTGAAAAACAGGTTGCGGTGGAACAGAGCAGTTGGTTTGCCGTGCGGGCAACCGGTCCGGCGACGCGCGGCGTGGTGGGCGGCATTCCGTTCGCGCATTCGGCGGCGATTTTCGTCGAGGTGGGAAGCGAGCCGGTGCTGGTGCGGCAGGATGTGGAGCTGATGGCGCGCTGGCTGAACCGCCTGTGGGCGTATCTCGAGGAGCGTAACAACTTTGGACCCGGCGACAACCGGGCGCGCGCGAGAAGCATGTTCGACCAGGGTTTGGCGCACTATCAACGCAAACTCGAGACCGCGCGCTGACAGAGAGCATGACCCGGTCGATGCTTCCCGTGGCCGCGATGGCGCGCAATACCTCCCGCCTGACGCCGCCCACGATTCCGAAGCGGGTTCGAGTCCGTGATGGGGTCACTGATCCAATGGGTGGTAGACGCGGTCCCCTCGGACCTCAGCAACGACCAACGGAATGTACCCAAACTGCGAGTGCCCACCCAGTCTGGTTGCCCGGTAGGAGTCGTTTTCGAACTCCGCGCCCCTGAGCATGTCGGAGCACTCGTCCTGGCCACTACCAGATCAATGATCATTCATCCTGCGGAGGCCTGCTGCAGCGGCCTGAAGTTGCGCCACAGAAAGGCACGTAGACAAATGGTCGAGAAATCCCGGAGTCGCGGTGACTATTTTGTCGCCGTCGGAGAACCGTATGCCAACGATGACCTGTTCGAAAGTGCCGTGTGCAAGGCTGTTTCGAATATACCTCACGTAATCTGACCGCAAGAGCTTTTGCAGACGCCCGGAGACTGGCTTTCGAGCACGTGCAGCCTCCGCCGTCAGTTTCGCGAGATCGCCCTCTCGAATGAAGACAAGGGTGACATAGAGCTTGAGAACGAGGGATCCAAAGACGGTCATCTGAAATCGAGCTCTGAACGGCATCTCAAGTCCAGAGAATGGTGGCGCGAGGGCTGGAAGCCCCCCAGGGTCTCGCTTGTCGAGCGAACTGACCAGCGAGTACCAGAGCGAACCAGCCGTCAAGCGGTCGAATTGACCGCTTGTGAGGCGAGCGCCCTCCGAAAGCTCCACCAATAGGGCGTCGCCGGACATCGCGGTCAGGAGAGACTCCACGGTTTCACTACATTCGCGATGTATTCTTCGGAGCCCATCGTCGCCAAGCGATCGCTGAAGATCATACCGATCACCTTCTTCGACCGGGAACACCGACTCGAAAACCGCGAGGTCCAGGTCATCCGGCGGACCCTCGCCCGGCATCCCGAATACTTTGTAGAATTCGCGGAGAAGCACACCTGCGGGCGGACCGGATGACGATAGCATGCTTAACTGGAGGTTACCACCTGGCAGTCCTAGTGATCCTAGTGAGTTCGAGCGGCGGTTTGGGTCGCTGGCGCCAGATCCTTGCACCCCCACAGGGGGCTTCTGCTTCGCTGGTCTGATAGAATGCAGGCAATGAAGTATCGCGTTTATCTGGAACCAGACGAAGACGGGGTGTTTGTAGCAACCTGTCCTGCTCTGCCTGGGTGTGTTTCCCAGGGCCGAACCCGCGCCGAAGCAGCCGAGAACATTCGTGAGGCAATCGAAGGCTACCTAAAGAGCCTGCGGAAGCACGGCGATCCATTGCCCCCGAGCATTCTCGAAGAGGTCATTGAGGTTGCCGGCGGGTGAAGTTACCGGTTGTTTCCGGCCGTGACGCAGTCAACGCATTCCGGAAAGCTGGATACGAATTCGATGAGCAGCACGGCAGCCACATCATTCTTAGACACGCGAACCCACCGCACAGACGCCTTTCCGTTCCCAACCATAAAGAACTGGCCAAAGGGACTCTTCGAACATTGATCCGCGAGGCCGGGCTTACGGTGGAAGAGTTCGCGGGCATGCTTTAGCATCGCCGCCCCGAACGGGCGCGGCCTGGTTCCCGTGTGCTGAAGTTGAGTTCGAATTCCACCTGGGGTTTTGATACTTGGCTCCCCACACTGGACACGTTTCGAACTTTTGCAGCGTAAAACGCGGTCCGCTCGAACCAGTCCAATTTCTTTCAGGCCAATCGCGTACGCGCAAAACTGGCACGGCCATCCAGAGTGGGTGCCCAACCGAGATCCTTCTCGAATCACGCGAGATCGAGCTCGTCGAGCCGGGAATCCAAGATCCTGGGCTGGAGACCCGCGCGGTGGAGCATGTCCAGCCAACCACGTCCACTCTCAGCATGGAATGATGAGTCCGTGACGAAGGCCCTCAGCGGTTCACGAAGTCCTGAGCACGACGCCTTGAGAAGCGAGGCTCAGACTTGTGATATCTTGATCGCCATGGGCAACTCGGCGTGGATCGTCGCTCGCCGTGAGGCCCTTGGAGCGTTGGTGGCCGGGCAATGAGCGAGCCGCGAAAACTGACTTTGAACTTGTATTGCCTCCTTGGCACGGATTATTGCGGACCCTCCGCTCTCACCACTTTCGAGAATCATAACCCACACCATCTGACGTCGGTCCCAGTAAGTACTCTCGGATTGCCCTTCGACGTTCAGGAATCCGCCAAGCGATATCTTTTCTCTGTGGGGATGGGACGTGTCCTCGACAGTGAGAAAACCTATCGCGACCAAGGCGTTCGAGAGGGCGACACTATGATCCTCACCGATGATAGTGATATCCAGCGGCTTGTGGCATTCTCATCCAGCATTCCGTTGAGGAAAAGGGCCATCGAGCCAGCGACCTCATCTCAGAACTATGATCTGTTCCTGAGCTACGCTGCGGCCGACGGAGCAGTCGCGAGGGAACTGAAAGAGCAGCTTGAAGCAGTGGGTCTGCGATGCTTCATGGCGGAGAAGGACATCGGAGTTGCAATGCAATGGGAGGCCGCCATCCATGCCGCGCTACTTGGTTCTAAACGTGTTCTGGTTCTCATAACTCCGCGTTCTGTAAACCGACCCTGGATACTGCTTGAGACGGGCGCGGCATGGGCGCTTAAGAAGGACCTCATTCCAGCATTGGTTCACGTATCGCCGCAAGACCTGGTTGAACCGCTAGGCCGATACCAAGCGAGAGTTATCGAGACGACGGCCCAGCGAATCAGTCTCGTCAAGGAGCTAGTGGGGACCTCATGAAAGCGTCCGCCAAAGCGATCTGGAGATTGGTGATCGTGATGTTGTAGCGGCCGCCGCGGATCGTGCCGAAGCTGTAAGCTCCCACGTCACCGGACTCGATCTGACAAAGGCACTCTGGAAGGGGCCAGTTCGAGTTTGGCTTGGGGTGTCTGGAGTGCTCGAACCCGTAAGTTCAAGGCACTCTACCAAGAAGCTACCAAGGAGCCACAGACGCCGGTTTTTGGATCGGACCAGGTTCGGGCTCGGACCCCGCCCATTCCACCGTACAATATTGGTTTGGCGCCCTTCGTACCCCTATTCACGAACCACCATCTGCTCACTCTCGCCGGAACCATGTGGACAAGGCCGCTCGATACCGCGCGATTTCCCGTCACGGACACCCTCTTTCAGCCGGAACCGGGTGTCAAGGTGCTCGTGCAATCGCAACAACCTCGCGGCCCCGCGCGGGGCGAGGTTGTACTGGTTCACGGCCTGGAAGGATCGGGGGACTCAGGCTACATGCGAAGCATGGCCCAAACCGCTCTTGATGCCGGATTCGCGGCCCACCGCTTCCACATGCGAACATGCGGGGGGACGGCGCACCTTTGCGAGACTCTTTATCATGGAGGGCTAACGAGCGATCTGCTGGCGTGGTTGTGTCATCTAAAAGAGACGCGGCTCAGGGAACGCGCAACCGTGCCCGTTTTCCTGGCCGGCTTTTCGCTGGGCGGCAACCTGGTGCTCAAACTCGCGGGCGAGTTGGAGGATCGAGCCCGCGACTTGATCGCCGCCGTGAGCTCGGTTTCGACGCCCATCGACCTCGAAGCATGTTCGCGCCACATGGGGACGGCAAGGAACAGGCTGTACGATTTGCATTTCGTTCGCCAAATGCGCCGGCGGACCGCGGCGACGGGGCGCTTCTCCGGGGAGGCGCTGCGGCGGGCCCGGTCCATCTACGAGTTCGACGACAAGTTCACCGCCCCATCGTTCGGATTTCGATCCGCCGAACACTACTATTCCACTCAGTCGGCGGCCGGTTTTCTCTCCCGCATCCGAGTGCCCACTCTCCTCATCCAGTCCAGGGACGACACCTTCATTCCCTTTTCCGTGTACAGTCACCCCGCCCTATCCGGAAACCCAAGCATTGAACTTGTCGTCACTGAACATGGCGGACATCTGGGCTTCATTGCGAAAGGCCGGCCCCGCCTCTGGGCCGAGCATGCGGTTATGGAGTGGTTTGGGGAACGGGGCGCCGTGCTAACTTCAAAAGGATGAGACGCGGCGGCCGCCTGATTGCGATCGGACTTCTCGCGCCTCTGATTCCGTACGCGCAAAGCTTGAAAGAGCTCGAAAAGAAAGTGGGCGAGTTCACGCTCGCGAACGGCATGCATTTCCTGGTTGTGGAGCGGCGCGAAGCGCCCGTGGTCAGCTTCCACACGTATGTGAACGCCGGGTCGGTTGACGATCCGTCCGGTGAATCGGGAATCGCGCACATGTTCGAGCCTATGGCGTTCAAGGGGACCGAGCACATCGGCTCCCGGAACTGGCCGGAGGAGAGAAAGGCGCTCGACGCGATTGAGGCGGCGTACGACTGGCTGGAGGCCGAGAGACGAAAAGGCGCGCACGCCTCCCCGGAGCTTTTGGAAACGCTCGGCGCAGCGGTGAAGGAAGCGGCCGGCCGCGCCGGCGGATACGCCGATGCGGACGGCTTCGGGCGCGTGCTGAAAGAGAACGGGGGCGTGAATCTGAACGCCGTCTCGGGCGTCGATTCGACCAACTACTTCGTGAGTCTTCCGTCGAACCGCGCCGAGTTATGGTTCCTGATGGAATCGCAACGCCTGCTGCGGCCTGTTTTCCGCGACTTCTACCGGGAGCGGGAGCGCGTGTTCGAAGAGCGGGGACAACGGGTCGAATCGAGCGCGCGGGGCAAGTTGCTTGAGATGCTGCTTTCGGCCGCGTTCGCCACGCATCCTTACCGGAATGCGGCGGGCGGCTCGAGTACCGGCCTTAAAAATCTCCGCGTCGCGGATGCGGAGAGGTTCTTCCGGAAGTACTACGCGCCCGGAAACATCACGGCCGCGATTGCCGGTGACATCGGCTTGGCGGAAGCGAAAAGGCTCGCGGAAAAATACTTCGGTAACTTGCCGTCGCGGCCTGTTACGCCTCGGCGGGACACGGTGGAGTCCCCGCGGGAAAGCCCGAAGCGCGTCGAGATGGAGTCCGCAAGCCAGCCGATGGTGTACACCGCCTACCAGCGGCCGGATCAGTATCATAAGGACGACGCGGTCTTCGACGTCCTCAGCGTCGTACTTTCGAGCGGACGGAGCGGGCGGCTCTATCGCGACCTGGTGGCCGGAAGGAGCCTCGCGGCGATGGCCTACGCCTCGCCCAGTTTCCCGGGAGGCCGGTTCCCCAGCCTGTTTCTCGTTTCCGTCCTGACGGCGAACGGCCATTCGGTTCAGGAGGTGGAGAACGCGCTCGATGAGACGCTCGGCGGGCTGAAGACGGAGAAGATTGGGGCGGAGGCGCTCGCGCGCGCGAAGACCAGGACTAGAGCCACCGTCATTCAACAGTTGGAAAGCAATCCGGGAATCGCGCAGGCATTGGCGTTCTACCATGGCAACTACGGCAACTGGCGGCAGCTCGCGGCCGTTCTTGACGATATCGGCAAGGTGACGGAAGACGATGTACAGCGGGTCGCCAAGGAGTATTTCGTTCCGCGCGGACGAACCGTCGCAGTCAATATCAGTCAGCCAAGCGGAGCCGGCAGGTGAAGCGCCTTCCCGGAATCATGCTCTGGACCTGCTGCGCCGCGTTGGGGCAGGACGCCGCGCCGCATCCCGACCCGAAAGCACTGAAGTTCGGGCTTCCCCGCCCCATACAATTGCCCGAAGTGGCGGACTTCGCGCTGCCCAACGGCATGCGGCTTCTCCTGGTCGAGAACCGGGAGCTGCCCTTGGTGCAGGGCTTCGCCCTCATCCATACAGGGGGCCTTTTCGATCCGCCCGGCAGAGCGGGTCTCGCGGCGCTGACCGGAATGGCGATGCGTTCGGGAGGCGCTCGGGGTAAGTCCGGCGAGCAGTTGGACCAAACACTTGAGGATCTGGCCGGGACGGTCGAAAGCCACATCGAAGACGACTACGGACAGGTGTCGTTTTCCTGTCCAACGGAGAGCGCGGACGCCGTGCTCGAAATCTTCCGCGACGTAATCGCGGCTCCCGATTTTCACCGCGGCAGGATCGACTTGGAGAAGCACGTCTTTCGCCGCGCCATCGCCCGTCGAAACGGCGACCTTGGGGAAATGGCATCTCGAGAGCTTTCAAGCTTGGTCTACGGGAGGCAATCGCCGCACGGACAGCGACCAGACGATGAGAGCGTGAACCGCATCGCCCGGGAAGACTTGATTTCGTTCCACGAACGCTATTACTTCCCGGCGAACACGATCCTCGCGATCGCCGGCGATTTTCGGCGGGACGAGATGAAGGATAAAATCGCCAAACTCTTCGGCGCCTGGTCCCGCCCAGGCGAGCCGGCGCCTCCTTTTCCATCTGTCAGGCAAGGTCCTCAGCCCGGCATCTTCCTTGCGGCGCGCGAGGATCTTTCGAGGACGCACTTCGCGATCGGACATGTGGGAGGATTCGAGCGCGATCGAGACTACGCCGCGCTCGAACTGGCGGCGGGCATTCTAAGCGGAACCGGCGGCGCCCGCTTGTCGCAGCGGTTGCGGACCGAAGCGGGCGATTCGTCCGCTATCTCCGTTGCCTGGGACGCGCAGCGGGGTTATCGCGGTTTGTTCCGGATTTCGGGTGTCGCGCCTTCGAGCTCCACAACGCGGACGGTGCGCGCCATCCGGGAGGAAGTCCGGAGACTGCTCACAAGCGGCGTCATGGCCGGCGAACTGGAAGCGGCCAGGCAGCGGGCGCTAAACAGCTTCATCTTCCACTTCGATACCCCGTTGAATACGCTTCGCTGGATCGCTCTGCACGAATATCACGGTTATCCCAGGGACTTCATTTTGCGGTATCAGAAGGCGATTGCCGCGGTGACCCGGGCGGACATCTTGCGGGTTACGAAGCTGCACCTGCGGCCCGATGATCTCACGATCGTGATCGCGGGAGCGCCGGAGAGGTTTGGCGAGCCGCTTGCTTCATTGGGGTTGCCCGTTCGTCCGGCTGGCTTCTTCGCCATGCCGGAACCAGAGGCGGTTAGGGCGGAGCAGGCGTCCCCGCCGCCGGCAGGTTCCGTTGCAGCGAGTTCCACTGGCACAAATGCCCGCGGGACAAGCCCGGGTCTGGCGAACCTCGGTGCCGCAGGCTCCCGTGCGGCACGCCCCGGCGTCGGGAACCTCGGTGCTACAAACTCCCGTGCGGCAAACTCAGGCCTGCCGAACCCTGGCTCCACAACGCCCGGTATGTCGGGCTCCGCCGCCTCAAACCCCGGCACCGAAAACCGCGGCGCCACAAACTCCCGTGCGGCAAACTCAGGCCTGTCGAACCCTGGCTCCACAACGCCCGGTTCGTCAAGCTCCGCCGCGTCAATCCCCGGCACAGCAAACCCCAGTACCGCAAACTCCCGCTTGGCAAACCCGGACGTGGCGAACCCCGGAGCTACAACACCCGGTTCGTCAAGCTCCGCCGCCTCAATCCCCGGTACAGCAAACCCCAGTGCGGCAAGCTCCAGCACAGCAAGCTCCGTCGCGGCGAACCTCGGCGCCACAAACTCCGCAGCGGCAAACCTCAGATCCCCGGCCCCAGGGACGCCAACCCCCGCGACTGTCAACTCAACCCCCGCGGCTCAAGGAGTGGAACTGTTGCGGCGCGTCCAGGAAGCCGTTGGCGGCGCCGGCCGGCTGGCTGCCGTTAAGGATTACTTTCAGACCTGCGAATTCAAGATGTCCCCCGTCGCCGGAGGCATGACTGCAAAGCAGACGAACCGCTGGGCCGGGCCCTCGCACTATCGCCAGGAGAGCGAGCTGCCCATGGGAAAAATCGCGGCTTATTCGGACGGCACGGCCGGGTGGCTTGTAACGCCGCAGGGCAAAACAGGCCTGCCGCCGGCGCTGTTGAAACAGATCCAAACCGACTTGTTCCGGTCGTTTTTTCAGTTTCTCGTGAGCGACCGCATTCCCGGACGCACCGTAACGGCCCTCGGCGGGGGCGTGATTGAGATTTCAGACGGAAAATCGATCTCCGCCCTCCTCTCGATCGACGAAGCGAGCGGCCTTCCCTTGAAGCAGACGTACACTCAGATGCAGCCGTCAGGCCCTCCATCGACGGTCGAAGAGGTGTACAGTACGTGGACGATCGTTTCCGGCATCAAGGTCCCCTCCCGCATTACGATCAGTCAAAATGGGCGGAAATTCGCCGAAGTGACCGTCACCGAACATCGAATCAATACGGGCCTGAGCCCGGAAGAGTTGAGCAAATGGCCATGAAATATCTGTTAGCCTTCTTGACGGTTACCTCCGCGGCGGTGTTCCCGCTCGCGGCGGAAACCAATCTGGAGCGCGGAAAGCGCGTCGTTGACGAGGCCCTGAAGGCGCTCGGAGGACCGCGTTTTCTCGCCATGGAGGACCGCATCGAATCCGGCCGCGCCTACTCCTTCTACCGCGAACAGCTTTCAGGCCTATCGCTGGCGAAAATATACACTCGCTACCTGACGCGGCCGGAACCGCCTGTCCCCGGATACCTGGGCGTGCGGGAGCGGCAGGTGTTCGGCAAAAAACAAGATACGGCGGTCCTGTTTTCAGACGATAAAGGCTATGACATCACGTTTCGCGGCGCGCGCCCGCTCGATCAAAAACTGATCGACCGGTTCAAGGACGGCACGCTGCGTAATGTCTTCTATATCCTGCGCCAGCGCCTGGGCGAGCCCGGCTTGATTTTCGAGTCGAAGGGGTCGGACGTTGTCGAGAATCAGCCGGTCGAGATTGTCGACATTGTGGACGGCGAGAATCGCGTGGTGACGGTGAACTTCCACGCCTCGACCCGCTTACCAAGCCAACAAGTGTACATCCGCCGCGACCCGGTTACCAAGGAGCAGATTGAAGAACTGAGTGTTTTCACCAAGTACCGCGACGTGGGCGGCGGTGTGATGTGGCCTTATACGATTCTTCGAAAACGCAATGGCGAGAAGATTTTCGAGATCTTTTCGGACTCCGTGACCATCAATCGGGATCTGCTGGACAATATCTTCATGATCGATACGAAGATAAAGATCCTGAAGCCCGCGCGGTGAGCCTGCCATGCCTCTCGACGAAGCTCCTCAAAACGGCTACATGGACGTGCCCTCGGGGAAACTCGCCGCCGTTGTCACCTATCTCGAGATGCGCACGTTCCCCGAGCCGCTCCACGATGAAGCCGATGGCGCGAGCGAGTTCCAACTGCGCCACGTTGCGAGGCCCGAGCTTGAATGGTACCGGTCGCTTTATCGTGCGGTTGGCGAGAATTGGCTGTGGTCGAGCCGCCTTGCCAAAGACGATGCGGACCTTCTGGCGATCGTCCGGCATCCCGCGGTGGACGTGCACGCCTTGACGCATAAGGGGCGGGACAGAGGCATTCTCGAACTCGACCGGCGGCGGTTTCCGGAGATTGAACTCGCGTTTTTCGGCGTCGCCCCCGAACTCGTAGGACGGGGCGCGGGAAGGTTTCTGATCGGACGAGCCGTCGAGCTTGCGCGGTCGTTCAAGCCCGATCGATTCTGGCTGCACACCTGCACGCTCGATCATCCGAAAGCGATCGGGTTCTACCGGCAAGCGGGTTTTACGGCGTATAGGCGGGCGGTGCAGATTCTCGACGACCCGCGGGTCGCGGGCTACTTGCCGCGAACGGCCGGGCCTCAAGTCCCCATCCTGTAGACCGCCGGTTGGCGGGCTGCGCCGTTCAGCGGGCGGCCATCAGGGCTCGAAGCCGCCGGGCCCGTTCCGGAGCCCGCAGTTGCCTCAGCGCTTTAGCCTCAATCTGCCTGATCCGTTCGCGCGTGACGTCGAACTCCTGCCCGATCTCTTCGAGTGTGTGCTCGCGCTCGCAGCCGATGCCGAAGCGCAGACGGATCACTTTTTCCTCTTTTGGAGACAGCGTCTTCAGAATCCCGGCGGTCTCGTCGCGAACGTTCGCTTCGATCACGGCGTCGACGGGCGAGCCGACCCAACGGTCCTCGATGAGGTCGCCCAAGGCAGACTCGCCGTCGCGGCCCACTGGAGTTTCGAGCGACACCGGATCGCGGGAAATCGTCTTCAGCTTTTGGACCTTTTCGACCGGAATGTCCATGCGCCGGCCGATTTCTTCGTTGGTCGGCGTCCGCCCGAGCTCCTTCTCCAATTCCCGCGATGCGCGCAGAAACTTGTTCATGCTCTCGTTCATGTGCACCGGAATACGAATGGTGCGGGACTGGTCTGCAATGGCGCGCGTGATCGCCTGCCTGATCCACCAGGTAGCGTATGTAGAGAACTTGTAACCCCGGCGGTACTCGAACTTGTCCGCCGCGCGCATCAGACCGATGTTGCCCTCCTGAATCAGGTCGAGCAGGTGCAGGCCGCGATTGACGTACTTCTTCGCAACCGAAACCACCAGCCGAAGATTCGCCTCCACCAAGTCCTTTTTCGCCCGCTCCGCTTCCTGTTCTCCATGGCGGATTACGGTAAGCGTATGCTTAAGATCCGCGAGAGGCGCGCCCGCAGTCGCCTCACGGCGGCGGATCTCGCGCTTCAAATCCCGAATCTTAGGCTGGGCCTGCGCGTTCCGTTCCAGTTTCCGGTATTCCCGGTCGAGATGAGTCAGCTCGTCGACGGCGCGCTCGATCTCTTTCGAGAACTCCTTCCATTTGAATAGAATGAAGGGAATGGCGCGAATCGCCTGGGAGGTCTGAACCTTTGCCCTGGTCAGTCTGCCGATCGCGCGCCGGCGGCCCTTCTTGTTGCCCGGCGCAACCGCTTCGAGCTTTTCAGCCAGCTGCTGATGCTTCTTGTGCAGCGCCACAACGACGCCGAACAGGTCCCGTACTTCTCCTCGCCGTTTTGTGTCTGCGAGCGTACCCTCTTCGATATCGCCGAGGTCCGTTACATCGTCCAAATCCGCGATCCCCTGCCTGATTTGCTCGGCCAGATCGACAACTACCAGTTGAACCAGGGCGGACCGGCTGATCGCTTTCTGCATACGGAGCTTCCCGCGCTCCATACGGCGGGCCAAGTCCACTTCCCCTTCTCTGGTCAGGAGGGGTACCGCACCCATCTCGCGAAGATAAACGCGTACAGGGTCGTCGGTGTATATCGACTCCTCCACCTGCTGAGCCGGATGGAGAAAATCCGCCTCCTGAGCGGCTTCAGGGTCGAAGAATTTTGGCTCTTCGTCAAAGTTCAGACCTAACGGCTCAATGCCTTCAGCTAAGAATTGATCTTCAAATTGATCCACGGACATTCACCTCCCGCCTCCGCGAGACTCAGCAGTGCACCTAGCAGCTACGACCGGGGTTAGTACAGACGAAAAACGCCCTTCGGCGCACTGACACACGTACGGCATACCTTCCGGTACTTTGGGAACTTCGTCTGATCATAGCATCGAATCGCTTAAAAGTTAAGCCTAATTTACAGATGCGGGAAGATTTAGTTGCGTTGCATTACTTCCGTGCATCCCTGCTCAGGATGAAACTATACATGTAGATGTTACGGGAATAGACTACTGCGATTTTTGCCGAATGAGCGCTTTTAGTTCATCGAGAAACGCCTGCTCATCCTGAAAATCCCGGTACACAGACGAAAAGCGTACATAAGCAATCTTGTCAAGGCTTCGAAGCGCGGTTACGAGATGTTCTCCTATTTCAATAGTTGACAGCTCCCGGTCGGGAGCGTCGATCACTTTCGTCTCGACTTCATTCACGATTTCCGAGAGCTTTGTGGCGGAGATGGGGCGCTTCTCGCAGGCCTTGAGCAGCCCGGTCAGCACTTTCTGGCGGTCGAATTTCTCCCGCCTTCCATCTTTTTTTACCACCATGTAGGGGACCTCGTCGATTCGCTCGTACGTTGTGAATCTCTTTTCGCAGGATAGGCACTGCCGCCGGCGCCGAACGGCGCTCCCTTCTTTGGATTCCCGGGAATCTATGACCTTGTCTTCCAAATGACTGCAAAACGGGCATTTCATGATTGGACCCTCGCCCTGGCACTCTTGAGCTGCTTCCAATTCAAACCCTCGTAGACGGCCAGCGCCAATCCAAAAGGAACTACTGTTATAAATGTAGTAATCCAGATAAGAAGGGCGATGCTAGCGCTGATCTCGAGGGGAAGTCCAAACAGCTCGGTAAGAACCAGGGCCGCCACGAGCTGCACGCCTCCGCCTACGCCCGGAATCTGAACGACCGCGCCGAAAGACACAAATCCCATAAAAATAAGGACGTCGATGACCCCAAAATGGAGCGTTGGGCCATAGGCCATCAGGATTGCGTAGTACCCTCCTGCAATCAGAATCCATTCCAATGCGGTATACAGCACCATCTTGCCAACGGAGGCGAGACTGCCGGTCGACTCCGCGCCCTCGAGGAACGCGGTTACGGTTTGCGTCGCAGGCAAACGGTAGCGGTCGGGCAAAACGGTCAGGGCGTCTAAAAGCCGCCTTCGGGCGATTTCGGAGAAGAAACCCATAAATACGAGTATTGTGAGACAGACGGCGCACAACATGGCCACGGCCCAGCCGCCTGTCTCGATCACCCAGGCGATCTGCGGACCGATCTTCGCCCCGGATGTCCGAACCTGGCTTAGGCCGAAACCAAAAATAAGAAGGGCGGCCAGCAGATCGTAGATTCTCTCGATCATCCAGGCTGCGAGTTGAGAAGAGAACGACACGCGTTCCTTTAAGGAAATCAGGTACGGCCTCACGAATTCGCCGGGCCGCCCCAGAATCACGAGAGCCGTGAAGCCGACAATCGTTGCCGAAAGCAGCCCGAGGATCCCGGGCTTGGCGGATACGGGTTTCAAGAGTACCGCCCAGCGAATGGCGCGTACGTAATACGTTGTCATGCCGAAGATAGCTCCGGCGGCCACCCAGGACAGCTCAAGGTTTGCAAAAGTCAGCGCGAAGGCCCGCCAATCGAACGTTAAACCGGCGTTGCGGCTGACAATCCAGTATCCGCCCGCTCCGAGCGCGAGCAGCAGAGCCAGACCCGCTGCGATCCGTTTTCGGTTGTTAATGAACGTTTCCCATCTCCTCAAGGCCTGCCGTGATTATCCTACCATTCCAGGCTCACAGTGAACTTTTAGCCTTGGAACTTCGTTTGTCATACTGGAAACGCACTTTCCGGATCGAAAATGGCGGCCGCACTCATATTCGGGAATTTCGACTCTGCCGTTGTACCATGGGACGGCATGGTAGCGGGGAGCCAAACCACGGAACGATTCGATCCCGACAGCGGCTTAATTGAGCGCTGCCTGCGCGGCGAGCAAGCGGCCTGGGAAGATCTCGTCCGCGTTCATACCCGCCGGGTTTTCGCGCTATGCTACCGGTTTACCGGGAAGGAAGCCGAGGCGCAGGATCTTGCCCAGGAAGTGTTTTTACGGGTATTCAAGACGCTGAAATCCTTCCGGTCGAACGAAGGTTGCTTTTCCACGTGGCTGGCGCGGATAACGCGCAATCTCTTGATCGATCACTACCGCCGTACCCGCGGCGAGCGCGCGACCGATTCGATTGAAGAACGGCTCCCTCTGCTTTCCGAAACGCTTGACGCCGGCGCCCGCCCGGACGGCTTGGTCTCCGGGCGGGAATCGAGCGAGTTGCTTCAGGCCTGCTTGCGAAAGTTGTCGCCGGAATTGAGAGAAGCGGTTATTCTGCGGGACTTGCAGGAAATGGAGTATCGGGAGATCGCGCAACTCCTGGGAGTGCCTGAGGGTACCGTGAAATCGCGGATCAACCGCGGGCGCGCCGAACTGGGGCGCGTGGTTAGACTGGGACTGGCGGTCAAAAGGCCGCAGGGGGCCCAATGACTTGCATTGAAGCCGAAATCCTGCTGTGCGACTATCTTGACGCTACGCTTGCGCCCGCGGCGAGGGCCGGCGTGGAAGAACACCTGAAGGCGTGTGAGGCGTGCGCGGAATTGGCCAGGGACGCAAGCTTGGCGCTGGAGTTGATCGAGCGGGTGCCGGAACCGGAGCCCCCCCAGGAACTGGTCACCAGGCTGCTCCATCGGGTTCCGCGCGATTCGGGGCTTGCCGCCGCTCTCCTGCGCGGGTTCGGAGCCCGGGTTGGCGGATTCCTCTCCCCGGTCCTTCAGCCGCGCATTGTGATGAGCATGGCGCTGATCGTGCTTTCCTTCTCGACGATGGGGCGGTTGACGGGTATTGAAGTCCGGCAGATCCGGCCGGCGGATATGAATCCGGTAAAGGTGTGGGCGGCTCTCGACGACAGGCTGCATAGAACCTGGGAGAGGACCGTGAAGTACTACGAGAGCATGCGTTTCGTCTACGAGATGCAAGCACGGCTTAAAGAGTGGACTGAGTTGGAAGATCAACCGGTGTCCGAGAGCCCCGCGCCGGCGCGGGAGCCGGATGCGCGGCGCTTGCCCGTGCGAACCGATCCGGCGCCGGGAGCCGCAAAATAGCGGAGGAACCATATGAACTGCGTAAATCATCAGGAAGTGGAGGCGGCGGCATTCTGCCGCGCGTGCGGCAAGGCCTTGTGCGCCGAGTGCCGGCGCGATGTCCAGGGGACGGTATTCTGCGGCGAACATGCGCCACGGCCGCGTGCATCGGCGGCTGGGGCCCCCGCGCCAACGGTTGCGGCAATCTCGCCCCAACAGGACCCTTCGCCAGGCCTCGCCCTGTTTCTCGGGTTCTGCTTTCCCGGCGTCGGCGCGATCTACAATGGCCAATATGCGAAGGGGTTGGTGCACGCGCTGATCTTCGGACTCCTCGTGACGATCCTGAGTTCCGGCGCGGCCCACGGGATGGAGCCGCTGTTCGGAATCTCGCTCGCCGTGTTTATTTTCTATATGGCGATCGAGGCCTATCACACCGCCCTTAAGCGGCGGGCCGGTGAGCCTGTGGACGAGTTCTCAAGCCTGGTGAACGTCCAGGGCGGGGGAGGCAGTACGCCGGCGGGAGCGATCACGCTTGTAGCGATCGGCAGTTTGCTGCTTCTCAACAACATGGAAATAATCCGGTTTCGCTACGTGGTGCGATTTTGGCCGGTGCTGCTCATCGGCGCCGGTATCTATATGCTCTTGAATCGCAGGGCGGCGGGAGGAGACTCCCAATGAACAACCAAACTTCTCTGATGTCCGCGATTCGCGGCCCGATCATTCTGATCGTCCTCGGAGTCCTGTTCCTGATCGATCATCTCGACTATTACAGTTTTCGGCAGACTTGGCCCGTGCTGCTGATCGTCATGGGCGTGCTTACCCTGGGAGCCAGGGCCGGTTGGGGCCGGAATGAGGACGGTAGCCGGGGCAACACTCCTGGAGGTGTGTCATGAATCGACGCAGCATGTCCGGACCCCTGGTTCTCATTGCAATCGGCGCTCTCTTCCTCCTGCGAAACGTGTGGCCGGAGCTTCCGGTTCTTTCAACCATAGCGGTCTGGTGGCCCGCGCTTCTGATCTTTTGGGGGCTGCTGCGGTTAGCGGAGGTCCTTTCGGCGTCGCGAGGAGGATCGCAGATTCCTTCCCGATTGTTTAGCGGCGGAGACGTCTTTTTCGTCGTCCTGATCTGCATCGCGGGGTCGATCCTGTTCGCCGTAAACAGGCACTCGGGAACCTGGAGAGTGGAGTCCCGCGGTCTGGAAATATTCGGCGAAACGCACGACTTCGATCTGGCCGCGAACAAGGCGGTTCCCGCGTCGGCGCGTATCGTCTTCGACAATTCGCGCGGCAGTCTGCGCATCACCGGAACCGACGCGGCGGAGATCAAGGTTACCGCACGCCGCTCGATTCGAGCGTTCGATCGAAAGGAAGCCGAAAAGGCGAATGAACAATCGAAACTCGAAATTGTGACCGAAGGCGACCGTATCGTCGTTCGCACAAACCACGACCGGGCGAAAGGCGCGGACCGGCTCAGCTCCGATCTCGACGTTTCGGTGCCCAAAGGCGCGAGCATTGAAACTCGAGGCCAGTCCGGCGACTTTGAAGCGGCCGAGATTCAGGGCAGCGTGAACGTCTCGGGCTCCCGCGGGGCCGTCAGGCTGACGAATGTCGGCGGCAATGCGCGCGTCGAAATGGGGCGCACGGAGGCGTTGCGAGCCTCAGGCGTGAAGGGCGACCTCACCATCGACTCCGGGCGCGGACAGGACCTGGAACTGGAGAATATCTCGGGCCAGGTAACCATCACCGGCTCCTTTTCCGGCAGCCTGGAATTTCGAAACCTTGCCAAGCCGCTTCACTTCGAGTCGCGTCAGACCGATCTCAGGCTCGAAGCGTTGCCCGGCCATCTGAACCTCGATCTGGGACACCTTACGGCGGTCAACGTGGTGGGGCCGGTTCGCCTGACGACCCGGTCGCGCGACGTCCGCTTTGAGAACTTCAGCCATTCTCTCGACATCAACCTCGACCGCGGCGATATCGAATTGCAGCCGTCAAAGTCGGGCTGGGGCAAGATTGACGCCCGCTCAAGGTCTGGCAACATCGAGATCACCTTGCCGGAGTCCGCTGCCTTTGCTCTCAGCGGGACCACCCGTCAGGGCGAGGCGACAAACGATTTCGGCCCCGCGCTGAAGGTCGAGCAAGAGGGTCGCTCCTCCACCGTGAAGGGGACGGTGGGCACGGGTCCGGCCGTAAATCTCACGACCGAACGAGGCTCGATTTCGGTAAGAAAAGGCTAGGGTGAACGGCCACAGTTCCCCCTTGCGGCGGCTGTGAACACGTCGCTTACCCGTTTTCGTGGGTCCGGAGTGAGCGCACCGGGAGAATCTCGGGTATCATTACCGGGAGAAGGCATTCTTGATCCGCCATCCCGAACTCTTGCCACGAGGACATTCGCACCCGCACGTTAGTAACTTGCTCTCGTGTGGCTGCCTTTCCCGGACGGAAAGGACTCGATCGGCGTACGGGCACTCCAGGAAGTTACGGGTCTATAGAGTTTACACCGTTGCCGCCAATGGGACCCCCGGGGAGCCCATTCATCGGTGAGGAACGTCCCTTCGAGTTTGATGCTCGCCTTCGCCGCCTTTTCCGAGGAACAGGTTCGAGCGGCGCTGCGACAGGATTCCCTGGCCGTAACCCTTGGTGTATTGTTTGTGGCGCTCGGATTCGGCGCGGCGGCGATTTTCCAGTTGCGCACTCGCGGCCGGGATCCGATCGTGCTCTGGTTCGGACTGTTCTCGGTTCTGTTTGGATCGCGGTTGCTGATGCTGAGCGGTACGGTCCGTTTTGCCGCCGGCCTGCCGGATCATTACTGGTTCTATCCGGCCGCAAGCATCTCCTATACGATTCCGCTGCCGGCGCTGCTGTTTCTTCGGGAACTATTTCCGAATTGGCGTCCGGTCCTTGTATGGCTGGTGCGATTTCAACTGGCCTTCGCCGGAGTGGCGATCGCGTCCGACCAACTCATCGGGCGGCCTGAATCTTTGCGCACTCTCAACAGTGTGTTGGTACTCGCGGCATTCCTGGCCCTCATCGCCGCTCTGTTCAGGCAGAGCGGTTCCGACTCATCCGTCCGCGCCCTGCGCTTTGGCGCGCTCACGTTCTCGTTCACAGTCGTTCTGAGGAATCTGGCCGGTCTGAATATCGTGCCGGCGCGCTTGGACTTGGAGCCAGTGGGCTTCGCCGTGTTCCTCGCGGCGCTGGGACGCGCGGTCGTGGCCCGCACCCTGGAGCGCGAGGAGCGGCTGATGGCTCTCGATCGGGAGCTCAAGCTCGCTCGCCAGATCCAGGAGTCCATCCTGCCTCGGGACGTCCCTCGACTTCAGGGACTCACGATCGCGGCGCGTTACCTGCCCATGTCCGCCGTGGCCGGAGACTTCTACGATTTCCTCCGCCCGGATGAGCGTCGCCTCGGCATCCTGATTGCGGATGTTTCAGGGCACGGCGTGCCGGCAGCCCTGATCGCATCAATGGTCAAGGTTGCAATCTCGGCCCAACTGCCTCACGCGAACGATCCGGCGAAGGTCCTTGCCGGTATGAACCAAACACTGTGCGGAAAGCTGCAAGGTCAGTTCGTGACCGCGGCGTACCTGTTCATCGACATCGAAGAGCGGCGAATCCGCTATGGCGCGGCCGGCCATCCGCCGCTTCTGTGGTTCAGGAAAGGCGATCGAACGGTCGAGTCCGTGGTGGAGAACGGCCTTGTTCTCGGTTTGATCGCGATGGCTCAGTACACCTCGGTCGAAAGGCCGATCACGGGAGCGGACCGCTTCCTGCTGTATACCGATGGACTGGTTGAAGCGACAAGCGGCTCGGAAGAAGTATTCGGGGACGAGCGCCTTCAGAAGATTCTGGCGGCGAGCGATAAGGCCAACGCGGACCAGTTCGCCACGTCGCTGCTCGGCGATCTCGAACGCTGGGCCGGGTACGGCGCGGGGCGAGGGCAAGAGGACGATCTGACGGTTGTGGTTGTCGATTTGAATGACAGCGTCATCGCGAGCCAGCCGAGAGGCGATGTGTCTCGATAAGAGCTGGCGGCCGCGGCCGCGCGGTCTGCCAAGCTTGTCTCTCCGGCCAAGCGGCGCCGGTGGAGTGACGCTCGCGGGCCACGCGCTCGGCGGAAAGATCTTCATCCTAGGCCGCGCTCCAATCCACGTAATCGGTGGTGTCGCGGGTCTTCCAGAACTCGGTAGTGCGCTAGTTGTGATTTAGCGCACTACCCAAAACTCTCTCTCCTTCAGCAATTCGGGTATACTCGAATAGTCGAAATTCCACGAAATACCGCTGCCCCTACGCTGGCCGGTTTGAGGTAGAAGACCTCGCTAGTGTAGTCGAATGACAAGTCACGCAATGGGGTATGTTACGAAGTTCCCATCGTTTCTTCTGCTCGCCGCTACTTGGCATGGGCGCAATCGGCTTCGGGTCTCTGGGATGCGACTGCCGTAATCAACCAGGCGGAGATTCCCTTTCGTATCGAGTTCGCCGGTGAAGGCGATTCGGTGAAGGGCTGGTTCTTCAATGGCGACGAAAAGGCGACCTCTACCAGCGGCAGCTTGAAAGACGGCCGGCCGACGCTCGCTTTCGATCATTACACGACGCGCCTGGAAGCAACCGTTCAAGAGGGTAGGATCGAGGGCCGGTATGGCCGATCCTCACGCGGCCTCGATCCTTTCAAGACCGTGCGGCATGTCGCGGGTTCGAGCCCAGCCTCCGAAGTCCCGCCCATCGGCGGTCTCTGGGAAGTGGGCGTGAAGTAGCCCAAGGGAGAATCGGCGTGGAGGCTCATCGTCCGCCAGAATGGCGCGGATGTTTACGCCGCGATCCGGAGAGTCGACGGTGATTACCGGCGCCCTCACCGGATCGTTCAAAGCCGGCAAATTCATACTGAGCCACTTCTCGGGCGCGCGGCCATCGCTGCTCGTGCCGACTCCGAGTCCGGATGGCAGCTTCGAACTCGATCTGAGCGGCAAGGGCAAGATGACCGCCCTGCGCCCGGCGTCCGCTCGCGAAAAGGGCCTGGAAGGTCCAATAGCTCTTCGGTTGCCTCCACTCCGTGCAGTGGATAGAACTTCTTGTAAACAATCCATCGTCCATCCCTAGACATCGCCGGAAATACGTGGTGAACGAGTCCACGACGGACGACTTCATTCTGTCGACGATGTGGACGTCCGTGCCCCCGAAATCCGCAAAGACTACCAGCCGCCCGTCCGATAGCGGGCAGACCTCCGCGATCCCGGTTATCCAATAGCCGGGCAGGCGCAATGCGGTTGCGGAGCTGCCCCGGCCGAGGTACAGCACAGGGTGACCATCCGTCTGATCGATTGTCGCGGAAATGTCCAGCAGGGGAGGGCTGACGCCTCCGCGAATTCCGCAGTACTCGGGGTGGGACTGGGCGATCTGACCACAAGCCGGGCACAGGCAAACCGAGGAGATCAGAGCGTAAGTGGCGAGCTTCATAGTCACCTCAATCGAATCGCGACTTTCACGAGATATGACCACCGCCCGAAGCGCCGCGAGCGAAGCCGTTCAGCTACTTCTGCCTTCCGGCTCGATTTCACTCAACACGGCAATGCACGGCGCACTTCATTTCTTCAACGCTTCCTCAGCCGCCGACCGGATCTCGGTGGGCTCCTTTGTGTCGGTGGCCAGGCGGTTCAACTGCGCCAGGAACTCGGAACGCTCCACCAGCGACAGGTCGGCTACCGCTTCCAGCGCTCTTCGACGAACCCACACATCCGGACTATCAAGGCCGTAGCCGATTAACGAGAGAGTATCGGCCGTCTTCTTGATTCGTAGCAGGCGGAAGCACTTCAGGACCTCCTTTATCACTTCGGGCTTGTCTTGCGTCCGCACAAATGCAATCACGTCATGCTTCAAAGGGTCGGATCCGTCCTTCAGCAGTGCGCACGCCATCGCACCTGTTTCTCCGGGTGTGTTGTCCTTGTCCGTCAAGTGAGCCGCCAAGTACTCCAGCGTTTTGGGGGATATCTTTGGCTGCGTGTGGCCCAATACATACCGCGCCTCATTCTGAAGCGGGCTCGCGCGGTCATCGGCTATTCTCAGGAGGTCCGGGACATACGGCTCCAGCAAAACCTCACTATCGAGGAAGCGGCGTAGCGTGACCGCTAGAAAACACGTTAGCCCGTAATTTCGTGCTTCCGGCCGTGGATCCTGCAACAATTTTTGCGCCAACGGCAGGAACGCTTTCACGCTGTCTGGGGAAAGTTGACCGATATAGTCTGCATCGACCGTGGCGTAGAACACTTTCTCAGTAGGTACTGGGCCACCATCCGCCATAGAGCGAAGCAACGCGCGAATCCGCTCCTCCGACGCGCAGCCCTGGGCGGTAGTCAAAGATATGCCGACAACGAGCAACCAAAGCTTCATCTTCAATCTCCCTTTATGACTTCATTTCCGCTAGTGCGCCGGCACAGCTACCGGCATGGAAGGGGAAACCGGCGACCCGGAGCCGATGAGACAGCGAGTAAGATAGGCTAGATTGTTCTCGGATGGCGGTGCCTCAAAGACCTTGGTTCCGTTTACTTTCACGATGTGCGCCGGATAGCACGTCGCTGTGCCTCCGCTGACCCAAGCCTTTGGATTCGCGGCATCGGCGGTGTCCAGTGATATAGTCAAGTTCCACTTTATCCCGACTTGCCCTGCCAGACTCGGTTCCAGGGGGTCGGCGCCCGCCCCGTACAGGTTGACCTGTGTGACAGGCTTGCCGAAAGTCACACTCACACCGCGCATCTCGGAGCTGGGAGACTCGCCCTTGTCATTCCAGAGATGGCAGTCGTTCCGCCGTTCGTCCTCATCCGCTCCAGTGTAGGGACCATTCCAGGGGTCGCCGATCGGCGCAGACGAGAGATTCGCGCCGGAGCCGTTTGCCGGGGAGCTTGGGATCTGGTAGTTTCGCGTAGGGCCGCCGCGCGCGAACACGGGGCCGTATTTCTGGGCGCCCGGAATAATCAACAGAGACTCGGTTGTCCGGTAAGTACCTCGAAAGGCATCACCCTTGTAAGTTTTCAAACCAAACGGATAGGCCGCCAGACAGGGGGTTGGCCCGGTGATGTGGTCGACGGGAATGTACGAGGAGTACTGCACAGTGAAACGCGGGGAAATGGTTGCCCAGGTTGTTGATCCCTGGGCGTCGTGCGGCCGTGGCGTCCCGATCTCAGCAGACGCCGGAGGAGTCGCCTGCGGACAGCTAGCCGCCACCGGAGAGCTTGGGTTGTCTCGCTCCGCCCGGGAGATGCTTGAAAGGCCTTTCCTCATCAGTGGTAGGCTGCCGCCCGCTGATGACGGATTGCTATACTCATACTGGGCTGAACCGGTACCGCAGGCTCGGCCGGAAAGCGTAATCGTCTCCGTAAACCGCTTCGCGAGGACTGGCAGGCCGCAATCGTCATTCCCAGAGCCACGTATCGTCGCCGTAAGGGAATAGGAAAGGGAACTGCCGTCGTACGACCCGGTTACGTCGTAGTGGAGCTTACCGCAGTACACACCGGGAGGACGGATGGCGTCGTACTCCATCTGGCCGGCGATCGAAGTGCCGGTTTGCGTTAGGTCCCAGCCGACGGTGTTTCCAACATTGTCCGTTTCCTTCCAAACGCCCGAAATGTCGTCGCACGTGAGGACAGGGTCGGGCGCTGTGAACGAGGTCGGTAGAGTCGGCGGGCCAGACCCTTCATGGTAGTCGAAAGGAAGCGCCGTAAAGTCGGCAGTCTGGTTCGCCGTCAGGTTATTCCAGGAAAGAAACAAAGGTGCAAACACCAGACCACCGTGGCTAGGCGTGATCGTATAATTTCCGCCCGCCGGCTGCACAAACGAATAAGCGCCTGAGCTATCCGTCGTTGTGGCGGCCGAGTGCGAGCCGCTTAACGCTATTGTAGCCCCAACGAGCGGATAGCCTAAGGCGGCCGCGTGGCCGCCGATCGTGACTCGTCCGGGCTCGATGATCAGCGTCCCCAAGGCCTCCCAGGGACCAGCATACCCCGAACCGTAGTTGATTTGCGTTAGGACTGTGTATATGCCGCCAAGCCCCGGACTGAAGATCACGTTCAGGAGGGCCGTGACTGCCGACGGATCGCTCGAAGAATTCGCGATGGAGGCAAGCGAAACGGTGCAGAAGCTGTCGCTCTGGTTCATGTTGAAACCCCATGCCACCCCGGTGTTCCCGCCATAGAGATTGAGGCCGTTGGGCCGCCCCCAGTTCCCGTAGCAATGGGGAGTCCCCAAACTATCCGCAAAATAATACTGCGCTCAGGCGATGTTGTTGGCCCCATTGGGTTGGTCGAAAAGGTTGAACGCCAGCGAAACGTTAGTCAAGGGCGCAACCTGAGCGCTGTTCGACCCGCCATTGATGCTGAGCGATGGTGTGGCGGCAAAGCTGGCGGTCCGATTGGCGGCAAGGTTCGTAAAGCTCCGCGCGCCGCTGAGTTCGTATCCGCTCTTCGAGGCCGTAACGGTATCGCTGGCGCCGGCTGCCATGCCGCGTAATGAGTACCTGCCCTTCGCGTCCGTAATGGCGGTGCCGCCTTGCGACCCGCTGGCGGCAATGGTCGCGCCGCTTATGCCGGCATCGCTTCCGGAGAGCGTCACCTGGCCGTTAATGCCAGTTCTTCCCGTTTGGCCAACCACGGCCGGGACCGCGAGCATTAAGATCAGCATGCATTTCATCGCTAAATGGTTCCTTAACCGTTACCGCGGATTGCCGCCCACATAGGCAGTACCTGGAAATATCTCTGGGGCTTTTGGGCAACGACTTACCTTTGACAGGAGTCTTATCAAGAGCACGCGGCTTGCCAACTTCAGCATCTGCTGAGCCCACTGGCCCATGTTCAGGCTACTCGCTCGCCGATGAGTTATCGAGCGGATTTCGACGGATGAGCGCGACGGATTAGTGGCGTCGTGCGGTCGTCTGACCATGGGCGATCAAGGATACAATAGCGCCGCGGCGCGCCAGGCTCGGCGACTGCGAACACCGGCGCCGAAGTTGTCGACGATGGGTTTATCCAATCCGTAAAGCTCGGGAGGCGCCGGTCTCACCGGATACGGCTGGTTTGCGAGAGGCTCGCCTACACCCCATTCAGGCAGTCTGGCGAGACTTCGCGGGAGCCGTCCTTGTAACGGAAGGCGTCCTCGGCCCCTCGCCGGATGTAGTCCCGAATATCGTGAGGCCAGTGCAGAACCAGATCCTCAAAGCCTGCGCGGTTCGCAGCGTAGAGTGCGCGGGTTGCTTCCTCATAGCCGGGAAGGTTCCCTGCCACAGCGGACATAATTCGGCCTGCCGCCTCCGTCGCCAGACGCGCGCGCTGCTCGCCGGGCTCCCGCTTTCTCGCCTGATCGACAAGTCGGCGGAGCGCCGCCGACGCCCCATTCGGTTGTTCCTCAAGCCAAGCCCAGTGGCGGGGAAGCAGCGAGACTTCCCGTGAGACTACCCCCAGCTTCGGACGGCCTGGCCCGGATCGGGACCGCGGCGGCAAAGCGCGCGCCACGACCTCGGTCAAGGCGCCCCGAAGGTCGAAGTCCACCTGCCGGCCGCTCTGGTCCTCGAAAACGAGGAAAAGAACGCTCTCGTTCTCATCAAACCTCGCCTTCGCGATTGGGAGCATGGCCTCAATCGGACCTGAGGCGATGAGAGTTTGGCCCTCGAATGCGGTGTAGGTTCGTTCCTCTTCCATACGCTAGATTTTACCCGGCTAATATTGCTCTGTCAATATCCCCTGGGTAAAAATCGCCGACCGGCGTCGCCAGCTACGCCAGAATGTCTCGAACCACTTCCCCGTGAACGTCGGTGAGGCGGAAGTCGCGGCCGGCATAGCGATAGGTCAGCCGCTTGTGATCCATCCCCATGAGGTGCAGAATCGTTGCGTGGAGATCGTGGAAGTGGACCTTGTTCACCATGGAATAGTAGCCGTAATCGTCGGTTGCGCCGTATTGAAGGCCCGCTTTGACGCCGCCGCCGGCCATCCACATCGTGAAGGCTTCCGGGTTGTGGTCGCGCCCATCCGAGCCCTGCGCGGTCGGCGTCCTGCCGAATTCCCCGCCCCACAGCACAAGCGTATCCTTCAGCAGCCCGCGGGACTTCAGATCCGCGAGCAACCCCGCAATCGGCTTGTCCACTTCGCGGGCGTTCTGCGAATGGTCGCGCCGCAATTGAGTGTGCTGATCCCATTTATAGGTATGGCTGACCTGCACAAAACGCACGCCGCGTTCGGAAAACCGGCGAGCCATCAGACACTGGCGTCCGAAGTCTTCCGTGATGGGATTGTCCAATCCGTAAAGCTTCCGCGTGGCCTCGGTTTCCGTGTTTAGATCCTGCAGTTGCGGAGCTTCGGCCTGCATCCGGAACGCCAATTCAAACGACTCGATGCGGCCCTCGAGCGCGCGGTCGGGACCGGTTCCCTCGAGTTGCCGCCGGTTCATTTCCTGGATGTAGTCGATCTCGATGCGCTGAATATCGACCGGCGACTCGGTGTTCGCGATAAACGGAATCCTCGCCTCGCGCGCAGGGATTCCCACTGCGCCGATGGGGGTCCCGGCATAGGGCGCGGGAAGAAACGCGGAGCCGAAATTGTTCGCGCCCCCGTGGCTTTGCGTGGGGCAGATGGTGATGAAGCCGGGCATGCTCTGGTTCTCGGTGCCCAGTCCATAGGTGATCCAGGAACCCATGCTTGGACGGACGAACGTATCGCTTCCCGTGTGCATCTCAAGCAGCGCGCCGCCGTGGCGCGAATTCGAGCCCCACATCGACCGGATAAAGCAGATGTCGTCCACCTTCTTCGCCAACTCGGGAAATAGTTCGCTGACCCAGGCTCCGCTCTCGCCGTGCTGTTTGAACTCCCATGGCGATTGCAGAAGATTGAAAGTCTCGCTCGACACGACCTTCGGCCGCTTGAAGGGTAGCGGCTTGCCGTGGTCCCGCTTGAGCAGCGGCTTGTAGTCGAAGGTATCTACCTGAGACGGCCCGCCATGCATGAACAGAAAGATGACGCGTTTGACCCTCGGCTCAAAGTGAGGCGACTTGGGCACGAGCGGACCGGCGGCTGTTCCGAGGGTAGCCGCGCGCGCCTCCTGCCCAAGCAAGCCGGCCAAGGCCAAGCCGCCAAATCCAGCGCTGCTGACGCGCAGCAGATCGCGCCGCGATAACGTGCGATTAAGGTAAGAGTTCCAGTGTCGATTCATATGGGCTCAATTCAAGGGCTCAATTCAGATAAATAAACTCGTTCGACGAAATCAGAGCCTTGCAGAAACTCTGCCAGGCAAAGGCATGACGCTCGGCCACCGAGGGCTTGCGGCCTTCAATCGCACGCTCGACGCTCGCGATAAAAGTAAGCGCGCGGTCGATATCACGGGGAGCCGGCGGCCGGCCGAGAGCGCGTTCATAGGCGTCGCGAATCCGTCCCGCGTCGTCCACGTCGGGCCTCGCAAGCAGCCCGTCCGCCATCGCCTTGGTGTGCTGTAATACGGTTGCGCCATTCATCATGAACAAGGCTTGGGGCGCAACCACAGTCGAGTCCCGGTCGCCGTTCGGCACTGCGGGGTCGGGCAGGTCGAAGGCCTGAAAGACCTCATACATCGAGCTCCGGATCACCGGGATGAACACGGCCCGGATATTGCGGTCGTAGTCGATCGCGCCGCGCTTCGAGGTGTTGGCGACGTACTGGCGGTCCTTGTAGCTCAGCAGCGATCCGCCTTCGACGAATTTGAGACCGCCCGACACGGCCATGATCGCGTCGCGAATCTGTTCGGCTTCGAGGCGCAGTCTGCTGGCGCGCCAGAGCAGCCGGTTCTCCGGGTCGATCTCCGCCGCCCCTTTGTCGAAATCCGAACTCATTTGATAGGTGTTAGAGAGCATGATGACCCGATGCATCTCTTTGATCGACCAACCGGCCGAGGCGAAGCGAACCGCCAGCCAGTCGAGCAGCGGCTGATTGCTGGGAGGCTCGCCGAGGCGTCCGAAGTTATCGGTGGAAGGTACGATACCGCGGCCGAAATGCCAGCGCCAGAGGCGATTCACCATCACACGGCTGGTGAGCGGGTGGCTGGGCTGCGTCAGCCACTCAGCCAGTTGAAGGCGGCCGCTCGATTGCGCGCCGAGCGGCGGCTGGTTCTCTCCCGCGATGACGCGCAGGAAACGGCGCGGCGTAACCTGGCCGAGCGTCCAATGGCTGCCCCGCAAGTGGATGGGCAAATCCGCGATGACGGCGCTTTCGGCGACTCCCATGGCGCGCGGCAGGTCCGGCGTCGAGGCTTCCAGCTCCTTGTGCTCTTTCTCCAGGCGCGCGAGTTGTTCCTGCGCTGCCGCCGGATAATACTGCTTTGAGTCCACTGGCGGGCGGAAGGGCCCGAATTTCTCGTAGATAACCTGACGGAGCGCCTCGTAAGCGGAGTCGGCGAGCGGAGTTTCCTTCTCACTTTCCTTCGTTCCGGCGTCCTTCTTTGCGGCGGGTTTCTCACCTTCCGGATTTGCCGCCTCCCACTGCCTTATCGTTTCTAAAAACAAGTTCCGGTAGCGTGCCGCGAGTTCGGCGCGGTTCGCGGGCTTGGACTTGGCGAACAGGGTTGCCGCGGGAGAGGTCCAGGCATCCGGACGGGTGTCCGTCCCGAAGGTAAGCCAGGCAAAGAGCGGCGAATTCGGCGCGCCTTTCGAGCGGCGCAACTGGTCGACCCACTGGCCCAGCATCCCCGCGTTGATACCGTATTGCCGGGCCGTCTGAACCGCGGTTTTGGGCGCCGGCACGCCCTTCGGCAGCACACTCGGGGCGATCAGGAGTTTGGCGAAGTACGGAAACCGCGACTTGTGCTCCAGCCGGAGCGTGTTCTTTCCCGCCACGAGAGGAACTATGCACTCAACCGACCAGCCGCCGGCGTCGGGAGAGGCTTCACGATTCTCAATCGGCTCCGCGCCCCGCTTCTCGAGCACGGCATTGATCCAAATGTCCGCCGTGCCGCCGCCTTTTTCCTGGTCGAGCACGTCGATCTGATACGCGCCAGCCCTGGCAACAGTGATTTCATATTGGGCGAAATAGGGACCTTTTTGCTTGTCTAAGGCGTTGTTTTTGCCCTTTTCGAGCTTTTTGGGGACATTCCCCAGTGTAAAGCTGCCCGCCTCGACAACCACCATGCCGGGTTTCGGAGCCGTATCGGATTCCGCGAGCGCCGTGGCCGGATGAGTCTGCTCGTAACGCTCCAGGTCGGCGGCGGCGAGAAGATACTCGCCTACCTTCCGTCTTTCCGCGGTGGCCAGCCTGTCGTTTTCCACCTTCGTGAGCCGGCCGATTTCCTTCAGCTTCGCTTCGATCGAGTCCTCATGCGCCTTCAGTTTCTTGCGGTCTTCCTCGGGCGCGAGCACGTATTCGTGCCACTTGGCGACCACCTTGAAGTTCTCCATGGTCTTCGAGCTTTTGAAGATTCCCGCCATCGAATAGTAGTCGGCCGTCGGGATGGGATCGAACTTGTGGTCATGGCAGCGGGCGCAACCGACCGTCAAGCCCATGAATGCGCGCGCGGTCGTGTCGAGTTGCTCATCGACAATGTCCATCTCCATCTTGACCGGGTCGTCTTCGGCGAGCATCTTGGCGCCAAGCGAGAGAAAGCCGGTCGCTGTCCGGCGCTCGAATTCCGTCGCCAGATTCTCCGTGGGGGGCATGAGGTCGCCCGCGAGTTGTTCGACGATGAACTGGTTATACGGTTTGTCCTTATTGAACGCCTGAATCACGTAGTCTCTGTAGCGGAACGCGTTCTTGTAAACCAGGTTCTCGTCGAGGCCGTTTGAATCGGCATAACGGGCGACGTCGAGCCAATGTCGTCCCCAACGCTCGCCGTAGCGGGGCGATGCGAGCAGCCGGTCGATCACGCGGGCGAAGGCGTCAGGCATCTGGTCGTCGAGGAAGGCGCGCACTTCTTCGGGCGTGGGAGGGAGTCCCGTAAGATCGAACGTGGCGCGGCGAATGAGCGTGCGCTTATCGGCGGCTTTCGCTGGACGCAGCCCCTTCGCATCGAGTCCGGCGAGGATGAAAGCGTCAATGGGCGACTTCACCCAAGCGCGGACTTTGACCTCAGGGAGAGGCGATTCCTTTGGCGGCGCGAAGGCCCAATATTCCCGACCTTTCGTTGCGCCTTGCACTGCCTGAGCGCCCCAAGGCGCACCCATCTGTACCCATTGGACAAGAATGGCGATCTCCGCATCCTTCAACTTGCCGGTGGGCGGCATGCGCAGCTTCTCGTCCGCGTACCGGACGGCCCGTATCAGGTGGCTCCGCTCAGGATTACCGCTCACGAGCGCGGGGCCGCGCGCGCCCCCCTTTTCGAGACTCTCACGGCTGTCCAGGCGAAGGCCGCCCATGGCGACGCTGCTCGAAGCCGAGTGGCATCCAAAGCAGTGCTGCGCCAGCAAAGGACGCACGTTCTTCTCGAAAAAAGCTGCGCCATCGCCCTGCGCGGATGCGATTCCCCCGGCGGAAACGGCCAGCACGACGGCCCAGTGGCTGCGGGCGAGAGATCTTTTCCTTAGACGCATCAGTTATAATTCTAGCTTAGACGGGAACCCGGCGCATCGGAATAGCGACACAACGCCGGAGTGTATTCCCGCCGTTCGAGGTGGGCGCGAGAGCCCCGAAAAGGAGTCTGAATGCGAGTTTTCGTTGTTCTGTCGGTTTTAGCGCTTCTTGCGATGCCGGCCGTAGCTGCCGATCATGCGGGGAAGGCAAGTTATGACAAGTCCTGCAAATCCTGTCATGGAGCGGACGGAGCGGGAAATCCCGGCATTGCGAAGATGTTGAAGGTTACGCTGCGGCCGCTCGGTTCAGCCGAAGTCCAGAAATCCTCCGACGCGGATCTGAAAAAAGTCATCACGGATGGCACAGGCAAGATGAAGCCGGTTGCCGCCGTGACCGCGAAGCAGGCGGGCGACGTTGTCGCGTACATTAGAACTCTGAAGAAATAGTCCGGCTCACGCGGCTCACGACAGAGCGAGGCGCAGGATCCAGCCGAGTGCTACGATATCTCCATCCCGGCAACGGCGGGACGGAGACCGTATGGCATCGGAATCGAAGGTAAAGAAGAGCGAGGAGGAGTACCGCGAAAAATTGTTCCAGCAGATGCTGGTTCCTCCGGGCAAGAAGATCGATCTGAAGCGAGGCTACGACCCCGGCTTCAGCGTCGAGATGACAAAGCCGGAAGCGGCGGCGGTACTGCGGGAGGGCATTAAGGAACTTGCCGAGCTTGAGAGCAAGCTCTATGCCCAGAATACGTACGCCTTGCTCATCATTTTCCAGGCGATGGACGCGGCCGGAAAGGACAGCGCCATCAAGCACGTGATGTCCGGTCTGAACCCGCAGGGCTGCCAGGTATTCAGCTTCAAAGGGCCGTCCGTCGAAGAGCTGAACCACGACTATCTGTGGCGCTGCGTCAAGGCTCTGCCCGAGCGCGGCCGGATCGGCATCTTCAACCGCTCCTACTACGAAGAGGTCCTGGTCGCAAAGGTCCACCCGGAGATCCTCGAGAAGCAAAAGCTGCCGCCGAAATACAAAGAGAAAGGGATCTGGAAGCGCCGCTACGAGGAGATCAACAATTTCGAAAAGTATCTGGTGCAAAACGGGACCGTAGTGCTCAAATTCTTCCTGAACGTTTCGAAGAAGGAGCAAAAGAAACGATTCCTCGAGCGAATCGAGATGCCGGCGAAGAACTGGAAATTCTCCACGAACGACTGCAAGGAAAGGGCTTACTGGAAGGACTACATGGACGCCTACGAGGACATGTTTAACCATACGAGCACCCCTTGGGCGCCGTGGGTGATCGTGCCGGCGGACGACAAGTGGTTTACACGGCTCGCGGTCGCGCAGGGAATCTACCGGACGATGAAACGGCTGGATCTGGCCTATCCCACGGTGTCCGGAGAACACCGGCTGGAATTGGAGAAGGCGCGGGCGATTCTCGAACAGGAGTAATCTGGAAGTCTGATGAACAGACGCACATTCCTCGCCGCATCCTCTTCCGTTTCCGCGCCGCTGATGGCGGCGTCACAACTCGGCGCGGCGCAAGGGACTGGGATTCCCAAGAAGATCGCCGCAATCATCACGGAGTACCGCCCCAATTCGCACGCGGACGTCGTGGTGGGCAAGTACCTCGAAGGTTACAACCAGGACGACCAGCCGCCCTATCCGCGATCGAAGATCGTCTCAATGTTCACGGAACAGGTTCCGAAGGCCGATATGAGCCGGGAACGCGCCAGGAAATACAAGGTTCCCATTTACAGAACCGTCCAGGAGGCGCTCACGCTGGGAGGGGAGCGGCTTGGCGTGGACGGCGTCCTGCTCATCGGCGAACACGGCGACTATCCGTCAAACGACAAAGAACAGAAATTGTATCCTCGCTTCGAGATGTTCCTGAAAATAACGGACGTCTTCCGGCAGAGCGGAAGGTCCGTACCGGTATTCAACGACAAGCACCTGTCGTGGAGCTGGCGGCAGGCGAAGCGGATGGTGGAGATTTCACGGGAGTTGAAGTTTCCTATGCTGGCCGGGTCGTCCGCGCCCGTCGCATGGCGAATTCCGGCGGTGGACACGCCGTTCGGCGCGCCGCAGAGGCACGCGGTCGCCATTTCGTACAGCGGGCTCGATATCTACGGCTTTCACGTGCTCGAATCTCTTCAGGCGGTGGTCGAGCGGCGGAAAGGCGGCGAAACAGGGGTGCGCGCCGTGCAGTGTTTGCAGAATCGGGAGTGCTGGGACTTCGTCGAAAACAACGAATGGGTGAAGCAGCTTTTCGAGCGGGCGCTCTCGCACAGCAAGACGCGCAAGTCCGGAGACCCGAAAGCTCTCGTAAGGGAACCCGCCGTGTTCGTGATCGACTACAACGACGGGCTGAAGGCCGCCGCGTTCCTGTTAACCGGATTAGTGGAGGATTTCACGGTGGCGGTGGACATCGAAGGCCAGTCCGCGCCCGTTTCGATGCTGATGCATCTCCAGCCTGGAAGGCCTCACCACCACTTCGGTTGTCTGGTGAAGAACATCGAGATCCTGTTTGAGAGCGGGCGGCCGCCGTATCCCGTGGAACGCACGATGCTGACCAGCGGTATTCTCGACTTTGCGCTTGAATCGCGGATACAGGGTTACAAGAAACTCGACACGCCGGAGTTGGCCAAGGTCCGCTACCAGACGCCGGACGCGTCGCATTTCTGCGCGAAAGGCTGGGGACCGGACGGCAAACGCCTCGACATGTAATCGCGGATGACCACGAGAAGAGAATTCGTAGCAACGGCGGGCGGCGTAAGCCTCGCGGCGGGCGGGCTCGTATCCGCGGCACAGGGGACGCCGCCCAAGCGCATCGCCGCCGTCGTCACCGAATACCGGCACAACTCTCATGCCGACGTCATCATCGGCAAGTACCTCGAGGGCTTCCGCCAGGACGGCCGCCCGCCCGGCCCGCGTTCGAAAATCGTGTCGATGTACACGGCGCAGGTACCCAAGAACGACATGAGCCGGGACATGGCGAAGAAGCACAACGTGCCGATCTACCCGACGATCTGGGAGACGCTGACGCTTGGGGGTGATCGGCTGGCCGTTGATGGCGTGCTCCTGATCGGCGAGCACGGACAGTATCCGTGGAACGAGAAAGGACAGCATCTGTACCCGCGCTTCGAATTGTTCCTCGAGATCGCCGATGTTTTCCGGGCGACGGGAAAGAGCGTGCCCGTGTTCAATGACAAGCACCTCTCGTACAGCTGGTTGAAGGCGCGGCGCATGGTCGAAATCGCGCGCGAGCTGAAGTTTCCGCTGATGGCGGGGTCCTCTATTCCCGTCAGCTACCGTCCTCACGGTGTCGATCTGGATTGGGGCGCCAAGGCCACGCACGCCGTCTCCATTTTCTATGCGGACCCTGACGCCTACGGCTTTCATCTGCTCGAAGGGCTGCAGTGCATGGTGGAACGGCGTCGCGGCGGCGAGACCGGCGTGAAAGCCGTCCAATACATCGAGAAACAGGCGATGTGGGACTGGGTCTCGAAAACACCGTGGGCCGAAAAGCTCCTCAACGCGGCACTGGCGCAGGCGATTCATCGCAAGCCGGGCGGCATTCGCGATCTCGGCAAGGAAGCGTACGCCTTTCGCGTGGAATACCTCGACGGTCTGGAAGCCGCGGCCTTCATGACGAACGGCGTCGCGCAGGACGCGGCGACAGCGGTGGAAGTGGAGGGGCGCGCGGACCCCGTAGCCACGCTGATGTGGCTTGAAGAGGGCCGCCCTTTCCAGCACTTCGCCTGTCTGGTTCAGGCCATCGAAACGATGTTTGAGACAGGGCGGCCGGCGTATCCGGTGGAGCGTACGCTGCTGACCAGCGGAATGCTCGAAGCGCTTCTCAATTCGAAGTTCGAGAATGGCAGGTGGCTCGAGACGCCGCACTTGGCGGTGAAGTACATGGCTCCGCGCGAAAATGTTTTCTGCAAGGCGAAGCTGTAGGCTCGAACGGCCGCGGTCCGCTGTATCGGTTCAGGCGAAGCGCGAGCGACGCGGCATGCGGATGTTCGTCTGCATGCGGCCGTCGACAGCTTTCACGCCGGGTTCGTCCGTGCCGCCGTAACCGAAGCCCGTCGGCGATCGGCAAGCGGTCCCGTTCGGCCGTCGTCGTGGCGGGAAGCGGGCCGCCGGCAACCTTCCCTTGTCGTTCGTTCCTTCCGTCAACGCGAGGAACGTATCGGCTCAGCAAGCAGAGCTTCGACGGCGCCTGCAAAATCCTGTTTCGCTTCCGCGTGCAGCTCACCGCTTGCCTTTCCCGGGAATCCCGCGTGGATGTGGCGCACTCGTCCATCCCGGCCGAGGAAAAACGTTGTAGGCCAGGAGTTGAGATTCACAGCCTGGGGAATCTTAGTCTTCAATTCCGCAGGCTCGCCGCCGAGCAGCACCGTGTATTCAAGTCCGTAGCGCCCGATGAACGCCCGTAACCGCGCCGGATCCTTGAGTTGTTCGGCTTCCTCGAATGAGATGGCAATCACCTCCAGCCCTTGCTTGCGATACTTGCGGTAAATCTCAGCGAGGAAGGGCGCTTCGTCGTGGCAGTTCGGGCACCAGCTTCCGGTAATGTTGATCACCAGAACCTTCCCTTGGAAGCGCGGATCGGATTCGGTCGCGACGTTGCCGTTCAAGTCCGGAAATCGAAACCGGAAAGGCTCCGAAGGGTCCTTTACCGTGGTGTGCCTGGCCGGATCGGTTGGACCTTCCAGTCCCTTTGCGCGCGCGGCCGCGGGGCGCAGGGCGGTCATCTTGCCCTTGCCGCTCAGATCGAGTTCGAGGCTGCCATCCGGATTCGGAGTCAGCACGAGCAACGATGGCCGCGCGCCGGAGAAGTGGCTCAGTATAAATTTGCCGTCTTTGAACGATCCGGTGAGAGTGCCGGTATCACCGTCGACTCGCAGGATCGCGGCGGAGACATCCGCGCCGTTCTGGCGCACGATGAGCCGCCACGCCGATTCTCCCTTAGGCGACTTCACGCCCACTTCCCAAAGGCCGCCGATGCGCGGGACCTCCGACACTGGGCTCGAACCCGCAACATGCCGTACAGCTGTGAAAGGATCGAGGCCGCGCGAGGAGCGGCCATACCGGCCCTCAATCCTACCCTCTTGAACGGTTGCTTCCAGGCGCGTCGCGTAATGATCGAAGGCCAGCGTCAGCCGGCCGTCTTTCAAGCTGCCGCTGGTAGAGGTCACCTTTTCATCGCCATTGAAGAACCAGCCTTTCACCGAATCGCCTTCACCGGCGAACTCGATACGAAAGGGAATCTCCACCTGGTTGATTACGGCAGTCGCATCCCAGAGACCCGAAACCGATTGCGCCCATGCTGAAGTAGCAGCGAGCAGGAGGCACGATGGGAACTTCATGGCAAACTCCTTTGCGTGGCTTGTCACTTGAGTATTCTATCTGAGTATTCCAGTCTTCCGTCTTAGATAATTCTTTACAACGACGGACCTTGTCCAAAATGACGTCGGCAGAGTCCTTCCAGACAAACGGTTTGGGCGCCTCGTTCCAGTGCGCCAGCCATTGGCAGATGGCCTCCTCCAATTCGTCGGCGCTGTGGAGCGTACCGCGGCGAATCATTCTCCCTGTAATCGGCGCGAAGAACCGTTCCACTTGGTTCAACCAAGAGGCACTTGTTTAGGTACACCGGTATCGTTTAGACTTGTCCCAATGCGCACAATCGTCCTCGCATCCTCTCTCCTGGCGCTGGCCGCCCCGAGTTGGTCCACCATGCTCGTTTCTCAATACGTTTTTCAGAACGGCGTTGATCCCGTGCCGAACACATTCGTTGTTCCCCACCTGTCGTCGAGCGGAATTAGCCATACCGGCATCACACTCGTCGGTAATGACAGCCTTTTCTTTAGCGGCAATGACTGGCCAGTGGGCTCTTTTGGCGGCGCCTACTTCGAGGTCACTCTCACTCCGGATCCCGATTATCTGATCGACTTCTCAACGGTCGAATTCCATTACGTGGTCGGCTCGAACGAGACCTACACCACCGGGCTGTTCAGCAGCGTCGACGGCTACACAACCAACCTCGGCGACCATATCGACCCAATCGGTATCCAAACTTGGGACGACTCGCTCGCTGTGCTCGGCGTGCAATCGAGCGCCGTCACGTTTCGGTTATATGGGTTTGTAGATGCCAACACCGGGCAATCGGGCCTCTACGCGGGAAACGCCTCGTTCTTTGCCGACAGCGACCCTATGGTGTTTACCGGCGTTCCCGAACCAGGGACGCTCGGCATGCTCGCCGGCGGCGCGCTGCTTCTCGCCTGTCGGCGCGGCATGAAGTCTTTGGCGAGCTAGTCTCCCGCCTTAGATACTGGAGGCACTGCTCCGAAACGGCAATTCTTCACAACGAGGGGCGCTCCGTTTCCGCGTCGTGCTGCTCGCAAATCAGGGCCTAGCCGACCATGCCATAGCTCGGCAGTTGAACGTGTCGCGTCCGGCCATTCTAGCCGTGCGCGCGGCGTTTGCCCAAAAAGGGATGAGTTGCGGTCACGGGAATTCACCGGCGGAAGCGCCAGGCCAAAGTGCTCACGCCGGAGCTGGAGCGGAAGATCCTCACGACGACATTGAAAACGAGACCCGGCGATGGCAGCACGCATTGGAGTGTTCGGATGTTGGCGGAGCACCTGCGTGTTTCCCGGAGCATCGTGCACCGCGTCTGGCAGCATCACGACGTGCAACCGCATCGGGTGGAGCGGTTCAAACTATCCAACGATCCGCAGTTCGAGGCCAAGGTCCGCGATATCGTCGGGCTATCCCTAAATCCTCCCGACCGCGCTCTGGTGTTGCGTGTGGACGAGGAGGGCCGGATTCAAGCATTGGACCGCACTGCGCCGCTTCTTCCCTTGCGGCCCGGTCTGCCGGAACGTCAAACGCACGATTATAAGCGGAACGGCACGACGACTCTGTTCGCTGCATGCAACATCCTCAATGGCAGAGTGATTGGGACCTGCCAGGAACGGCATCGTAGCGGCGAGTTTGTCAAATTCCTGAATCATCTGGAAAAGAACATTCCCGCCGGCCAAGATGTGCACCTGATCATGGACAACTACTGCAGCCACAAGAGCGCTGAAGTACGACGCTGGCTCGAACCGAAGAAGCGCCGAGATTTCATTGTCACTTCACGCCGACCAGTGCCTCTTCGTTGAACCAAGTGGAACGGTGCTTCGCGCCGATTACAAGGTGCGTCATTGTAAAGAATTATCCAAGACGAAAGACTAAAACGCCAGCCGTAGCGCGAACTGCAGTTGCCGCTCCGGCGTGCTTACGGTTTCGATCACTCCGGCGTTAGCTACGCCCACCGTCGCGTTGGGGAGACCGAACTGCGGAGTGTTCAATAGATTGAAGGCCTCGGCGCGGAAACTGAGACCGAAACGCTCCGTGAGTCGAAAACTGCGCGATACTCCGGCATCGAAGTTGGTTTGCCGCGGCGCGCGCAGAATGTTGCGGCCGGAATTGCCGAACGTGAACGCGGGGGCGGCGGTGAAAGCGGCCGCGTCGAACCATCGGCCGATCGAGCGCTCGCCGGCGTGAAGCGAGCCGTCGCCCAGACGATTGGGCCGCGCCGTTGTGGCGGTGTTGGAGGGATCGAAGCTCAGTACCGGCGTAAAAGGTAAGCCCGTTTGCCAACTGGTGATGCCTGCGATCTGCCAGCCGCCCGTCAGCGCCGAGATAGCGCCAGGTCCGTTGGTCCAACGTTTACCCCGGCCAAAGGGCAGCTCCCACGTGTAACTCGTCACGAAGCGATGGCGGATATCGAACGACGAGCTACCCCGGTTGGCGCTCAGGGTACGCGCATCCTGCGGAGCGGGATCGTTGGTTTCGCTGCTCGCCGGACCGTCGTCGATCGAGTGGCTATAGGTGTACGAGGCCAGGATGCTGAAACCGTTGGCAAAGCGCCGGTCGAGCTGGGAAGTGAAGGCCTGGTAGCTCGACTTGAACAGCGGCGCCCATTGGAAAATCCCGCTGTAGCCTTGGACCGGCCGCCTCGCATCCACGCTTCCCGCGCCCGGCAGCGGCTGATTGATGTTGTTGGTGTAGTAAAGCTTGCGTCCGCCCGAACCTGTGTAGCCGAGTTGCAGAACGAACTTCGAGGGCAGTTCCCGCTGCAGATTGAAGTTCCACTGCAGGATGTAGGGGAGCGGCGAATCTTTCGGCACCGAGTTGACTTCCGGATTCACCATGCTCGCCGGCTCCAATATCCCAGCCGGGTAGCCCTTCGACAGCACAAAGTTCGGCGTCACCTGGTCGCCGGCGAGCTGCGTCCGAACGAAGAATGGCGGGTTGTTCGTGATGCGCCGCGAAATTCCCAGGTTCTCGTCACGGCCATAGAAAACACCGACCGCCGACCGGATCACCGTCTTCGATGCGGCCTTGTACGCCACGCCAACGCGCGGCGCAAAGTTGTTCCGGTCGGCGTCCATGAAGGAACGGTTGAAACCGGTGCCTGCCAGGTTCTCAACCTGCAGGAGCTTGCCGAATAGCGGCCCTTGTTCGAGGACCAAGTTCGACTGGCGATTATTCACTTCCACCCAAGGCGCCGCGAGTTCGTAGCGCAGCCCCAGATTCACGGTCAGCTTTGGGCCGGCCTTCCAATCGTCCTGGATGAACCCCTGCGCCACGCGCTGGCGGCTTTCGTTGCGCGGACGATTCGAAATCGTAGTTGTGGCGGCGTAGCCGATCAGGAAGTCGGCGTACGGGGACCCCGTCGCGGCGCGGTTCTGCGGATTTTGCGAATAGACGCCGCTAAAGTTTATGGACGGCCGCGCCTGCAATGTAACAAAACCGAACAGCCTGGCTTCCTGCAGGTCCGCTCCGAACTTGACGGTGTGCTTGCCCGTCACCCAGTTCAACGTGTCGGTGAACTGAATCACGCGTCCCCACTTGTCGATAGGCAGGTTGCCCGAGCCGGTTGAACCGATGGGCAGATTGCCTGGACCCGTGGTGCCGAGCGTCGAGAGTCCCGTAACGCCGAAAGTGGGCAATCCCTTTACCGTTGGGTCCTCGAAGACGCCCTTGATCCCGTAGGACTCGAACAAACGGTCGCCGGTCGTCTGCTGTTGCAGCCGCGTGCGCATGAATCCGAAACGAAGTTCGTTCACGGCGGTGTTGGTCAAAACGCGGGTATGGCTGGCGGCGATCGATTGCGCTGTGGGCGTGGCGAGGACAGGGGTGCTTGCCGGCGGCGGCAGCAGCGTGGGGAGAGTGTTGCGCCCGTCGTTGATCGAAACGCGTCCGAACAACGAGTCCTTCGGCGAGAGTTGATGGTCCACGCGCAAATTTCCCTGGTCGCTGAAGACGGTCTGTTTGGGGTTGTAGAAGTAGTTGCGCACGGCCCCTGTCAGATTGGGCTCGGGATAGAGCGCGGCCGCCTTCGCCGCGACGGGATCCCAACGCGTGGCCGGGACACGATTTCCCGGAAATGGATCGCGCACAAATCCGCTGCCGTTCGGGTTGGCGCGCGTCGTACCGGGGTCGAAAATAGCGCGGGCTCCAAACTCGCCACCGCGAAGCTCCTGGGTGGGAACGGTGGAGACTTGCGGCGCCGCGCTCAACTCGCGGGAACTCTGCCAACTGGCGAAGTAGAAGGTACGGTCCTTGATGAGCGGTCCGCCCAGCGTGGCGCCGAACTGATTCTGCAGAAACTGCGGCTTTTCGCCGCGCAAAGGCTGGAAGTACGGAGTGGCGGAGACGGCTGAGTTGCGATGAAAAGCGAAAAGGCTGCCGTGAGGATGGTTCGTTCCCGATCGCAGCGAGACATTCACCACGCCTCCGGCGGCTTGCCCAAACTCCGCCGAGTAGGTGCTGGTCTGAACCTTGAACTCCTGAATCGCGTCGAGAACCGGCTGAATAGTCTGAGCCGTGCCGTTGTCGAATCCGACGATCCGATTCTTGTTCTCGATGCCGTCCAGCAGGTAACTATTCTGTACCGGGCGCGCACCGTTGGCCACAAAGGAGTCGCGTTCCGCGGACTTCTTCGCAGGCAGCGTCCCGGCTCCCAGCGTGGCCAACTGGGTGAAGTTGCGACCATTAAGAGGCAGATCGATGAGCGTGCGGTTTGCCACCACGTTTCCGAGTGAGGAGCTTTCGGATTCGAGCCGGGGAGCCTCGGTCGAAACCGTGATTTCCGTGCTGGCCGCGCTGACTTTCAGCTCGAAGTTGATCTCCAGCCGGTCCTGGACCCGCAGTTCGATGCGCTCGCGTTTGCCGGCGGCGAACCCCTCCTTCTTTGCGCGGATGGTGTACACGCCGGGCCGCAGGGAGGGGGCTGAATAATACCCGGAGTTGTTCGTCAGAAGGCGCTGTTCGATATTGGTTGCGCCGTTGACGACGGTGATTTGGGCGGCGGTGACGCGAGCGCCGGACTCGTCGTGGACAAGGCCGCTGACGGCCCCTGTATCCACCTGTCCGAAAGCCGAAATGGCCAGCGCCAGAATCGGAAAGATTACCTTTGTCATGGGTGCTTGATATCTCCTATCTCTTAGAAAATGAATTAAATAACGATTGCTCGCACCCTTCGGGCGCAGGACCGCGCATCCGCTTCGACAAGGAAGTTAAATGGGGCGCGAGCTTCTGGTGGATGGAAGAAGCAGAATCAACAACAACAAGTGGAGGCGGAGCGGAGGACCGTGAGACGATGCCGTTCTGTGCTTATACTCGACTTCATAGATCGAATATAGTACGAATGGCGGAAAATGTCAATAGTATACTTTGTCGATCTACTAAATATTATTGGGTGCGGGTCAGACTGCGCCCAGTGAATTGATGGACGGCTACTGATTCTTCCGGCTCGCTTCGATATAGGCCGGAGTGTAGCCTTCCCATTCCCACGGAGTGACCGTGTTTCCAAGGATGGTTTCGAGAAGCGGGCGAAAGGCAAGCTCGCCATTGTCGCTGTTCGTGAGGAGAATCATGCAGGCTTGGCGGCGTTCAAAGCAGATCATGTAGTCCTGCGCTCCGTCGCCGTGTCCTTCCTTGAAAAAGGCGGGTCCGAAGCGCGTCTTGGTCAGGAGGCCCCAGCCCACGCCATACGCCAGACCAACGGCCGGGGCCTCTAAGCCCTCGCCCTCGTTCGGCGCGATCGCGAATTGGTGAAGCGACCGAAGGCGAATGAACGGAGTAAGCATCGCCTTCCGTGTCGCAGGCTTGAGGATCTTGCCCGAGAACAGCGCGGAGGCGAAGCGGCCCAGGTCCTCGGCGCTGGTGGTCATCGAACCGGCGGCGCGCGCGGGGAAGCGCTTGGTCTGCGCGCGGAATCGTTCCTCGGAATCGTAGCGGTCGGCGACGTTCGCGGCGAAGTCCGTCCGGTAGATGATGCCGGTGCGTGTCATGCCGAGCGGCGCGAAGAAGGCTTCGTGCATAAGTTGGTCGAGCAGACGCTGTTTCTTCTGCTCGATCGCGAACTGCACCAGGTTGATGCCTTCTCCGGAATAGCGAAACTGCGTGCCCGGCTTGAAGTGCAGGTGTATCTTCTTGTCCGGTTCGAGGAAGGCGAAATTTGCCAGTCCCGCGGTGTGAGCGAGCAGCATGCGCGGCGTTACCGCCGCCCACGCTGGATCGTTCACGAGATCAGAAGCTGTTTCGCGGTAGGCATCGTAGCTATTGAGGGGCTTGGGGAGTTGGGCGGCGACCGGGATATCGAGATCGAACTCGCCGCGTTCGACAAGCTGCATCACGTAGGTGGCGAAGACGCTTTTCGTGATGGAAGCTGCCCATGTAGTCGTCTCGCGATCCATCGGAAGCCTGGGCTCCAGGCGGCGAAAGCCGAATGCCGCGCTCCAGACGAGGCGACCGCGGTCGAGAACGGCGATTTGCGCACCGGTCACGCGGGCGGCCTGCAAAGTCTTCGCCGCGAAAGTTTCCGCATCCGCCACGGTGATCGTAGTACCGTCCAGGCGGCGGATCGAGTCGGGCTGCGGCGACGCGGCGGCGGAAGCGGCAAAGAGAGTCAAGAGCGGAAGGACAACGGGCGCAAACGTGGTTTTCATAGTGGAAAGCCGGAACCGAACGCCCGGCTGCGGCGGGCTCTCCTTAATTGTATACGGCGCTGCCGCGCGAACGGGAGGCGTTTCGCGGGCGCACGTATGGTTCAATGATCCTATGATTCCCCTGTTGCTCTGCGTGCTGGCGCTGTGCGCCGTTGCGCACGCCGCGGACTTTGCAGCGCCGGCAGCCACGCGTACGCCGTTCCGCAGTCTCACCGGAGAGTCGATTTTGCCCGGCGGCCGTCTCCTGCATCCGCTCGGCCAGCAGTATATGACCGGTCCCGGGCCCTTCGGTCTTGCCATCAATCCCGCCGGAAACGTTCTGGTCTCGGCGAACGGCGGGCCGGACCGCTACTCGCTCACGGTGCTCGAAAAGGACAAAGGCCGCTGGATCTCGCGTCACCTGGTCGCTCCCAGGAAGAACGACCCCGAAGCCGATGACGACGACTGGCGATCGGTATTCATGGGCCTCGCGTTCGTCGACAACAAGGCCGTGTGGGCGTCGGATGGGAACTCGGGCGGCGTCCGGCTCATTCAAACGGCGAGCGGGAACCGGCGCAAGACCATCGACCTCAATCAGGGAGCTTTCAAGGATAGCTACACCGGAGACCTGGCGCTCGACCACGCGCGCGGGCTGCTCTACGTCGTGGACCAGGCGAACTTCCGGGTTGTCGTGGTCGACGTAAAGCGCGGGCGCGTCGTTTCATCGGTTAAAGTCGGTCGGCTTCCCTTCGCGATCGCGCTTTCGCCGGACGCGCGCCGCGCCTACGTGACGAACATCGGAATGTTCGAGTACAGGGCGATTCCAGGCGCGGACCGGAAGCGCGGCGAGACGGGACTTCCGTTTCCGGCGTTCGGGTTCCCATCCGCGGAAGCCCGCGACGGAGCGCGCAGGCAGACGGTCGCGGGCGCGACGGTCGATGTACCAGGCCTGGGCGAACCGAACGTGAAGGAATCGAACTCGCTCGCCGTAGTCGACGTGGAAAATCCGGCTGCGCCGAAGGTGGAACGGTTCATTCCGACCGGGCTTCCATGGGGCAAGGGGACGGTCGGAGGGAGCAGTCCCTCGGGCGTCCTGGCGGCGGGCGCCAGGGTTTTCGTGAGCAACGCACATAACGATTCCATCACGGTGATTGACGCGGGCACGCTCGCGGTAACGGCGGAAATCCAGATCCGCATTCCGGGTCTCGAAGGATTTCGCGGCGTGCTTCCGCTCGGGATGGCGTGGCATTCGGCGGGCTGGCTGCTTGTCGCCGAGGCGGGTATCAACGCCGTCGGCGTCATCGATGTAGCGGAGCGCCGCGTGTTGGGCCATCTGCCGGCGGGCTGGTTTCCCACGCGCGTAGTTGTGGATCGCGACAATGTGTACGTCTCGAACGCGAAAGGCATCGGTGTAGGACCGAACGCCGCGCACAACGGCGCACATTATCTATCGCCCGAGAGCAGCTTCATGGGAACGTTACGGCGCGGCACGGTTTCCACGTACCCTCTGCCGGACCCGGCGGAACTGGCCGCGCACACGAAGCGGGTCTTCGAATACAACGGTTTCTTTGCACTAAGCGAAGCGGCACAGGGAGAAAAGGCCGTCGCGCCGCCGGACGGGATCAAACGTGTTGTGCTCATCGTCAAGGAGAACCGCACCTTCGACGAGGTGTTTGGCGACATCGTGAAAGCCCCGGACGGCCCCGTGCGCTCCGCACCTCTCCTTGCGCGATTCGGGCGCCGCGGATTCGTATACGGAGGCAGCGAGCGATTGAGTCTGAAGGCCGTCAACGTGACGCCAAACCATCATTCGATGGCCGCGCGCTGGGCGATTAGCGACAACTTCCACGCGGATTCCGAGGTGAGCGTCGACGGGCATCACTGGCTGGTGGGATCTTATCCGAACGCATGGACCGAGAGCACGCTCATGGCTGGGTATGGCGGCCAAAAGGACTTCCGCCTTCCCACCGCCGCGCCCGGCCGCCTGCTGTTCACGGAAAGCAATTCCTCGGTGCATCCCGAAGAGCAGCTGGAGGCGGGCACGCTGTGGCATCACCTGGAGCGCGCCGGGATCCCTTTCAGGAACTACGGCGAAGGGTTTGAGCTGGCCGGCGTGGACGAGGGCACGGGGCTGAAACCCACGGGGGCGGGCGTGTTGACCAACGTCCCGGCGCCCGACCCGCTCTATCGCAACACCTCGCGGGCCTACCCGATGTACAACACGAATATCCCGGATCAGTTTCGCGCGGACGTGTTTATCAAAGAGGTTCGCGAAAAGTACATCGAAGGCGGCGAAGCGTTTCCCCGCTTCATCTACATTCATTTGCCAAACGACCATTTGGCGAAGCCGCGGCCCGAAGACGGCTTCCCGTACGAGGCGTCTTACATGGCGGACAACGACTACGCGCTCGGGCGGATCGTCGAATTTCTTTCGCGCACGCCCTGGTGGAAGGAAATGGCGGTGTTCGTTACCGAGGACGATGCGCAGGGCGGGCGCGACCACGTCGACGCCCATCGCACGCTGCTGATGGCGATGGGCCCGTACGTGAAAAAGGGCTACGTGAGCCGCGTAAATTCAGGGTTTCCCGGACTGCTGAAGACCGTGTTTCGAGTGCTGGGCATGCCGCCGCTCAATCTGTTCGACGCCGTAGCTTCGGATCTGAGCGGCGTCTTCACCTCTCAGCCCGATTTCACGCCGTACAAACTCGAACAGGTGGACGCGAGGCTGTTCGTGCCGTCCGAGGCGAGAGAGCCGAAGGACCCGAAGCCGGGGCCGAAAATGGACGACCCGAAGGTGCTAAAAGAGCAGCACAAGCGGTAGCCGCGGACATGAAGCTCCCCGCGGCTTCCCACCATTAGTTCACGACCCTCGCCATGAGAATCAGTATCAGCGCCGTGTCCGGCGTGTCGAAACTGGTCTTGCCGACCACGACTTTTTGTCCTTCGCGAATATCGACATCCGCTTTGATGTTGGCGTCGTGGTACTGGATCTGAGATACGCCGCCGAGCGGCCCGCCACCCTTAACGGCATTTGGAATCCTCATATTGAGCGACATGCCGGTTAAACGCAGCGTGCGATTTGGCCCGTCGGAGATGATCTGCGCTTTGCCGATGTTGAGGTGGTACCCCGGACGTTGGCCCTCCACGCCCCCATTGGACGTGAGCCCCCGCGCTTCGGCGGAACTGCCTTGCGCCGTGCGCATCAGCAGCGTGTCGAGCACGCGGAATCCCTGGTATTGCAGGACGCCCTTCAGCTGATTTACCACCGGCTGCAAGTCCGCCGGAATCGGAGAGCCTCCCGGCGGCTGCGCCGAGGCCACAACCAGATAGGCGGTCAGTTCGATATTCGGAAGCGGCTGCGGCGGCACGTCCAGTTTCTTCACGGCTTCCTCGATCGCGGCCACAACGGCCGTGGGCCCATTCACGGTGATGACTTTCATTTGCGGGTTCGGGCTGACTCCCGCTCCAAAAGGCCCCATCACGGCCGCAATGTGATTCACGTCGGCATGTTTGATTTCGATAATGCGGGTCACTCTCGATAGATCCTGAGCAAGCGCCTGGGCGAGCGCCAGCGAAGTCAAGAGTACCGGACACAACAATCGTTTCATCGTTCTTCTCCTTGTTCTGGTTTTTAGTCCACCAGCCAATAAATGACGATGTCCGGGTCGTCGGACACCAGTTGCAACATCACCGATTCCCGGGTCACGGCCTTCGGCCGAGGTCTTCGAACCGGCGCCCGGCGAACGGGTTCTCGCGTGAACCGCGACGCAACGACTACCGGCGCCTGCGGGGCGGAGGGCGGAACCGGTCCCTCGACGACGCCTGCCGGAATCAAGGCAATGGCGAACACAGCCGCGGCCACCGCCGTCAGCGGAGCGAACAGCCATACGGGGAACCAGCGTCGGCCGCGCCCGGTGCTTTCTTCCATGACCCGCGCGCGCATAATGCGAAATACGGATTCGTCCATCGTTTCATGCGCCAGGTCTTTCAGCGCTATCTGACTTGCGAGCAACTCCCGCTCGAACTCCGCGCACGCGGTGCACCTCGTCAGATGGGCCTCCACTTCCGGCCTTTCGAGCGAGGGCAGGTCTCCCTCCACGTAGAGCGCGATCGCCAATTCCATTCGCTCACAGGACATGGCCCCTCCCTCTCAATAACTTGCTTATCTTCACGCGCGCGGTGCTGATTTGCGACCGCACGGTCGATTCGCTCGATCCCAGGATTCGCGCCACCTCGGTCGTGGGCAGCCCTTCGATATCGCGCAGCACCAAGGCCGCGCGTTCCTTTTCCGGCAGCGACTGAAGCGCTTCGGCTACCGCGGCGCGCCTTTCCTCGAGCTTCCTCTCGCCCAGCGGATCGAACTCCGGCGCAACGGGTTCAACTCCGTCGAGCCCAACCGTGACCCTCCGCTTCCGCCGAAGATCGTGGCACACATTCACGGTCATTCTGTAGAGCCACGGCGAGATCTCGCGCGAATTGTCGAACCGGCCGAGACTCCTGTGCAGGCGCAAAAACACATCCTGGGCCGCATCCTGCGCGTCTTCCATGCGCCCCAGAAGCCGGAACGCCGTCATCAGTACCTGCCGCTGATGCTCGATTACCACGCGCTCGAACTCCTCGGCCCGCAATCCGTAACCCATCCTGACCACGCTGAGCGCCAGTTCGTTCATGACCGTCTCATACATATATACTGACCGAACAGGGTAAACGTTGAGAAAAACTTCCAAGCGCTACATTGTGCTGTTACTGGGCTTTCTGGTTTCGGTAATTACTTACCTCGACCGCGTGTGTATTTCGGTGGCCGCGCCGTCCATTACGAAGGACCTCGGGCTCTCGGCGATGCAGATGGGCTATGTCTTCAGCGTATTCGCGCTGTCGTACGCGATCTTCGAGATCCCTTCGGGCTGGTGGGGCGACCGCATCGGCCAGCGCAAGGTGATGACGCGCATCGTGGCGTGCTGGAGCGCGTTCACAATCCTCACCGGAGTGGCTTGGAACTACCCCTCGCTGCTCGCGACGCGCTTCGCATTCGGCGCGGGCGAGTCCGGGGCGTTTCCCACGCTATCGCGGGCGCTCGCACGCTGGTTTCCGCCGCACGAGCGAGCGCGCGCGAACGGCGTGATGTGGATGGGCGCGCGCTCCGGCGGGTCGATGGCCCCGGTTCTCGCGGCGTATTTGATGGCCGGTATCGGATGGCGCGCCACGTTTGCCGTCTTCGGCCTGACGGGTCTGGTTTGGTGCGCCGTATTCTGGCGCTGGTATCGCGACGATCCGGCCGAACACCCTGGCGTCAACGAAGCGGAGCTGCGGCACATCGGTCCACCCTCCGCTCCTCACGGCCACGGCGAACAACCGCCCTGGCGCAGGATCTTTTCGAGCGGCACGATGTGGGCGCTGTTCGGCATGTACTTCTGTTCCGCCTATGGATTCTGGTTTTCCGTGACATGGCTGCCCACGTTCCTGATGAAGGATTACGGCCTCACGCTCGAACGTTCCGGGCTGTACTCGTCGCTGCCGCTCGCGGGCGGCGCGCTTGGATGCGTCGCCGGCGGCGCTTTCTCCGACTGGCTGGTGCGGCGGACCGGCAATCTGAGATGGTCGCGGCGCGGCATCGGATTCACCGGATTCCTGCTCGCGGGGACGGGTTCGCTGTTCTCGGCCTTCGCGCGCGAGCCGTTTCTGGCGGTACTCTGCCTGGCCATCGCGCAATGCTCGCACGACATGACCTTGCCGGTTTCGTGGGCGACGGTCACGGACGTCGGCGGACGGTTCGGCGGCACGACAAGCGCGTTCATGAACATGGCGTCGAGCCTTTCCGCCATGGTGTCGTCCGTCTCGGCGGCGTGGCTGATGCAGACCTTCGGATCGTTTCATGCGACGCTTGTGGTGGCGTCGGGTGTCTACGTGATTGGGGGATTCTTATGGCTGCGCATAGATCCGGCCGAGGTGCTGGAGGCGTAGACGGGCGGGTACTTCTTGCCGAGGACGCCTTCGATCGTCTCGGCGCGAACGAACTTTTTCATCCAACGATCAATCTGGACAGACGTGGCGACTTTCAGCCGTTCATCTGCCCATTTCGGCAGCCTGCCGAACTTCGTTTTCAGTTGTACCCGCAGCATCTTGGCGAGAGCATACCGCATGGCGTCCTGGGCGTATGGACTCCTGTAGAAGGGGTCCGTCGCGCCCCGCGTGCATCTCAACTCCGTGCTGCGTGGCCGCCGCTTTGCCACGGCAACCTACTTCTTGCCGAGGACGCCTTCGAGCGTATCGGCGGTAACGAATTTTTTCGACCACCGCTCGATCTGGACGGAGGTGGCCGCTTCCAGCCGCTCGTCCACCCACTTTGGCACCCTCCCGAATTTCGTTGCCAGTAGTCCCCTGAGCATGGTCCTGCGAGCATACCGCATGGCGTCCTGGGCGTATGGATGCTTGTAGAAGGGGTCTGTCGCGCTCAGCATAGCTTTCAACTCCATTGTGAGCGGTCCCGTCAATCGGCGCAACCTTGACAGCACCACGAGTTGGGACAAAACTCTCTGCCGCTCAGCGCCGCTCAACGCCTCCGCCCGTTTCACGATCTCCAGCACTCGCTCCGTCCCGCCGCCGGCAAGCATCGCCAGCGCGAGATCGCCGGGCCGGCCGCTTGCCATCAACTTGCCCGCGTCCATCTCGCGAATGTCCATCAATGTGTAGGCGCACTTCGTCTCGCCCAGATCCACGTGGTCTTCCATCCGCATTTTTGCCTGTCCCACATACAGAACCACCTGCCGCACGCGACGCCGGTACTTCTGTCCGAGCAACAAGCAATAAATTCCCTCGCGGTACGGCATGTCTTTGTCGTTGCCGCTCTGGAACTCGATGTGGAGAATGGTTCCATCCGCCAGCGACAACACCAAGTCCGCCCGCCGCTCCTCGACTCTGGCCAACTCCACGTTCAGGACTTCCCGCACGGCCACGCCGCCAGTCAACTCGTCCAACAGGCTCGGATGGTCCCGCTGGAACAGGTCCTTCACCACCAGGTCGTACGTGTTGCCGTTATTCATCGGGCGATCTTTCTAAATCCCGTCGCCGCCTGTAAACGGATCGCTTCGCCGCTCGCGGATGATGCCCTGTTCCTCCAACTTCCGGCACACGGCTTCGGCCGCGGCATCAACTCCGCCGGGAATTGCCGCCGCATCGACCGTCACGAAGCGCTCCTCGCCCACGACGCCTCGCGCACGCTCCCGTTCCTGCGGGTCGTCAACGGGCACCGAGCAGATCGTAATCAGTCCGGCCGCATTTGAGATCCGCGCCAACTCCGGCAGAATGTGGCTTTCCGTTTCACCCGCAAGCACGTGCACCAGGCACCCGTGGTCGAACAGCTTCCGCTCCGCCAGATAGGCGATTTCTTCGACTCCGCTCAGCCAGACCGTCGCCGCCCGGTGTCCCGCGCGCGCAAAACGTTCACCGGCCGTCACGCGCGGGCCTGTTCCCGGCTCATAGCGCACCGCGTCAAGAAGGGAACCCGCGCTTCGACCGGCAGCCGTTTCGCGGTCCGTGATCATGCCCGCGCCCAAGGTCGAATTCGTAATCGGATCGATCAGAATGAACGCGCCCGTCGTACGGTTCCTCCGATAGGGGTCGAAGAACAGAGGCCGCCGCGTTTCGATGGAAATCGCGCCGATTTCGTTCAGCTCCAGGCGGTCCGTTTCCTGTTTCTCAAGCGTGTTCACGTCCGTTCTATAGCGGATCGCCGTCACCGAAGCCGTCACCTGCTGCGTCAGGTGCTTCACCAAATAGGTGCGGCCGATTTCAAGAGGCGCGGCGTTCATCCAGACAGCCATCGCTTCGAACCGGGTCGAAACGTAGGGAGCGTCGAGCGGCGGCACGAGCATGTCGCCTCGGCTGATGTCGATCTCGTCTTCAAGACACACCGTAACGGACATGGGCGGGTAGGCTTGAGCGATCTCGCCTTCGTACGTCACGATCTTCTGCACCTGGCTGGTCCGTCCCGAGGGCAGCACCATGACCGTATCGCCCTTGCGGATCACACCCGACGCCACCTGCCCGGCATACCCGCGAAAATCGAGATTCGGCCGGATTACGTACTGCACCGGAAAACGCATTTCCGTGAGGTTGCGGTCGTGCGAAATGTGGACGGTCTCCAGGTATTCGAGCAGCGGCGCGCCCTTGAACCACGGCATGCGCTCGCTCCTGTCCACGACGTTGTCGCCAAGCAGCGCACTGACTGGAATGAAGTGTGCATCGGCGATCTGAAGCTGCTCGGCAAAGCCCTCGAAGTCGGCGCGGATCTGTTCGAATACGTCCTCACGGTAGTCCACAAGATCCATCTTGTTCACCGCGACGGCAATGTGCGGAATCGCCAGCAGAGAGGCGATGAACGCATGCCTCCGGGATTGCTGCAGCACGCCGAAGCGGGCGTCAATCAAAATAATGGCGAGATTCGCCGTGGATGCGCCGGTCGCCATGTTGCGGGTGTACTGCTCATGGCCCGGCGTATCGGCGATGATGAACTTCCGGCGCGGCGTGGAGAAATAGCGGTACGCCACGTCGATCGTGATGCCCTGCTCGCGCTCGGCGCGCAACCCGTCGGTGAGCAGCGAGAAATCCATCGCGCCCGCGGTCTGATTGACCGTCGCTTTGCGCATGGAGGCAATCTGATCTTCGTAAACGCCTTTCGAGTCGTAGAGCAGACGTCCGATCAAGGTTGACTTGCCGTCGTCGACGCTCCCCGCGGTCGTGAAACGAAGCAGCTCTTTCTCTTCGTTGCGTCGAAGAAAGGTTTCGATTTCGCTCAGAAATAGCCCTCGCGCTTCTTGATTTCCATGGAGCCTTCCTGGTCGTGGTCGATTACCCGATTCTCCCGTTCCGAGCGGCGCACCAGCATCATCTCCTGAATGATCTTGGGCACCGTGTCGGCATCGGAGCGGATTGCGCCCGTGCACGGACTGCATCCGAGCGAGCGCATCCGGCATAAAACCATCTCGGGTTTCTCGCCCGGCAGCAGCGGAATCTCCTGCTCCACCGGAATCAGCGATCCGCCCCGCACCACCATCTCGCGCTCTTTGGCAAAGTACATGGGCACGATCGGAATGTTCTCCACGTGAATATACTGCCAGACGTCCAATTCGGTCCAATTCGACAGGGGAAACACACGGATGCTTTCGCCCTTATCCACGCGTGAGTTGTAGAGGTTCCACAGTTCGGGACGTTGATTCTTTGGATCCCACTGTCCAAAGCCGTCGCGGAACGAATACACGCGTTCCTTCGCCCGGGACTTCTCTTCGTCGCGCCGCGCGCCGCCGAACGCCGCATCGAAGCCGCCTTCCGTAAGCGCGTCCAGCAGCGCCCGCGTCTTCAGCAGGCCGCAGCATTTCTGGGTTCCCAGCCGGAACGGATTCGCGCCATCCGCGATCGCCTGGCGGTTCGTGTGGACGATGAGATCGGCGCCGATTTCCTTCACGAAACGGTCGCGGAACTCGATCATCTCGCTAAATTTATAAGTCGTGTCGACGTGCAGGAGCGGGAACGGGATCTTGCCCGGAAAGAACGCCTTTTGCGCCAGCCGAACCATCACCGACGAGTCTTTTCCGATGGAGTACAGCATCACCGGATTGGAGAATTCGGCCACCACTTCGCGCATGATATGGATGCTTTCGGCTTCCAGAGCGCGAAGATGGGTGAGGGCGAATCGGTCCACAGCCACTTCAGAATAGCATGGGCGGTCGAATCACGTCTATTTCTATCGAGATGGCGGCAATTGGCCGTTCGAGTCGCGCAACAGCAGGCAAATCGTCAGAAAAATGCGCTTCAGGCCGAGGTCCCGGCCATCGGGGTGGAACCATTCCTGCGCCGTGTGCGCGCCGCCGCCGTTTCCCCCGGCTCCGATCGACAAAGCGGGAATGCCCAGGGAGAGCGGAATATTCGCGTCCGTCGAAGCGCAATCGAGGTACGACCGGATACCAAGGTGGGCGTCCACCGCCCGCAGGTAGGGTAAAATGACGGCGTCGTCCGCAAGCTTTCCCGCTGGCCTGGTCCCAATCTCTCTGAGCTTTGCCGATACCTTGCCGCCAGTGGCGCGCTCATTTTCAGCGTCTTCGGCGCGTGTAGCCGCAACCGAAAGCCCCTCAACCAGTTCCTCGATTTTCTCCTCGCTTTCCGAGCGAATATCCACCTTGGCGCGCGCCGACGCTGCGATGCTGTTGATGCTCGTGCCTCCTTCCACCATTCCGAAGCTGTAGGATGCGCGTGGAGCGCCGTTGACGCGTGTTTCGGCGAAAAACGCAATCGCCCGGCCCAGCGCATGGACGGGATTTCCGATCCCGAAATCGCTCCAGCTATGTCCGCCCGGACCGGTGAAACTGAGCTCGAAACGCCTGCTGCCGAGAGCCTGGCATGTGATGTGGCTGGTAGTGGCGCCGTCGAGCACCAGAAACGCCGCTATCTTCGGCGCGAGCGGCGACTGCCTGCACAAATAGCGCATGCCGCTTAGATTGCCCTCGCCTTCCTCGCCCACGTTAGCCACGAGTACCAGCTTCCTGTGGCAGTCCGCGATCCCGGGCGAGCTGCGGAGCGCGCGAGCCACGGCGATCAACGCCGCCAGCCCCGCCCCATTGTCGGAAACTCCGGGACCGCAAACGCGGCCGCCCGAGTCGACGTAGATCTCTTCAGGTCGGCGTGGGGCGAGCACGGTGTCGAGATGAGCCGTGAGAGCGACGTAGGGCCCGGCCGCGCCCGGTTCAGGAAAGGCGACGACATTGCCCGCCGGATCGATGGACGCGTCACAGCCGCAGGACTTGAACTGGTCGAGCATCCATTGGGCGCGCTCGCGCTCGAGGAATGTGGGAGCGGGCACGCGGCACAACTGAATTTGATGCTCCGTGATCCACTGCTTCTCGCGCGTGAACCATTGAAGGCATTCACGCACGCCGCGCGCGGACGAGAGATCGCCGAGTTTAACGGTCTTCCTGAAGTCGGCCACTCTCCGTCCAGTGTAGCGCGGGCGCGCAACTTAAGACCCGATCAAAAAAAATCCCGGCGCATTTTCGCGCCGGGAAAGGATAACTCAGACTTCGAAGTAGTGCGCGCTCAGCTTGCTTTAAGCTTACGTCGGCCGATGAAACCCGCGGCCAGAAGACCGGAGCCAAGGAGAATGATCGACCCAGGCTCGGGAAGCTGGCCATCGGCCGCGATGTTGTCGCTAACGTTGTAGCTACCCGGCATGAAGATCGATGCGCCCGCGGCGAGCGTGAACGTGAGGATACCACCAAGCTGAAACGTACCGGCGGGAACTATCCCCACAGCGAACGCCCCAAACGGCACGTTAACTCCATGTGCGCCGACAGCGACTGCCGCAGTAAGGAAGGGATCGAACAAGCCGATGGGCTGGTTAAAGAATATGGTTCCCTGGATTGCGTCCGGACCGGCGCTGCCCGCCAGGAAGCTACCGCTCACGCCGACGAAACCCGGAAGCGCCGGAAGAATCGGAAACGTATCGCTGGCGATAAAAATGGAATCCGTGATCGCGGCCGCGGACGTGTTCGTGATCAGAAAGTCCGTAACCGTCAGTATGGCGCCGACACCCGGAATGATGGTTTCGCCGAAGGTGCCCGTAATCGTTGCGTTCGGAAGGACCACGTTAAGGGCTACCGAGTCCGTAAACGGAACGTTTATGAACCCAATGCCCGGGCCGAATATGGGACCACCGACGCCGAACTGAATCAGCGCGCCGAATGCGGTGGCCGGAAGAATTAGCGTTACTGCCGTCAAGAGAACCAAAATACTTAACTTCTTCATTGTTTGTTACATCCCCCTCCAGTGAAGCTTACGCGAGGAAGGCCCGCGTTCCAAGAGGGAAACCTGCATTTCATGATATAAAAGTACTGGAACCACCCAGAAATCGTTCCAGTACTGCTCAGAGCCGCCGCGGACTATTTCTCCCAAGAAACGGCGGCTACGTCACAAGCGCAAGCAGGCGGTCGATGGGAGTCTCTTTCTTCAGAATCACCGGGTGATACGCCGCCTTCCCACGCCCATCCCGCCGTCCATAAGAACCGCGGATCTTCGACAAGTCCAAACCATCCGTCGGTTCCGCGATGAACCGGGCAGGACGATTCTCCGGCAACCAGTTCTGCAAACAAGGAGGCGGCAGAAACGGCTGACCCAAATCGCACGTTCGGAAGTCCTTGCTACAACTCCAGGATAAAGGACATGCAAACATGTGAAATGTTTCCATTCTATTTCCGACACACTCCTAGACTAGAGGTACCGAGAAGCTCGTCCACAACACCTCGCACCTGGTCGAGCCATTTGGTTCGTGGGTTTCCGACCCCGGCAGAGACGACCCTATAGAAGTTGCGTCCAGCTCGGAATAATCCCTCAGTAACGCTTGCGCCCGTGGACGCTCGGTTAGCGTTATCCTCGCCGCACGTTTTGGGAGGAGGCGCATTGACCGGGGGTATCGCGGCACAACATTCTGAATTGCGGCAGTTCATTCTTTCCCAAACCCCTCGTATTTCATCCGCTTGAGCATGCTCGTGGGGCTATTCTCAACTTGGCGGGACGGTTTGACACAAACCTCCGCTGGACAGTCCCCGCCGCGGGGGACTTGGAGGGTATCCATGGCTTTTCTGAAATGCACCGGCAGCGATTTCGCACCTCCGTCGATTCGCGGGATTCACGAAAGCGTCCGCTCTCTTACCTTGGTGGGACCAGGGAACTGGCGCTCAACACGGCCGCCCCCCTGCGTCGCCGCCCGCTGGGTTGAGGGCGAGGCCGTCGAAGTCCTTCACGCTTAACCACGGCTCGCCGCACAAAAATCGCCGCTGAACTTCTGCCCTTGGCGCCTGAAGACCTCCAATACCGACGAAAACCTCATTCCGCGAATCTCCTTGCCCTTTACTTATTCGCAGGGATCCCACCATCGTCCTCTGGCCGACGACCTGGCGCGAACGGCCGCCATGCGAAATTCCCGGTGAGATAAGTGAGATAACCTTTCAGTTTGGGTTTTTGGTAGACTTATAAATCCACTTTGGCGGCTGAAAAGACTCCGCCCCCCGTTTTCTGTGCGCTCCTCTTCGGCGGCAGGCGCCCGGCGCCGAAAGTTCGATTCGCGTCGTTGAATGGTGAATCTGATGGAACGTGTTCTTGTCACGGGAGGCGCAGGCTACAAAGGCTGTGTGCTCGTCCCGAAATTGTTGAATGCGGGCTATGCGGTCGTGGTCTACGACATGATGCTTTTCGGCTCCGAAGGCTTGCAGCCGCACCCGAACCTGGAGATCGTTGAAGGCGATATCCGCGACACAGCATCCTACGCCTCCGCGGTCCATGGATGCGACTATGTGATCCACATGGCCTGCATTTCGAACGATCCGAGCTTCGAACTGGACGCGGACCTCGGCAAGACGATCAACTACGACTGTTTCGAGCCGCTGGTGATCGCCAGCAAGCAGGCTGGAGTGCGACGGTTCGTCTACGTGTCGACCAGTTCGGTTTACGGGGTGAGCGAAGCCCCGGACGTCACCGAGGAGCACCCGTTGATCCCTCTGACCGGCTACAACAAGTACAAAGGGTTGTGCGAGCCGATTCTGCTCCGTCACGGCTCCCCCGGCTTTGTCCCCGTGATCTTGCGCCCGGCAACCGTCTGCGGCTATTCTCCGCGCATGCGGTTCGATCTCACAGTGAACATTTTAACCAATCACGCGGTCAACCGGGGCGTGATTACGGTGTTCGGCGGTACTCAAAAACGCCCCAACATTCATATCGACGATATAACCGGCCTGTATGTAAGAGCTCTCGAATTTCCCGACGAATCGGTCGCAGGCGAGATTTTCAACGCAGGTTACGAGAACCACACCGTATCTCAACTGGCTGAGATGACGAAGTCGATCGTGGAGCGCGAATTTCCGGACAAAGAGCCGATCCGGATCGAGACCACCTCCACAAACGACAATCGTTCCTATCACGTCAGCTCGCGCAAGATCGCTGAAAAACTAGGGTACGCTCCGCGGCACACAATTGAGGATGCCGTGCGCGATCTGTGTTGCGCATTCAAGGCGGGAAAGTTCACCGACAGTCTGACCAACGAAGACTACGTGAATGTGAAGACCGTCAGAAAACTGGGGCTACGATGAGCGGGCCGCGCCGGATTGCGGTCGTGACAGGCGGCGCCGGATTTATCGGCAGCCACATGGTGGATCTCCTGGTGGCGGAAGGCTATCGGGTCCGCGCAATCGACAACCTCACCGGAGGGCGCCTGCTGAACCTGGATCAACACAGGACCAACCGGGATGTCGTATTTGAAAACAAGGACATCCGCGCGCTGGCTCCGGGTAACAGCCTCTTCCGCGACGCCCAATATGTCTTCCACTTCGCGGGCGTCGGCGACATTGTGCCTTCGATCGACAGACCGATCGAATATATGTCGACAAACGTGCTGGGTACCGTGCATGTCCTGGAGGCGGCGCGAGCGGCGGGTTCGGCGAAGTTCGTCTATGCCGCATCCTCATCCTGCTACGGGCTGGCGGAAGAATTGCCTACGTCCGAGGCGGCGCCGATCCGTCCGCAATATCCATACGCGCTGAGCAAGTATCAGGGCGAGCAGGCGGTTCTGCACTGGGGCCGGATCTACCGGCTGCCGGTGAATGTCATTCGGATCTTCAACGCTTACGGCACTCGATCGCGCACCACGGGCGCCTATGGAGCGGTATTCGGGGTTTTACTTGCACAGAAGCTGGCGGGCAAGCCGTTGACCATCGTGGGCGATGGCAGCCAGACGCGCGATTTCCTCTATGTAACCGACGTCGTGCGGGCATTCCACGCCGCCGCGATCACCGATCGGGTCCAACGCATTTACAACCTGGGAGCCGGCAAGCCTCAGTCCGTGCGGCGGCTGGCCGCCTTGATTAGCGATAACTGCGTCCGGATACCCAGGCGGCCGGGGGAACCCGATTGCACCTGGGCCGATATCACCAGGATTCGCGCGGAGCTTGGATGGGCGCCGCGAGTTTCTTTTGAGGATGGAGTGAAGACCATGCTCGAAAATATCGACTACTGGCGCGAGGCGCCGGTTTGGGACCCCGCTTCCATCGCCGAGGCGACGAAGAGCTGGTTTAACTTCCTGACCGCGGAGCAAACGGAGTCCGTAACATGACCTCGGCGGAACAATCGCTGTTTGAACGCAAGATCAAAACTCCGGAACAGCTGCGTGAGTTACTGGGGCCGGCTCCCCGCGAGCGCAAAGTAATAATGTGTCATGGGACGTTCGATCTCGTCCATCCCGGACACGTCCGGCATCTGATTTACGCCAAGAGCAAGGCGTCGGTTCTGGTTGCCAGTCTGACCTCCGATTCGTTCATCGAGAAGGCTAACCATCGCCCCTTCGTTCCACAGGATCTGCGCGCCATGAATCTGGCCGCGCTCGAAGTGGTCGACTACGTCGTCATCGATCTAAACGCCAAGCCCCTCGAAAACCTGCGGGTTATCCAGCCCGATTTCTTCGCGAAGGGCTATGAGTACAGCCAAGGCGGGATTCATCCGAGGACGCTCGAGGAAAAGGAGATCGTTGAGAGCTACGGGGGTGAGTTGCTCTTCACGCCGGGCGACATCGTCTATTCCTCGTCGGCGATCATAGAGACCAGCCCGCCGAACCTGACTCATCACAAGCTCGCGTTCCTCATGGACGCCGAAGGGATTACCTTCAACGAACTGCGTCGAGTCGTGACTTCGTTCGCCGGCGCCAGGGTCCATGTCGTCGGCGACACCATCGTCGATTCCTATACCTATTGCACGCTGATCGGCGGGAACACAAAGACTCCAACCTTCAGCCTGAAATTCGACCGTCAGGCCGACTTTGTCGGCGGGGCCGGCATCGTGGCCAAGCACTTGAAGAAGGCTGGCGCGGACGTCATATTTACGACCGTGCTCGGCGACGACGCGCTCAGGGACTTTGCCCTCGGCGACCTGGAAGGGTACGGAATAGATTGCAATGCCGCGATCGACCCGACGCGCCCCACGACACAAAAGAATCTGTTTACGGCCGGCGGTTATCGCCTGTTGAAAGTGGATTCGCTCGATAACCGGTCGATTTCGGAAAAGATTGCCTCCACTTTCGCCCGTCATGTCGCGGATACGAAGACCGATGCCGTGGTATTCAGCGACTTTCGGCACGGAGTCTTCAATAGCTCGACCATACCTCAATTGACCCAATCGATACCGGCGGGACCCCTGCGAGTTGCCGATAGCCAGGTGGCTACACGCTGGGGAAACATCCTCGATTTTCAGGGATTCGATCTTATCGCGCCGAACGAGCGGGAAGCGCGTTTCGCGCTGGGAGATCAGGATTCGACCATCCGCCCCCTTGCGCTCGATCTTTACCGCAACGCAAAGTGCCGGTATCTGATATTGAAATTGGGAGAGCGAGGAATCATCACGTACCGGAATCCGGATCCGAATGTACGCTCGTTCTTCACTATTGACTCGTTCGCCGAGCGTGTCGTGGATCCGGTGGGGGCGGGCGACGCCCTGCTGGCGTACGCGACCCTGGCCCTCGTGCGCTCTAATAATCCGATAGTCGCGTCGATTCTCGGTTCGGTCGCCGCCGCCATAGCTTGCGAGCACGACGGTAATAATCCGATCGGATCGAAGCAGGTTTCCGAGCGGTTGGATCGATTGGAGAAACAGACCATGATGCAGCCCGTACCGGCTCTGGCGCTCGGGGTATCGGCCCGTTGAAAGCCGTCGTCGTGGGCTTGGGTATCCAGGGTGGGAAGCGTCTCGCGATCGCCGGGGCCGACGCGGTTGCCACGGTCGATCCCTTCCAGCCGCAAGCCCAATATAGAGCCATCGAGGATGTGCCGCTGGAGCGGTACGATGCGGCTTTGGTGTGCACCCCGGATTCCGCCAAGCTGCCGATTTTGCGCTATTTACTCGGAAACGGGAAACATGTGCTCGTGGAAAAACCACTCCTCGGCGGCAGCTCGGACGATTTGCACGAACTGGATGCATTGGCGAATCGCCATCGCGCTGTATGCTATACCGCTTACAATCACCGCTTCGAACCCCACATCGTAAATCTCAAGCGCGTGCTGGAGTCGGGGCGCCTGGGCAGAATCTACAGCGCCCGCCTATTCTACGGGAACGGCACGGCGCGGGACGCGCGCAATTCGCCATGGCGGGACCGGGGCTTCGGCGTCCTGCCGGACCTCGGCTCCCATCTGCTCGATATCGTGCTGTTTCTGTTCGGAAGAGTAGCCGGCGACTGCCGCCCCTGGCGGGCGGACCGGTTTGAAAATCTCGCCTTCGACCGTTTCCTGTTCGGCTTTCACGGCCCGCTACCCATCGATTGCGAGACGACGATGCTTTCCTGGCGGAACACCTTCCATGCGGACGTGTACGGCGAATTGGGCAGCGCCCATATCTACTGTTTGTGCAAGTGGGGCCCCAGCACGTTCACGGTTCGGAAGCGCGTATTGCCCAGCGGCCGTCCGGATGAAGAGTCGAAGACCCTGGTCTGTGCCGATCCGACCTGGGCAGCCGAATACGGCCATTTCAAGACACTCTGCCAGTCGCCCTGCACGAACATCCCAAATGACGTTTGGATTCAGTCCAAACTTCAGGAATTAACGGAATCGCCGAGATGACCGAAGCAAGCACGATCGGCTTTGCGGGGCTGTCCCACCTAGGCACTATCTACAGTATGGCCGCGGCAGCGCGCAGTTTCACGGTACTGGCGTTCGACGAGCGCCGGGAACTGACGAAAGAGCTCGGCATGCGGCAGTTTCCGATTGTCGAACCCGGTCTGGAGGAGACGGCCCGCGAGCACGGCGGCAGAATCCGGTACACATCCGAAGCGCAAGAACTGGCAGGCTGCGGATTAGTTTTCATTACGCTCGACGTCGCGACGAACGAATCGAATACCAGCGACCTGGCGCCCCTGGAAGCCCTGATTGAAAAAGTATCGGCATCCATCCGTTCCGATGCGTTGCTGGCGATAATGAGCCAGGTCCCACCCGGATTTTGCCGTAGTCTGTCCGCCCGGCTCCCGGCCGGACTGCAGCTTTTCCATCAGGTGGAGACGCTCATATTCGGCAACGCAATGGAGCGGGCGATCCATCCGGAGCGGCTCATCGTGGGCTGCGCCGACCCCGCCGGCGAATTGCCGGAAAGGTATCGCCGGTATTTGGACGCCTTCGACTGCCCGGTGCTGCCGATGCGCTACGAGAGCGCGGAGTTGTGCAAGGCCGCGATAAATTGTTTCCTCGTCTCGTCCGTGACCACGTCCAATACGCTTGCCGAGATCTGCGAGAGGATCGGCGCCGACTGGAGTGAGATTGTACCCGCGCTGCGCCTCGACAAGCGAATCGGGCCGCACGCTTACCTGAGCCCCGGTCTTGGAATCGCCGGCGGCAATCTGGAGCGCGATCTGGTCACGGTGCAACGATTGGCGGCGGAGAACGGCTGCGACGCCCGCGTGGTCACGGCTTGGCAGGAGAAGAGCCGGCACGATCGGGACTGGGTGTTGCGCGTGCTTTTCGGGGCGGGCGCGCTCGCGCGGTCCGGAAGCGTTTCCCTCGCGGTCTGGGGACTGGCTTACAAGGCCGGCACGCACTCCACCAGGAATTCCCCTTCACTCGCGTTACTGGACGCACTGCCGGCTTACTCGTTTCGAGCTTACGATCCGGTGGCCAAAATCGATCGCGAGTTTCCGGCAGTGCGGCAGTGCGGTTCGGCGCTCGAAGCGGCGGAAGGCGCCGCCGCCCTTATCGTGATGACACCGTGGAACGAGTTCTCCGGAATTTCCGCCGGCGAGGTCAAAGCCCGCATGTCCGGCGTTCACATTGTCGATCCCTATCGCGTGTTGGACGGACGGGCGTTCCGCGAAAGCGGATTCGAATATCATTGCCGCGGAGCTTAGCGGATGCTAGTGCACCAATCGACAACAGCCGCCGGGCCCTCGCGGGTCGTCGTTCTCGGCGCCGATGGCTTTCTCGCATCCGAACTTCGGCGCACGCTGGATGGGGCACGACAGGTTCACCGGGCCATCGGGAGCCGGGAAGTCGATTTGATCGAGGCTTCTTCGGTGGAGCGGCTTGCGGGCATCGTCCAGCCCGATGACGCAGTGGTGATTACGTCCGCACTAACGCCGGACAAGGGCCGCGATCCGGCGACTCTGCTTAAGAACCTGCGCATGGGAGAGAACCTTGCGGCCTTGTTGAACCGCGTCCAATGCGCCCATGTTGTCTATATCAGCTCGGATGGAGTTTACGATTCCCGCTTGTCGTTAGTCTCCGAGGACTCGCCCTGCGAGACCGGCGACCTGTACGCCATTGCCCACCTGGTGCGGGAAAAGATGCTTCTGCAAGCTTGCCAGAGGGCCGGTATTCCGCTAGCGATCCTCCGTCCATGCGCGATCTACGGAGCCGGGGATACACATAATAGCTATGGGCCGAATCGATTCATCCGAACCGCTCTCAAGGACGGAAAGATCGTTCTTTTCGGCGGCGGCGAGGAGCGCCGCGATCATATTCACGTACGGGACGTCGCCGGCCTGACACTCCTTTGTCTCCTGCACCGCAGCGCCGGGGTAGTGAACGCGGTTACCGGACGGGCGTGGTCCTTTCGAGAAGTCGCCGGCAAGGTTATCGCGGCGCTCGGGCAGCCGGTCGCGATCCAGGAGCTCCCGAGAAGCGGTCCGGTCACGCACCGGCACTATGACATCGCAGCCCTAATCCGGGCCTTCCCCGGCTTCGCGCCCATGTCGCTCGACGACGGCTTGGCCGAAACCGGCGGCGCCATGCGCGCGAAGGCAAACTCCGTATGACGGTGGATTCCGCGGCTCCGGGCCCGCCTTATGTGTGCGTCGTGGTTGAAGACCCCGGACTCCGGGCTTTCCCAGGCGGCCACGTGGAGAAAGGCAAGACGCTCGAAGGCGGCGCAGCGTGCGAGCTGCCGGAAGAAACGTGCCACCATCGTGAAAATCCGCGCAGGTCAGTTGCGTACAGAGCAAGAGAAGTTGGATACGGAACGGATCGCGTTCCGGTTTGTTTTTGGCGCCTGTTCGATGGAAAGCAAGACGTAAAATGCCGCGAGGGACAAACAGTCCGCTTCGTTTCACGCGTTGAACTGAAGACCTTGCCGGCGCCGAAGGACCTGCCGGAAGTCTGGGATCTTGCTCTGGCGCATAGCCGCATCGCGCCGCAAGGGCGCCAGGGACAATACTCATGAGCGTGTACCAGGTTCCCTACACCGGTCTGCCGCGGCAGGCCGCGGGCATCAAGAAGGAGCTGCTTGCGGCGTTCGAGAAGGTCGTGGATAGCGGGCATTACATCCTGGGGCCGAATCTGAAGGCGTTCGAAGAGCGATTTGCCGCCTTTTGCGGATCTCGCTTCGCCCTCGGAGTCGCCAATGGCACGTCAGCCCTGCAACTGGTTTGGAAAGTGCGTGGCGCCGGACCGGGGGACGAAGTCATCACAGCTCCGAATTCGTTTCTTGCGAGCGCTTCCTCAATCGCGACGACTGGCGCTAAACCGGTCTTCGTGGACATCGGCCCCGACCTGAATATCGCCCCGGAACTGATCGAGAAGGCGATCACACCGCGCACGAAGGGAATCGTCCCCGTCCATCTTACCGGACGCCCGGCGCGCATGCCGGAAATTAATAGCATCGCGGAAAAGCATGGACTATTTGTGCTCGAGGATGCGGCGCAGGCCGTGGGCGCGAGCCTGGACGGCAAGCGGGTCGGCTCCTGGGGAAACGCGGCGGGCTTCAGCCTGCACCCGCTTAAGAACCTGTTTGTTTACGGGGACGGCGGAGTGATCACGACCAGCGACCCGGACCTTCGCGAGAAGCTGCTGCAGGCCAGGAATCATGGACTTCGAAGCCGTGAGCAGTGCGATTTCTGGTCGGACAACAGCCGGCTGGACGAGTTGCAGGCCGCACTACTGCTGGTTCACATGGAGGCGCTCGACGGGTGGACTGCGCGGCGCCGGGAACTGGCGCACCGGTATAACGATCTGCTTAGCCCGTTTGTCGAGGTTCCGCTCGAAGGCCCTGGCGAGTATTGCGTCTACCAGACTTACGTCATCCAGGCGGAGGACCGCGACGGGCTGCAAAGCTTCCTCCAGAGCAATGGCGTGGAGGCTCTTATCCACTATCGAACGCCGATCCACTTGCAGCCGGCCGCCGCGAGCCTGGGCTACACGGTCTCCGACTTTCCCAAGACTGTTCGCGCCTGTAGTCGGATACTGAGCCTGCCGCTATTTCCCGCGATGACCGCCCTTCAGCAAGACATCGTTGTCAGCCTGATCCGGGACTTCCATGAGAAGCGGCCCGAAAGCCGAATGGAGCCGGTGACAGCGTCATGAACGTACCCTTCAACTACCTGCCCCAGCAGTTTGCCGACCCGGAGCCCTACATAGCGGAGTGGCGGAATCTGGCTGCGAGCTCCGAGTTCACAATCGGCCCGTTCGTAGAGGCATTCGAAGCCAAATTCGCGAGGTATGTGGGCGCCAGGCACTGCGTCAGTACGAATAACGGGACCGACGCCTTGATCCTGGCGTTGAAGTCCGTCGGCATCGGGCCGGGCGACGAAGTCATCACGGTCTGCAACACCTTCTACGCCACGGCCGGCGCGATTGCGGCCGCGGGCGCCAAGCCCGTATTTGTGGACTGCGACGACCGGTTCCAGATCGACACCGGGAAGATTCCAGCAGCCGTCACGCCAAAAACACGCGCGATTCTTCCCGTACACTGGGCGGGAGCTTCTCCGGACATGGATCGGATCATGACGATTGCCGCCGCGCACGGGCTGCTTGTCGTCGAGGACGCGTGCCCCGCCGTGGGGGCTTACGTAAACAATCGCCACGCAGGCACGTTTGGTAACGTGGGCGCCTTCAGTATGCACCCCCTCAAGCCGCTCAATGTGATGGGCGACGGCGGAATGGTAGTGACCGATGACGGCGGGCTTGCGGAGTGGATGCGAAAGTACCGGAACCACGGCATGGTGGATCGGAATCACATCGAATTTTGGGGCGTGAATATGCGGCTCCAACCTTTCCAGGCGATCGTCGGCAGCCGGGTTCTCGACACCGTGGCGGATTTGGTGAGGGCGCGAAACGCCAACGCCACGCAACTGGACGCTGGGCTCAAGACGCTGCCTGAATTTGCGAGGGCGCCCGAGCGCCGCGCTGGCCATCTTGAAGCGTTTCAACTCTATCTTGCCTGTTTTCAACAACGAGATGAGCTATTGCCGTTTTTGATCTCTCAAGGAATCGAAGCCAAGGTTCATTATCCGATTCCACTCCACCTGCAGCAGGCGGCCCGTGATTTGGGGTACAAGCGCGGAGATTTCCCGGTGGCGGAACGCCAGGCGGACGAACTGATCACCCTACCGGTGCACCAGTTCATCGGCCCTGAGCAGATCGATTTCGTCATCGAGACTATTCGGGCGTTCTATGCGGATTAGTGTTACCCGGGAATCGGGATGTGAACGGCCGCGGGACATCCTGTTACCATGAGCAAATACAATGAATTCAAGTACCGTTCCGCCCGAGCCGATGGGGCTTGAACTCAATCACAAGACCATTTTGGGACTGGGCCGCTATCAGGCGCTGGACATCGACGGCATGCAGGCGGAGACGCTCGCGGGCCTGCTTCGTCAAATGCTCCGGCTGCGCCGCACGGAAGAGGCGATTCTCCATGAATATCACCCAGCCGACGAGATTCGCTGCCCCGTTCACTTCTGCATCGGACAGGAGGCCATGCCCGCGGCGCTGTCTCTTCTGGTCGAGGCGGAAGACTATCTGTTCAGTCATCACCGCACGCACGGCTACTATTTTGCCAAGGGCGCGCCGATGCGGGAATTCTTTGCCGAGATCTACGGCCGCGTCACGGGCGCCAACCAGGGGCGCGCCGGCTCCATGGATATCTCTCACGAAGCCTCCCGGTTTTACGGCGGGGCGATCCTGTCCGGGTCCATCGGAATAGCCGTGGGCGCCGCGTACGCCCTCCAACACAGGCACAGCCGCCAGATCAGCATCGCGGGCTTCGGCGAAGGGGCCACCGAGGAGGGAGCCTTCTGGGAGGCAGTCAACTACGCGGGTCTTCGACGGCTGCCTATACTGTTTCTTTGCGAGAACAATCGCTATTCCGTTTATTCGGACCAGACGAAACGTCAAGCTTCGGATAACATATGCGAACGAGTCGCCACCTTTGGAGTGCGCGCGCGCCGCATCTTCGGCAACGACGCCGCGCTTACGCACCGCACGCTACAGCTTGAGATGGAGGCAATGCGCGAGGGAGGCGGGCCCGCCTTGGTTGAGGCGTATACTTACCGTTGGAACAGTCACGTCGGGCCGGAGGACGATAGCGACAATGAATATCGCACAGTGGAAGAAATAGCCTTCTGGCGGCAAAACTGCCCTATTCGGCTACTCGAGGAGAAACTGACCGCGGCGGGCCGGTTCGACTCCGTCCGCCGGGAGAACCTCGAAAGCGAAATTGCCGCCGAGATTGCGGAAAACTTCAAGTTCGCCAAGAGCAGTCCCTTTCCCCACATTGACGACTGGCGGACGGCGAACTGGAATCCAGCCAGCCCACTCGCCGACCGACTGCTCGAAACGCTGACGGAATCCGAATTCGATCAATATCAAGCGGAGGCGAAGCTTGCACCTTACTGAAAGCGTGCACCGCCCGCTCAGCTATGGGAAGGCGATCAACGAGGCGTTGCGCCAATCCATGGAGCTATGTGAGGACGTCATTGTCCTGGGCCAGCTTGTGGACTACAAATCCGGAGTCTTTGGTACGACAACCGGTTTGGCGGACCGGTTCGGGCCCGGCCGCGTGCAGGATTTCCCGAACTCCGAGAACCTGATGACCGCAACCGCCATGGGAGCGGCACTTGCCGGCTTACGGCCCGTCGTCGTGCATCAGCGTTTCGATTTCATGCTCTATTCGCTGGACGCCATAGCAAACTGGCTTGGCCTTTGGTATTTCAAGTCGGCCGGGAAGTCCGATATGCCCGTCACGATTCGGGCCATCGTGGGAAAGGGTTGGGGACAGGGTCCACAGCACTCCAAGAGCCTGCACGCGTGGTTGGCGCATCTTCCCGGCCTGCGCGTGGCGATTCCGGCCACCGCCGACGATGCGAAGGGCCTGCTCATGGATAGCGTTTTCAGCCAGACGCCGGCAGTTTTCATCGAGGGACGATCCCTCTTCCCGATGACAACCAACGTCCCGGAGAAACCGTACCGCGTCCGGTTCGGGCAGGCAACCATCCGTCGCACCGGATGCGACGCCACCATCGTAGCCATAGGCAATATGGTTCCGATTGCATTGCGCGCCGCGGCGGCGCTGGAGCGGGACGGAATCCAGGTGGAGGTTGTGGACCCGCGTACTATCTCTCCCCTCGACACAGCGACCATTTGCGCCTCGGTCGCCAAGACCCGGCGATTGTTAGTGACCGATCCGGGATGGCATTCCTTCGGCGTTGCCGCGGAAATCGTCGCCACGGTCGCTGAGGAATTGGGCGGTGAACTGAAGGCGAAGCCTGTTCGCGTGTGTTTGCCGGACAGCCATACGCCCATGAGTGCGACTCTGGAAGAGCAATATTATCCCGAGGAAACGGCGCTGGAGACGGCCGTCCGGCGAATGGTCCGGCTGTGAGCGTCGCTAAGAAGGGAATCCGTTCATGAAAGGCCCTGGAACGCCGGGTTACAGGCTGAAGAGCGACTATGGCGGAAATTGACCTCATGCGGTTCTACCCCCGGCGTTCCGGGCGGGCCGCGGAGCGGCCGTCGATTACCGAAGAAGACCGTCTCATTTCCAGGCGGTTCGACAAGAGCTACTTCGACGGCGATCGCCGTCACGGCTACGGCGGGTTCACTTATCACGAGCGTTTTTGGACCGAGACGGTGAAGCTGTTTCGCGACCACTACCGGCTCCCGGAGGACGCCGCCATATTGGATGTCGGGTGCGCCAAGGGATTCATGCTGTACGATTTTGTGAAGCTGATGCCTCAGGCGCGCGTAACCGGCCTGGACGTCTCGGAATACGCCCTCGAGCATGCCGTCGAGCCCATAAAGCCGTTCATCCGCGCCGGCAGCGCCAAGAGCCTTCCGTTTCAGGACAAGAGCTTCGATCTGGTCACGGCCATCAACACCATCCACAACCTTCCCTACGGCGACTGCCTGCGGAGTCTGCGTGAGATCCAGCGCGTCACGCGCGGCCACGCGTTCGTCATGGTGGACGCCTGGAGAACCGAAGCGCAGCATCGGGACTTGCTTAGTTGGGTCTTAACGGCCGAAACCATGCTTCACGTGGACGATTGGTTGAAGTTGTTTGAAAAGGCCGGCTATACGCACGATTATTACTGGTGGATTGTTGGGTAAACTATTGTGAAGTACGAATATCCGTCGACCGCGGTGTTTAACAAACGAAGGCTACTCATTGTAGCGTTCGCGCGCGGATCGGTCCGCCGTGGCTTGGCCCGCAATCCGCATTGGAGAGCCGCGGGGTGTAACCGCGCGTTTGCCGCGGCGGCCCGCGCCCGCTGTCGAATATTCGACCGCTCACTCTCATGACGAATGAGCTTGATGTCACGATCGTCGTTCCCTGTCTCAATGAAGAAAGGCGCATCGTCGCCACGCTGGAGACGATACGGCAGGCAATGGCCGAGTTTCCCTATTCCCACGAGATTCTCGTGATCGACGACGGCTCGACGGATCGCACCGGAGCCGTTGTGGAAGAATATCGCCGGACCCATCCCGAAATCGATCTTACTCTGAAAAGCAATCGCAAGAACGTCGGGCTGGCCACGTCATACGTGAACGGTTCTTTCCTTGGCCGGGGAAAGTACTACAAAATGGTCTGCGGGGACAATGTGGAGCCCAAAGAAACGATAGCGGCCTTCTTCCGCCACTTGGGAAGAGCGGACATAATCATCGCGTACCTTGAGTCCGTCGAAGGCAAATCCGCCTTGCGGAAGGGCGTGTCGAAGCTGTATACATTTCTGGTCAACTCGATTAGCGGCCATCGGATTCGCTACTATAACGGCGGCGCGCTCCATCTTCGCTACAACGTGATGCGTTGGGGGCCGTATTCGTTCGGCTTCGGATTCCAGGCTGAGCTGATAACCCGTCTTCTCGATGAGAGCGCCAGTTACATCGAGATTCCCGTCACCGCCACTCACGAGGAGAAACGAGGGGTCGACAATGCCATAAACTGGAGGAACTTCCTTTCGGTAACACACACGTTGCTCGAATTGTCGATCCGCCGCATAAGGAGAAGAGCTATTGGACGTTAGAACCGTGGCGCGATGGTGGGTGGTGGGCCTGTCTTTCCATGCCCCGACTCCGGGTGTGCTTTATGTTTTCAAGGAATTACTTCGTCTGCATTCGATACTGAGCGCTCTGTTGAGTTCCTTCCTCGGACGGGCGGTCATCGAGGTTCCGTCCGTCTTCCGATTCCGCGCGCCTGGCTGCCGTCCCGGTCCGCCGGCCTCTCCGTCACAATCCCGCTCCCGCTTCAGATCAACCGGGCGAGCCTTCCAAATGGAGCCTTCGCCTCCTGGCCGACCTTGGTCTTGTTCATCCCCTTCGCCGGCTAACCGGCGTGGACCTACGCTCCCGTGGAGGCATCTCGCTCCATTTTTCGCAATTGCCTTCTTTCCTCTCCTCTATGTGCGCCGGCCCATGTTCGTCCATGGATTCCGATGGACGGGCTGTATCAACGGAGACATGGGAACTTACGCTCCCGGCGCGGTCCGCACAATGAACCGCGTCTTCCGAATTCCCACACTCGCCGAGCTGAACGGTACGCGTCATTCGGCTCCGGATTTCCCGTGCGAACGGGCCTACCCGGCGCGGGATCTTCCATGCCGATATTTCCCGCCGATGGGTTCGCACCCGGAAGAATCATGCTAGCGCTTCTCCTCACTTTCAGCCTCTTCCTTTTCCTCATGTTCCTCGGCCGAGCCGTCATGGACGCTCTTGGGTTACGATTTCCAATTCTGCGCAGTTGGCTTCTTGCCCCTTGCATAGGCCTTTCCACCGTCGTTCTGTCGACCTTGAACCTTAACCAGACGGGGCTGCCTATAAAGGTCTTAGGCCCCTGGTTAACCTTGGCGTTCATAGTTTTCATAGTTGCGGTCTTCTACCGGAAACACCCGATTCTCCCGTGGAGACAACTCGGTGTTTTCATCGCAATCGCATTTCTCTCCCTTCTGTATTCCTGCTGGCCCATGTTCTTATATGGCTTTCGATGGGTTGGTTACATGAATGCGGATATGGGGACTTACTGCCTGGGTGCGTTGCGCGCGCTCAACCATGGTTTCTACCGGATTCCGGAATTTCGAGAGCTCTCGGGAACCGACTACTCCCAATATTGGTGGTTTCACCATGTCCCAGGCATTTTCCGGGTCGGGGCCGACATTTTCCTGGCTTGGTGCGCCTCCGTGACAAACCTCCAGCCGCTACAACTCAGCATGCCGGTCCTCGCCGCCACGAATCTGGCACAACTCTTCGCTGGAGCTTCCCTGATACTCTCGCGCCCGCGGCACCGTGGACTTGCCGTCGCGGCAGGCGTTCTGCTAGCCTTCAGCCCGCTTTTCCTGTTGGGTGTGATCGCTCAATCCCTTTCGCAAGTTGGCGGTGTCGCGATTCTCCTGGGCCTCTGCACTCTGTGTATGAGACCCTTCACACCGCGAGCCGACTGGCGCTCGCTTCTGAAGAATGCGTTCATGATCGCCTGGCTAGGCGCCGCGCTCTGCGTTTACTATCCTGAAGTTCTGCCTTTTGTCGCTCTCGCCGTGGCAGGCTTCCAGGGCTGCCAGTTACTGCGGCGTAAGCAAGCTGTCTATCCATTAGCGATCACCCTGGCCGGCTCCGGAATACTTCTTCTGATTGTCGCCCGGCAGCATATTTTTACCGCCGTCGGCGCGATTCGCTTCGCCCTCCTTGCAAGCCTTAGGCCGGGAGCGGTTGCGGAAACTCTAACCAGTTTCGGCACCATGCTCCACCCGAGCCTCTTCGCAGCCCTCTTTGGTTTCCAGACTTACTATGGCAGGCATAGCGAGCCGTGGCTATCGATTACGATTCTTGCAGGGATGCTTTTGCTGACGGCATGCACTTTTGTTTGCATATGGCAGGGTTTTAAGGGCGCGCCATGGGCGTTCTTGTTGTTTGCGATGCTGGCCGTTGGGACTCACCTGTTTTTTAGGTATTCGGCGTATGGCATTTACAAGCTGGCGATCTTCGCGCAACCCGTGCTCATGGCCCCAATTGCCGCTCTCGGATTACGGCTGGCTAAACGCCGGCGTTACCCGGCGCTCCTTATCTACCTGGCTGCTACGTGCGCGCCCGGCTGTCTCTACGTTGCGAAGTCCACTAACCTTGTTCCGGGTATCAGTATTATGCTGCCGCGACTCACTGACTTTGACGTCGTTGTGCCTCGAATGGCGCCGGGAGAAGTTCTTTTGATAGATGGACTTAACGCGTCCGCAGATGCGGTTTTTGCCGCCGCGGGAATTGGCGCCGACATCCGCTTCGCGGATTTTACCGGCGCCCGTGCTTTTGTGAATCTCGCCATCGAGGAACGGATACTCCTGCTTCCGTACAGATTTGGGTTTACAAAGGACTATCTGCCGATCGCGGATAGTCTGGGCGCTCGAGTCGACTCGAAACATGCGACGGTAAATGTCCTCGGCCATTCAATCCGGATCGTCGAAGGCTCACGAGACGGGGTTACTCATTTCGGTCATGTCGTTGTGGATCCTTACGGTAGTTGTAACAATGACACTAGGCTAAGCCCATCGAAAAGCTACTTGACCATTCATAGGTTTAAGGATGTTTCTAACTATCTGTCCCTAGTCACGTCCGACAAAGGAGGGCCTATTCCCCGTTCACACGCGCCCTCCCGCTGGCAGCGCGAAAAAGACCGATATATGCCGGGGGGGTCGGTTTACACAGTCGGCAGAGATCACTTGTTTGAAGTAATTAACCCGACTCCCGGCATACGGCTTCGCGTGGCTTTGACCAAGGGACTATCGGGCCGGGGTCGTAGTTCGCTTCCAGGCGCGGCCACAATCACCGGCGAAAACACCCAGCCGCTCGGCTTTACCGGTAGCGGCGCGGCGAATGTTATTTCGGAGCCGATTCAACTCTACCGGTATGGCGGGCGCTCCTATTTCGCCTTAGACTTCGGAATCGCGGGCGAGCTGTTCCCCGATGAGAAGACGGGCCTCATGCGGCTCTTCAATACTCACATCCCACGCGACATAAGAAAAGTCATCGGCTTTGCACGGTCGATCGTGATTCTTCCCGCGCCCGAGTATAGCAGTCTCGTGCGGCCTCGGTCTGTTGCCTCCTGGCCCGGCGACCTTCTGGGAAACCCGGGGCTTGAGTTCTCAGGGATCTACGAAGATGGTTGGGTGTCCAACCACGCTTATCTGGTTCTCGGCAAGGCACGGAGCGGCGAGAAGCTGGTAATCAGGGGAACCCTACCCGGCTTGGGAGCGCTTGCGAAGACCGGTAATAGTTTGGAAGTACGATTGAATGGCGAGCGAATTTATAGTGCGGAACAGATGTCTCCAGGGAGTTTTGAAATCAACCACGTTCTTACGGAGGACGCCTCTCAATGCAGGGTGAGCCTCGATTTCAGACAAATGGAGCGTCTCACGCGAGGAGATCAACGGCCGGTTTCAGCAAAACTGTTCCGTGTTTCGATTGTAGGGGCGCCTCACGGCAAGGTAACGGTTCGGTAACCCGGTCGATTCAAATCGTGTTTGACCGGTACTTCTAGACCGGTATTCGATACAGCATCGCGTCGCCTTCCCAGCCACCCGGCAGCGCGAAAAGCCTGGTCATATGAAGGCAGAGCTCACGCGTCTCGCGATCCTCGCGGGCGTAGAAGTTGGAAAGCGTCAACTGATCGTTCTCGCCTGGACGAAGCCCATCCACCTCGCGAAGGGTCTGTCGAATCAGCAGGCCGCTCTTCGGGTCCACCTCGCCGAGATAGAACGGGTATCGCGGCCGGTTGCCTTTAGCGTTCCCGGGCGTGATGTTGCCAAGCCAGAAAGTTCTGCCGCTCGAATGCCGCAGGAGCTGCGAGCAGGAGGACGGAGAATAGAAGGGATCGCCGTTGCTGTAGGTCCAAGGCACGGGCTTACTCCATTTCCAGCCGCCATCGTTCGAGAAGGACACCCATCGGTAGCTTGGGAGATCCGGCTTGCGGTCGTTCGATCCGCGCAGCGTCATCATCAGGCGGCCGCCGCCAATTTCCGCCAAGCCAGGTTCCGACATTCCGCGCGTGCTCTTTTCCGGGTCGCCTTCGACGAGCGCGCTTATTTCCCATTCGAGCAGCCCTCCTTTCCAACGCCCGTGCAGGACCGCCGTATGGTGATACGTATAGCCACCACCAGGGTTGTAAAGGGAACCGTCTTTCGCAACCGGCGAGATTTCGACTGGCAACAGGATGCGGCCGTCGTTCATGGCAACCGGGCGGCTCGTATTGTCTCCGAGCATGGCGCAGTTCTTTCCGCTGAAGACGCCGGGAAGCCAGTGGCGCGCATCGAATTCCGCGCCGCGATGAATCACTTGATGGACGTTGGCCTTGGGGTCGTAACCGCTTTCGGAGACCGCGTAAAAGATTCTCCATTGGCGCAATCCTTCAAGGGGATCGTCGGTGGGAAGCGTGCCTTCGAGCCAGAGCTCGAGAAAACGGCCAGTGTGCGGATCGACCCAGCCGCCGCGCGGATGCCTCCGGAGCATGCCTTCCGGGCGCTTCTCTCCCGTTCGCTTCTCAACCGGCTGGTCCCAGGTCCGTCCGTTATCCTTCGAGAAGCGATAGAAAGCGGCGTCGACTGTGTCAGACCGCGACCAGCGCTGCTCGATGGACATCATTTCTCCACCTTTTGGACGGGTGTAGTAAGCATAAGCCATGACGGCTGTGCCCTTGCCCGGCGAGCGCAGGAAAACATCGCGGCGAACGGGAGGTGGCGCGGCCGCGGCCGCCGCTAAACTGCTGTAAAGAAAACGGCGTCTGGAAAGGGGCACGTTTCGAGCATACCGCGAGATTTGACTTCCGGAGACGGGGCGCGGTATGTTCCAGGAAGGCCTCCTTGGGCGCGGTAGCCAAGTGGTAAGGCAGAGGTCTGCAAAACCTTTATTCAGCGGTTCGAATCCGCTCCGCGCCTCCACCTATATTTCAGCGATCTAACGATTTCCGATCCGGCGATACCGTGTTGGACGGTCTTAGACGGCGCGGAACACCTGTACGCTTTAGATGGCCTGACTACGCTTTTCCACAACGCCACGTTGGGCGACTCTTCAGTCGCCGACTTCTACAGGATGAACGTCAAACGACCACAAATGGTGGCTCGGTGCATCTTGGAAAACTGCGTTTCGCTACACCCACTTGACCTAAGTCCGCGCATACGCATATACTATGCGTATATGCCCAACAAAACAATTTACGTGCGCGAGGCGGATGTCCCACTTCTCGAAATGGCTGCGAATGAACTGGGTGAGAGCATCTCGGCGTTGTTTGCATCCTTTCTGCATGATCGTGTGGCAAGGATGACCTCGCAAGAAAAGGAGGTCGTGCAACTTATAAAACGGTTCAAGCAGGATGGTGAGCGACTTGCCAGAGAGGGCACCCACAAAGAAGCCCTCGCCGATCTCGAGCAGGCAGAAGCCTACCTTCACAAAGTTCTCGAGGCGATCCGCAAGGGGGATCAAAAGACCGCGATAGACCTCTGGTGCGGGGCTAAATCTTGTCATGAGAGCGCTCACCAAAATCACGCAGAATACCAGAAGATCTTTGCCAAGATCGGCATAGCTCTGAGAGGGGCGTCGCCAACGAACGGCAGTTCAGCAGGCGCCTCGAAGCAATGAGGCGGTAAAAGCGTGCGGGAAGAACCCGCGCTCGACACGCAAGGTTTCGACGCTACTCGCAGCCCCGCCGGACCGGCAGGTGCCCGCATACGGGCACCCTTCGGCCTAAAGATGCACCAGTCGAAAGCTGCGCTATCATCCTATTTCGATGGATCCGATCCTCGAGTTACGCAGCGTGCTGAAGGAGTTTCCCGGTCATCGGGCAGTGAGTGGAATCTCCCTTTCCGTGCCCCGTGGAAGCTTTTTCTCGCTGCTGGGGCCTTCCGGCTGTGGCAAGACCACAACCCTTCGGCTGATCGCCGGATTCGAGCAGCCGACGTCCGGCGATATTTTGCTCAACGGCGAAGCTGTAAATGATCGCAAGCCCTACGAACGCAACGTCAGTACGGTGTTTCAGAGTTACGCTCTATTCCCGCACCTGACCGCTCGCGGGAACATCGAGTTTGGTCTTCGTCAGCACCGCGTCGCGGATATCGACAAACGCGTGAAGGACGTATTGGCTCTCGTTAGCCTGACGGGTAAGGAGACTCGCCGGCCTGCACAGCTTTCCGGGGGCGAGCGCCAGCGTGTGGCGCTCGCGCGATCCCTTGTGCTGCAGCCGGACGTCTTGTTGCTCGATGAACCGCTGGCAGCGCTCGACCCCAAGCTTCGTAAGCAAATGCGCCTGGAGCTCAAGGCCGTGCAGCGGCGAGTCGGAATCACGTTCCTGCTGGTTACACACGACCAGGAGGAGGCGCTCTCCATGTCGGATCAGCTTGCGGTCATGAATGAAGGTAGGATCGAGCAGGTAGGCTCGCCACAGGACGTCTATCTTCGCCCGCGCACTCCGTTCGTGGCCGGCTTCCTCGGCGCGGTGAACTGGATCGGCCCGATCGGCGTTCGCCCCGAAGCTACCCGCATTGCGCACCGCGGCGGGCCCGGCTCTCAAAGACAGGCTCCCGGATTGGTGACGGGTTCCGTTTTCCTGGGCGACTGTGTGGAGGTGCTGGTCCGTCTCGACAGCGGCGAAGACGTGGTCGCGCAAGTGCCTCGAAGCGCCGCCAATTTTAAGCCGGACGACGCCGTCCACATTTGCTGGGATGCAGCCGAGGAATTGAGCTTCTCATGAAGTTGCGCCGTTGGTTCCTGTTCCCGGCATGGCTTTGGATGGCGCTCTTGTTCTTCGCGCCGTTCGTCATCGTGCTGGCCTACAGTTTTCTCACGCGCGGGCCGTACGGCGGCGTCTGGGGGCCTTGGACGCTTGAAAACTATCAGCGCCTCTTCGATCCCCTCTACCTCACCATTTTGATGCGGTCTTTCGCGATGGCGGCGGCCGCGACGGCGCTGTGCCTGCTCTTCGCCTTTCCCGCGGCGCTGTTCATTGTGCGCGCCACCCGGCACAGGAACTTGTACCTGCAACTCGTAATGCTTCCCTTCTGGACGAGTTTCCTGGTCCGCACGTACGCCTGGATGTTTCTGCTCCGCGACACCGGCCTGATCAACACCGCACTAGAAGCCGCGGGGATCATTCACGACCCGCTGCCGCTGTTGTACAACAATGGCGCGGTCTTGCTGGGCCTCGTCTATGGATACCTGCCGTTCATGGTGCTGCCGATATACGCGACACTCGAGCGGTTGGACCCGTCGTTGATGGAGGCCGCGGCGGATCTGGGCGCACGCCCCATGGCCGCCATCCTGCGAGTGATCGTCCCGCTCGCGAAGCCCGGCATTTTAGCGGGATCCGTCCTGGTCTTCATTCCGTGCCTGGGCGCCTATCTCACCCCGGATCTCCTCGGAGGGGGCCGTACGGTGTTGGTCGGCAACCTGGTACAGAACCAGTTCACCGGCGCGCGCGACTGGCCGTTCGGTTCGGCTGTCTCGATTACACTGATGGCGCTCGTGACGGTCCTGCTCTGGGTTCTTCTCCGCCGCGAAAGCGAGCCACTGGTATGAAACGATGGCTGGCCGTCTATGCGGTTGCGTTCTACGCGTTCCTGCACCTTCCGCTCCTGACGCTCGCGGCATTCAGCTTCAATGCGTCGCGGTTTACGGTCTGGGACCATTTCTCGTTCGTCTGGTATCGAGCCGTTTTTCACGACCCGCAGATCCTGGAAGCAACCTGGAACAGCGTCGTCATCGCGGTCTGGGCCACGGCAATCTCGACGGTCGTTGGAACGCTCTGCGCGTACGGCCTGTGGAAGCGAGGTTCCCGGCTTCTCACGGGTGGCCTCTACCTCTCCCTGGTCACTCCCGAGATCGTCACAGGCATTGCGCTGCTCGCCCTCTTTCAATGGGCATTCCGCTGGCTGCACTGGCAGCTCGGCATCTATACAGTTATTTTGGCGCACGTTGCGTTCTCCATTTCATACGTCGTGATTGTGGTGTCGGCGCGACTGCGGACCATCGGTCCCACTTTGGAAGAAGCTGCGATGGACCTGGGAGCCAACGAATGGCAGGCGTTCCTGCGAGTGACTTTGCCGGCTCTCGTACCCGGAATCATCGCCGCGGCGCTGCTGGCGTTGACGGTGTCCTTCGACGATTACGTCATCACCAGCATGGTCGCGGGCGTCGATTCCGAGACCCTTCCGATGGTCGTTTACGCGATGGCGCGGCGGGGCGCGAGTCCGGTCATCAACGCGATTTCGGCTTTGGTAACGCTCTTTTTCGGCATTCTTATACTGATTTCGGAGAAGGTGCGGGAGGCATGAAGCGGCGCGACTTGTTCCTCGGTTTGACTGGACTGCCCGGGTGTACACGAGACACCCGCCCGCGGTTGAACGTGTATAACTGGTCGGCCTACGTTGCGCCGGAGACGATTCCGGGATTCGAAGCCGAATTCGGCGTGCGGGTTCGCTACGCGACCTACGAAAGCAACGAGGAGCTGCTGGCCAAAGTACTATCCGGCAATTCCGGCTGGGATGTGGTCTTCCCCACGCATAACCGGATTGGGCCGATGCGGGAGTACGGCCTGCTCGCGCCTCTCAACCACTCGTGGCTGCCTGGCCTCGACAACCTCGACGCACGCTTTCGCGCGCCTGAATGGGACACCGGTCTGCTTTGGGGTGTCCCGTATATGTGGAATGGCACCGGGATCGTCTACCACAGGAAGATCAAGCCTGCGCCGAGCCGCTGGGCGGACCTGTGGAACGGGCGCCTGAAGGGCCGGCTGACTATGCTGGACGATCCGGAGGACATGCTCGGAGCGTGTCTGAAGAAAATAGGGTATTCGTTCAGCGCCACGGATCCAGGGGAGCTTCGTGCAGCGGAGCGGGAGGCAGTTGCGCAGAAACCGCTGTTGCGGGCCTATCTCAATGCCGAAGTGCGCGATCAGCTCGTCTCCGGAGACGTTTTGGCGGCCCAGCTCTGGTCGACGACGGCGCAGCAGGCGATCGCCGCCGCGCCCGATCTGGCGTTTGCTTATCCAGCCGAAGGCTTTCCCTTCTATTGCGATTGCGCCGTGATTTTGCGGGAGAGCCGCCGCGCCCGGCTCGCGCATCAATTTCTGGATTATCTCCTGCGCCCGCGCGTTTCCGCGCAGATCGTCGAGGCGACGAAAACGGCGACGGCGAATCGCGCCGCGCAGGACCTGCTGCCGGAATCGGTGCGCACGAACCCGGTTCTCTATCCACCGGACGCGATCTTCGGACGCGGCGAATGGCCGCGGACTCTGCCCCCGGCTACGCAGCGACTGCGCGATCGAATCTGGACGGAGATCAAATCGGCTTAGGGCGCGAAGGTTCGTGATACATTGGCTTCCAGCCACAGACACCTCCCAATGACCCTTGAAACGATGTTTGGCAAATACCTTGAACTGCACCCTTTTGCCGAGCAGTTTCGAGTGGAACTCAACAAACAGATTGAGCGAGTCCTGGAATCCAACGGTGTCTCCCTGGGTGTGCCCATCGAGAGCCGAGTCAAATCATGGGAGTCGCTGAAAGCGAAAATAGAGCGTCAGTCCCTTGATTTGAAGCAAATAGAAGACCTGCATGATTTTGTCGGTCTCCGGCTGATCCTGCTCTTTAAACGCGACATTACGCAGGTTTGCGATCTGCTGGCAAAAAACTTCAACGTAATCAGCACCGAAGACATCAGCGATCGCTTGAGCGAAACCCAGTTCGGTTATCAATCGCTGCACTATATAGTCAAGGTTCGCGCGCAATGGCTGTCGGTTCCGACATTTCAGCACTTTGGACGGTTGAGCGCCGAGATCCAGATTCGTACCCTCGCCCAGCACATTTGGGCTGCTGCGTCGCACAAGCTGCAATACAAGCAAGAGCAGAGCGTGCCAGTGCCCGTGAGGCGATCGATCCATCGAGTCTCGGCGCTCCTCGAGACGGTCGACCTTGAGTTTGAGCGGGTGCTGAGCGAGCGGCAGTCCTACCTGTCAAAGGTGGATACCGGATCCCCAGATTCTGCCCTGGATGTTGACCTGTTGGCTGCAATTTTGGACGAGACGCTTCCACTGGCAAATAAGCAAGATCCGGAGCAGTATGCCGAGCTCCTGGAGGGTCTCAAGTATTTCGGACTGAACACGGCGAGTGATCTCCGGAAGTTAATAAGCCGACACCGCGATGCGATCCTTCAGCAGGAAGCGCTCAACCTTGCCCAGAGGCGGCGTTCAAGAACCTACAGCGGAACAACGAAGGAAAGAACCGATCGGGGCGTGTACTACGCCCACGTTGGGCTCGCTCGCGTGGCCCTCCAGCTTGAGTTTGGAGAAACAAGATTTGACGAGTATAGATCTGCATTCAAACGAGCCGACGAGTGACGAAAGGGCACCCGCTCTGAACTTCGGCCGTCAGGCGCACACGCCAGGCTACAAACCCAGGCCCAAAATTCCCAGCGTGTCGCGCTCGAACATCTGCTCCATTTTTTCCATGTTGAGCCGGGGGAGCCGGGTCCCTTCCAGCATATCGTTCAAACTCCGCATCCCAACCAAGCTCGCTGTCACCGTCGTGAACGGGTAATCGCTTCCGAACAGCAACTTGTGCCAGACGCCGTATTCCTGAAGCAGCATGAGCGAGTGGTACAGCTGATAGGGCCGGTAATGCAGAGCCGAACAGTCCGCATAAACATTCGGATGTTTGCGGATGGTGACGACGCACTCCCCCTCGTACGGATGGCTGAGATGGGCCATCACGATCTTCACATCGGGAAAGCGACTTGCGACTTCGTCGATCAGCCGCGGAACCGTACAATCGAGCACCGCCTGCGCGACAAACGTGGTTCCCGTGTGCAGCAGAACCGGCAGACCATGCTTCGTCGCGTACTCCCAAAGGTAGTCGAAGCGGCGGTCGTTCGGATAGAAGCCGGCGTACATCGGCAGAAGCTTGATGCCTTTGAGTTTCAGGTCCTGGTGGCCCTCGATCATCTCGTCCTGCCATCCAGGACGGCTTGGATCGAGCGACAGAAATCCGATCAGCTTGTCCGGATGCCGCGCGACATAGTTCGCGACGACGCGATCCGGCACCCATAGACCCGACAGATGCGCCTTGCCGCCGAAGACGACCGTCTTGCCGGCCTCTTTCGCGCCAGCGTGGTATTCCTCCCACCGCACGGTGAGGTCCACTGCCACGCCGTCCCCCCGCGCGCGCGCCGCCTGACTCTTGAAGTCATCGGAAAAGTGTTCGGGATACTCCCAGTAATGGCTGTGGACGTCAATCAACATGATTCATGGACCTTGTATTCGGAGTTATTTGCCGTCCGCCGCGGAAGACCATCGCTATTCCCTCGGGCGGCACTTTCGGATCTTCGTAACTTGCGCGGCCTTCGACTAACACCGGGTCGAACAACACGATGTCGGCTACGAATCCAGCGGCCAGCCGTCCTCGATCTTTGAGGTCGAACCGCGCGGCGGGCTTCGCCGTGATTTTGTGGACGGCCTCGGAAATCGTCAGCCATCCGCGGCGTCGGGAAATTTCTCCGAGCAGGAAGGGGAAGGTTCCATACAGGCGCGGATGGGGACGGCCCTTCACGTAGAATCCGTCGCTGATCACGGTGCAGAGCGGATGCGTGAGAAGGCGCTCCAGGTTCTCATCGCTCTGATTGAACGAAAGGATGTTGACGATGCCCCGCTCCTCGATCAGCAGGTCAAGAGCGGCATCGATGGCGGCTATTTCGCGTTCCGCGGCGATTTCCGCGAAGCTGCGGCCGGCGAGACTGCGGTTCCGCTCCGACCCGACGGAGGCCACGAATATGTCGCTCCACTCCTGCGCCATCCCCGCCGTCGTCGCCCGGGCGATCGCCTGGCGTTCAGCCGGATCGGCCAACAGGTTCAGTAGCTGCGCGATGCCCCCGTCCATCGCCCGCTGGGGGAGAAGTTGAGTAAGCACGGTGCTGCCCGCAAGGTAAGGATAGCTGTCGAACTCGACGTCGATTCCTTCAAGGCGCGCGCGCTCAAGCAACTCCAGAGCGCGAGCTTGCTTTTCCCAGTTCGCCCGGCCAACCGTTTGCAGATGAGAAATTTGCAGCCGGCAGCCGCTCTCCCGCGCCAGGTCGATCTGCTCTTCGATCGATTCCAGCAGATCGTGCGAGTAGCTTCGCATGTGGGTCGTATAGACCTTGCCGTGCTTCGCAACCACGCGGCACAGGCGAATCAGTTCCTCGCGCGGCGCGCTCGACCCGGGCGCGTACATCAGTCCGGTCGACAGGCCGCAGGAGCCTTCGGAGAAGCACTCGGCAAGCGCGCGCTCCATCGCGTCCATTTCTTTCGGTTCGGGCGGACCCTGACGATGGCCCATGTGAGCGATCCGCAGGCTTCCATGGCCGGTGAGAGATAGCACATTCGAAAGCCGGGCTCGCCGGTGGATCTCCTCGATATACTCCCCCGCGCTTTGCCAACCCCAGTCTGTTTCCGAGCCAAACAGGATGCCGCCGGCAAACTCGTGCAACGCCGAGCGTCCCTTTGTGAACGGATCGTTTAAGAACGGATACGGTGAAAATCCGCAGTTGCCGACCACCTCGGTCGTCACGCCCTGATCGGCTTTCGCCCGATCGTTTTCGAGGACCTGCAAGTCGGAGTGGCTGTGGATGTCGATGAATCCGGGGGCGGCCGCCAACCCTGTACAGTCGATTTTCGCGGCGTCGGCGGGATCGGCATTTCCGAGCGACGCTATCCGGTCTCCGTCGATCAGCAGGTTACCGAGCCAGGGCGGGGCGCCCGTGCCGTCGATGAGGGTCGCATTCTGAAGTAGGAGCAATCCCGATTGTGCGAAAACTCCTCGGCGTGCGTCAACGTATCTGTCCAGACCATGGGACAGCGCGGTTGACGACGGCTGGCGGGATTCGGACAATGATGGGCGGCGGCGCTACTCTACAGGCTGCTCCACAACATGAAGGCTTATCCTAAATCCCTAGAAATTCTTCGCGCGAACCGGCGGTTCATTCCCGGAGGCGTGGTGTCGATCAACCGGGCCGTCGCGCCCGAGATCGTTTTCGTCCGGGGGGAGGGCGCGCGAATCTGGGACGCCGAGGGCAACGAGTACATCGACTACCACGCCGCATTCGCACCACACTTTCTGGGCCATAACGACCCGGACGTCACCGAAGCGGTCGAGCGCGCGCTGCGCGACGGGTCCAGCCTGTTCGGGACCGGAACCACGGTTGCGGAAGGCCGGCTCGCGGAGCTGATTTGTTCGAATATCCCGTTTCTCGATACCGTCCAGTTTTTGAATACGGGAAGCGAAGCCACCTACCAGGCCATCCGGATCGCGCGCGCCGCTACGGGCCGGGATCATATCATTTGCGTGCAAGGTGGATATAACGGCTGGCATAACGACGTCTCCTGCAACGTGATGACGCCGCTCGACCGCCTGGGGCCGCGCGTCTCGCCGGGCGAGTATCCCTACATCGGGATGAGTGCGGGCGTCCCGGAAGAACACCAGAAACTGGTTCACATCGTTAATTTCAACGATCTCGATTCGGTCGAATGGGTCTGCCGCAAGTATCCGGTGGCAGGGTTCATCTCCGAACCGGTTCTGCAGAACGTCGGCATCGTCCACCCGCTGCCGGGTTACCTCGAAGGGCTGCGCGCGCTGGCGGATAAATATGGATTCGTCCTCGTAATGGATGAAGTAAAGACCGGTTTCCGGCACGCGATCGGGGGATATTGTTCCATCGCCGGTTTGCGGCCGGACCTGGTGGTTTACGGCAAAGCCGTCGCGAACGGATATCCGATGGCGGTCCTCGGAGGCCGCAAGGATCTCATGGACCTGCTAACCGATCCGGATCCGGCGCGGCGCGTGCTGCTCGCCGGTACCTACAACGCGCATCCGGTACCCACCGCCGCCGCGATCGCGACCGTGGAAAAGTTGCTGCGCGGCGCGGGCGAGGTGTATCGCCATACGGCGGCCCTTGGAGAACGGATGGAGCGGTGCCTCAAGGAGGTTGTGTCGTCTCTGGAATTGGAGGCTGTCGTCGCCCGCGAAGGGTCGGCCTTCTGCCTCTACTTTATGGATCACCTTCCGGTGGACTGGCACGAAATCGCGCTCCACCACAATTCGGCTCTCGACGAATCCATGCGCCGCGCCTTGATCGAGCGGGGCGTATACATGTTTCCTCTCAGCACGAAGCAATGTTCGATTTCGTATGCGCACCAGACGAGCGACATCGACTTCACAATCGATCAGGTCCGGGCGGTTCTTTCGATGGTGGCGGAAGGCGCGGCTGTAGAAGCGAGGAGTTGACGCACTCAGCGTAGCCGGTTCCAAACCGCCGGCATTTTCTCCGTAATAGCCGGCGATTTTCCAAACTTTTCAAGCTTTTCAATTTGACATGCGTGGGGGCGCGCAGTATAATCGCCGCCGGTGGCATCATGACGATGCTTCCCTCGTTGTAGTTACGAAATTCCAGCTTGAGAGGTGATGTATGCTAGCACGAACTGCTCTCTCCGTTGCGATCGTCGTCGCTGCCTTCTACGCCAGCCCCCTGTTCGCGCAATCGGTCAGTGGAACCATCACAGGATATGTCTATGACGCATCCGACGCCGTGATCGCCGCCGCGACCGTAACCGTCACCAACGCCGGAAGCGGGACGCCCACCGTTCGCACCACGGACGCGGCCGGCCGGTTCATCATGACCAACCTTCAGCCGGGTAACTACAACCTCTCCGTTGAGGCCGCCGGCTTCCGCCGTTTCATCCAGGAGAATATTGTCCTCCGCATCGACTCGACCATCCGAATCGACTCCCACCTCGAACTCGGCGGAGTCACCGAAGCCGTCACCGTCAGCGGCGCGCCTCCCATGCTCAAGAGCGAAAAGACCGACGTCGGCCAATACATCCCGGAGCAGCAAATACGCGAGCTGCCCACGTTCGGACGTAATCTGAGCAAGCTCTACAACACCATTCCCGGCGTCATTCAGAACTCGTTCCAGATCGGCGCGGGCGAGAATCCGTCCGAATTCAATGGAACCATCGTGCACGGTCAGTTTTTCGGCAACAGCGAGTATGAGATCGACGGCATCACCAATACCGCGTGCTGCTTTAGCGGATTCCAGGTGATCGTCCCGAATCAGGACTCCGTGCAGGAAATGAAAGTCACCACCGCCGCCTACGACCCTGAGTTCGGAGCCTCCGCCGGCATGGTCGCCCAATACGTCACGCGCTCGGGAACCAACAGCCTGCACGGCTCTCTGTTCGAGTTCAATCGCAATCGCACCACTTTCGCCGCCGACCCGTTTACAGAAAAACTCCCCAACACCGGTAAGGATGGGAAAGGCTTCGGAGTCGCGCCGTTCAACTGGAACCAGTTCGGCGGCAGCGTCGGCGGACCTGTTCGGCGCAACAAGATGTTCCTCTTCGGAGACTTTCAGGGCACGCGGGCACGCCAGGGTGGACAGCGCACGTCCACCGTCCCGAACGACGCCTTTCGGAACGGCGACTTCAGCGCCCTGGGCACCCGCGTTTTCGACCCCCTCACCGGCGATGCCTCCGGCGCCAACCGCGCACAGTTCCCGAATAACTCAATCCCGGCCAGCCGCATCAATCCGGTGGCCCGCAATCTTCTCAACATCCTGCCCCGCGCGAATTTGAGCCAAGCCACGGATGTCAATTTCGTGGGAGGCGGCACCGTTATCCAGGACTCGAACCAGGCCGACGTCCGTTTCGACTACAACATCTCCGACGCCGACAAGGTCTTCCTGCGCTACACCTACTTCGGCTCACATCTCGACAACCCTCCGGTGTTCGGTAAGGAAGCGGGCGGACTGGCTGCGGGCAGCCTCAGTCCGCAAACCGGCGATTACCGAAGCCAACAGGCCGCGGTCAATTACACCCACACCTTTACGCCGAACCTGCTCACGGAAGTCCGAGCCGGCCTCATCCGCTTCCGATTGGACGGCTTCCAGGCCGATGCCGGCCTGAAGACCAACGACAAAGTGGGCATACCGGGAATCAACACGAGCGACAAGCTCACCGAGGGGCTCGCCGGCATCAACGTGCAAGGTCCGGTGGGAACCTGGTTCATGGGAATCCTGAGCGGCGTCGGAATCCCCCGGCTCGACCGCACCACGGGCCATCAGCTCGTCAATAACTGGACTAACATTCGCGGGAGCCACCAACTCCGGTGGGGAACCGATCTCCGCCGCAACCGGTTCGAGTTCGTCGCCGTCAACGCCAGCACGCGCGGGAACTTCGTCTTCGCGCCGGGCGTCACCGGAACCAACGAAGTCGCCGGATCGGGACTGGGCACCGCCACCTTCCTCCTCGGCATGCCCACCGCCTTCGACCGCGCCATCCTCGGCGGCTACACGTCCGAGCGGCTCACCCGCAACGCCTTTTACTTTCAGGATATCTGGCGCGTCACGCCCAACCTTACGTTGAACTACGGTGTCCGCTACGACTACATCGGTCCGGATACCGCCCGCAAGCCCGGCGGCATCGTCAACTTCGACCTGAACTCGGGCGACCTGCTCCTCGCCGGACTCGGCGACGTCTCCCGCACCGCGAACGTCAACGCCGACCTCAACAACTTCGCGCCCCGCCTCGGCCTCGCCTACAAAATCGCTTCGAAGACGGTCATCCGCGCGGGCTTCGGACGCAGCTTCTTCATCTCGAACTATGGCGGCGGCTTCTACTTCCTGGCCTCCACGTACCCCATCGCCACCCAGCAGACGATTTCGCAGGCGAACGTCCGCTCCGCCGTCTTCCCCATCGAGCAAGGCCCACCCGCCGGGGCGCGTCCCCAGTTTCCCTCGACCGGGCGGCTCAAGGCGCCTCCGGGCCAGTTACTTAAGAGCCGGCCTTACGATAACAAAACCGAATACGTCGACTCCTGGAACTTCAGCATCGAACGGCAGCTAAGCTCGGACGTCCGCGTCTCCGTGGCCTACGTCGGCAACGTCGGACGCCAACTCTGGCGCACGCTCAACGTCAATGCCGCTCAGCCAGGCATCGGACCTCTTCTTCAACGCCGACCGTACTTCGGTTCCTTCGGTCTGGACACCACCATCCAAAACGGCTGTAACTGCGAGAACTCCTCTTACCATGGGCTCGAATGGGTAACCGAGAAGCGTTTCAGTAAAGGATACTCGATCAACTCCGCATTTACCTGGTCGAAGGCGATCGACGCCCGCGACGCGCCCAACCCCGCCTTCCGGCAAAACGGTCGCGGGCTCTCACAGTACGACCGCGCCGTCTCCTACGTGCTCTCTCACTCCTGGGAACTTCCCTACGGCAAGGGTCTGCGCTGGGGATCGTCAGTCACCGGGGTCCGCAAATTCGCCTTGGGCGGCTGGAAGTTCCACGGCATCACGACCGCGCAATCGGGCTTCCCCTTCACCCCGGTTGTGAGCAATAACACCACCCTCAACGGCGATTTCGGCCAACGGCCCGATATCACCGGCGACTTCGCCGTCGCCGAACCGAACCGTAATCGCTGGTACAATCCCGGCGCCTTCACCGTCCCGCAATGCTGCCGCCTTGGCAATGCGGGAACGAACATCATCCGCGGTCCCAGGCTCGTCACAGCGGATTGGGCGTTCGGCAAGGACTTCGAGTTTCTCGAAGGCAAGAAAATAGAATTCCGCTGGGAGAATTTCAACCTGCTGAATCACGCGAATCTCGCCTTGCCCAACAATCAGGTGGACGCTCCCATCGCCGGACGCATTTTCGGGCTCGCCGGTTCACAAACATTCGGCGGCGCAGGGACGGTTCCCATGCGCCGAATGCAATTCGGAGTGCGGTTGAGCTGGTGATCCGTCTCCGGATCGCATGTCTTACCTTGGCGGGTTGCCTTTCGGTGGCGCTGAACGCGCTTCCGCCGGAGCAACCCGCCACTCCCGCGGCCAGCCGGGCGCACTATCAACGCGCACAGGATGCCCTCGCCGGTAAGCGGTATCCGGAAGCCGCCCGCGAGTTTCGGGAGTTACTCCGTCTCAATCCGAATTCCGCCGAAGCGCATGCGAATCTCGGAACCGTCTATTATGCGCAGGGGAAGTATCCCGAAGCCACTGCGTCGTTTGAGAAAGCGCTCAAAATCAGACCGGGACTGAAGGGCGCGGACGCCCTCCTCGGCATGAGTCTCGCCCGCGCCGGACGCATCGAGCAGGCCATGCCGCTCCTGGAAAAGGGATTTCGGAGTCCGTTGAGCGACGAGTGGAAGCTCGAAGCCGGACTGTTGCTTGGCGATGCCGCCCAGCGCGCGAATGACTTCGGGCGTCTGCAACAGGTGATCGCGGAACTTGAACGCCTCTACCCAACGAACACCGAAGTCCTCTACCTGTCTTATCGGATGCACGCCACTCTGGGCGCACGGGCCGTCGCGGGACTCGTCAAGTCGGCGCCCGATTCCGCGCGGCTGCATCAACTCGCCGGCGAGTTCCTCGAAGGAGAAGCGGACTTCGCCACGGCGATTACCCAGTATCGAAAGGCCCTCGAAATCGAGCCGGGCTTACCGGGCGGCCACCGCGCGCTCGGCGTGGCCCTGATGAATCATTCGACCGATGAGGCGACGCGCCGGGAAGCCGAAGACCACTTCCGGAAGGAGCTTAGTATCAACCCGAACGACGCCGCGACGGAGTATCAGTTAGGGGAGATGTTTTGGCTGCGGAATCAGGCGAAGGACGCGCTAAGTCACTTTACCCGCGCCCTTCAATTGCAGCCGTCCTTCCCGGACGCGCTCATCGCGGCGGGCAAAGCGCAGATCGCTCTAGGCCAGCCCGCGCAAGCGATCGCTCTACTCGAGAAAGCGGCCGCGCTCGACCCGGCGAACGACGTCGCCCGGTACCGTCTTGCCCAAGCTTATCAGGGCTCCGGAAACCGCCAGGCCGCCGACCGCGAGTTCGCCGAGTTTCGCCGCTTGAGGACGTCGCTCGAATCGCTTAGAACCCTTTACCGTCAGATTCAGGAAACCCGGATAACCGCGCAGAGAGTGGATTAATGACCGCGTTGCGGTTCGGGATTTACCGACGGAATTGCGCGCCCCTCGACCCTCCGCCGGTTTCAGCGGCCTCTACCGAGGCCCATAGGCGTTAAGACGTGGCGCAGCGCAACAGAGTGCTCGCCATTTTGCCGAAAAAAGATTCGATTAGGTTAAGCCGGGAACCGTGTTTGGGCGTGAAGGTGAATTCGAATCGGTTCGGCAGCGTCGCCAGGAAGGCGCGCGTCTCTTTGGAGATATGTGCGGAATGATTGTCCAGTACCACGGCGATGCGTGCGCCAGCTGGGTAATGTGCATCGGCCAGTCGCAGGAATTTGATGAACTCC
>CAMDED010000001.1 GCA_945893365.1 Candidatus Sulfopaludibacter sp. SbA3 | reverse complement strand
CCGACATTCCCGCGATACGCCAGCGCATTGCTCTGGGGGAGTTCCAGAAAGACATCGCAAGAGATTACGGCGTAAGCCAACCCTGCATTGGATACCTGGCACGCGGGGAAACTTGGCATGCCGTTCAGTGAGCAACATGCTTCAGCCGCTTGTAACTTCTTCGAACTGATTCTGAAGCACACCCAGGACGAATGGTACGGGAAGCCGTTCCTCCTCATGCCCTGGCAGGAAGAAGCGGTGGTGCAGACGTTCGGCCTGCTCGATTCAGCCGGAAACCGGATTATCCAGATGGTCTACGAAGAAGTTCCTAAAAAATCGGGCAAGACCGAATGGGCGGCCGGCCTCGCGCTGTTGGTTCTCATTCTGTCCGTCGAGCCCGGCTGTCAGGTCTACGGCGCCGCCGCCGCGACCCGCCAGGCGATGAACGTTTACCGCGCCGCCTGCAAGATGGTCGAGCAGAGTCCACTGCTCAGGAAGCGGCTGCGCATCATGCGCGGCACGAACCGGATTGTGAAGCGTAACGACCCGGACAGCTTCTACGCAGCCATCGCAGCGGACGGAGACTTCGGCGACGGCGTCAATCCGTCGTGCGTAATCGCGGACGAGGTCCATCGCTGGAAGACGCGCAAGCATCTCGAAAACTGGGACGTACTCACCAACGGTGGGTTCACCCGCCGCCAGACGCTTACCATCGCCATCACCACCGCGGGTGTTCAGTCGGAGTCGCCGCTCGCCTGGCGGCTGCACGAGAAGACGCGAAAGATCAACGACAAGGTCGTGCTCGATCCGACGTTCTTCGGCCGCATCTACGGCGCATCGGTTGACGACGATCCCTCTTCCCCGGCCACGTGGATCAAAGCGAACCCGAGCCTGAAAGAAAACGGCGGGTTCCTCAACATTGAAAAGGTTCGCCAGCAGTACGTTTCGCATCTGGCCGAAGGCGATCTGTCGAGCTTCAAGCGGTACTTCTTGAACATCTGGGACCAGAAGGAAAACCGCGCGATCGACATGAACCTCTGGCGGGCCTGCCGCCGTGATTGGGAAGCGGCCGGGTGGCCCTTGCCGCACGACCTGCTCTCGCGGTTCGTCAATCGCAAGTGCTGGGTGGGAGTCGATATCTCGATGACCACGGATCTCTCGGCAGTCGCCGCGGTGTTCCCGCGCGACGACGGCGGATACGATGTTCTCCCGTTCTGCTGGATGCCCGCGGCGACGCTCAAGCGCCGGCAGGTGCAGGACGGCATGCCATACGAGCGGTGGGTGGAAGAAGGCTGGATTGAGACCTGCACGGGCCGCGTAATCGACAACAGCCTGATCAAAGCCCGGATCAAGTACTGCCTCGAAATGTTCGACGTGCAGGAGGTTTGCTTCGACCGGTACAACTCGCGCGAGATGTCCACGTCGCTGGTCGATGAGGGCGTCCCCTGCGTGGAGATTCCTCAAACGTGCCCCGGCCTGAACGAGGCGACGAAGAAGCTGATCTCGCTCGTCGCGACCGGAGATCTGGTGCACGGCGGCCACCCGGTCATGGCGCACCACGCAAGTTGTCTCTGCACCACCAGCGACGGAAACGACCTGATCAAGCCGGTGAAACCCGATCGCGAAAAGGATTTCTCGCGCATCGATCTTCTCGCCGCGACGATTGACGGACTCGCGCGCGCCATTGTCTTCGAGGACAAGCGTGTCAGTTACACGGAGCTCAGGAGCGTGGGTTAAGTGTTCCCCGAAATCAGCGCAAGGCTTGCCAGCCTGCTCAAAGGCGAAGAGCCGCTATCGCTTCAGTTGAATACGAAGGCGGCGGGCTCCCTCGAAAACATCACGACCGACTGGTACGCGCGAAACGGGTACGCCGGTATCTACGGGGCGCTGGCCGGCGGAATGATGTCCTGGTCAGGAGAGCGCGTCACGCTCGCGACCGCACTCAATCATTCGGTCGTGTGGGCCTGCAACAAGATCATCAGCGAGACGGTTGGCTTCATTCCGCTGGTGATGTTGCAGGCCGACAAGGAACCGACGAAGGGCAAAAAGCTCGCGCTCAAACACCCGATGTACCAGGCGCTGAAGAATGCGCCCAACGACGACATGACGGCGATGGGGTTCCGCGAAACCCTCACGAGCCACTGTGTTCTGCAGGGCAACGCCTACTCCCAGATCATCCGCCGCAGCGGCACGGGCGTCGCAATCGAGATGCATGTCCTTCAGCCGAAGCAGGTACGTTCGGACCGGAACGCAGCCCGGCAGTTGGTGTACGTGGTGAAGACCGGGAACGAGCAGGAGAAAACTTACACAGTCGAGAGGAACAAGCCGCACGACATTTTCCACATGCGCGGGATCGGCGACAACGGGACGCAGGGCTTCTCCGTGATCACGATGGCCTCGCAGTCAATCGGGACTGCTATCGCAGCCGAGAAGAACGTCGGGGCCTTCTGGGCCCGCGGCGGGCGCATGCCGTACATCCTGGAGATGGCGCAGCGGTTCAAGACGAAGGAAGACTTCGATCGATTCCGGGCCGATTGGGAGGCCACGTACTCGGTCCCGCACAAAGCGCCGATCCTCGAAAACGACATCAAGTACAAGCAGATCGGCCTCAACGCGAAGGACTCGCAGCTTCTCGAAACGCGGCTGTTCACCATCAACGAAATCTGCCGCTGGTTCGGCGTGCCTCCGCATCTGGTGGGCGACCTTTCGCGCGCCACCTTCTCAAACATCGAACAACTCGCGCTTGAGTTCGTGAAGCTGACTCTCGCCACGTGGCTTACCCGGTGGGAGCAGGAGCTTTGGCGTTGCGTGCTGACGCCCGAGGAGAAGACCCAGCACTATCTCTGGAAACACAATCTGAACGCGCTGCTGCGTGGTGACTTCCCGAGCCGGATGACCGGCTATGCAACGATGCTGCAAAACGGAATCGCCAGCCAGAACGAGATCCGCGACCTCGAAGACTGGAACCCCTTCGAAGGCGGCGACGGACACCACATCCAGCTCAACATGCAGACGCTTCCGGCGGACGGCAATCTCGTGCCGCCCACGAGGCCGGGGCTGGTCAGGCTCGACAAGCCGGCCGAAACCGTCTCCGACGAGTAACGAGGAAAACAATCATGACCGCCAAGTTTCTGCTCAAGATGGCAATCAAACAGATCGCCGCTGACGGTTCGTTTGAAGGCTCGCTCGCCGTGTACAACAACGTCGATCTCGGCGGCGACATCATCGCCCCCGGCGCCTTCACGAAGACGATCAAAGAGCGCGGCAACCAGGTGCCGATGCTGTGGCAGCACGACAGCAAGCGGCCCATCGGGATGCTCACCCTGATCGACGATCCGGACGCTCTGCGAGTGAAGGGCCAGCTCTTAATGGAGCTCCCCGACGCGAGGAATGCTTACCTCCTGATCAAGGCTCGGATCGTGAAAGGCCTGTCCATCGGGTTCGACACGCTCAAAGACACGCTCGAAGGCACAGTGCGCCACCTGCTCGAAATCCGGCTCTGGGAGGGCTCACTCGTTACCTTCCCGATGAACGAGCAGGCACTCATCACGAGCGTGAAGGCCCGCAAGGAATCGAAGGAGGACTTCGACACGGAATATGCGGAAGCGCTCCTCGTGGACGCAGCGTACCAGATGTGGATCGCGCTGCGGTCCGCACTCTGTTCGATCCCGTGGGCCGATCTCACGCGAGAAGAGAAGCTGGCGGCGTCCGAGGCGAGCATTCAGCAGTTCCTCGCGGCCTACATGACGATGATTCCGGCCTATCTGGATTGGCTCACGGAAGAGTACGGCGACAGCATGAGCTACTACAGCCGGAAACCGCCGGAGACAAAGCGTGGCAGGGTCATCAGCGCCGCCACGAAGAAACAGTTAACCGCCGCGCGCGAGCACACGAAGGGCGCGGACGATCTCCTGATTGCACTTCTCGACTCCGAAGCCGACGACGTCGATGACGACGAAGACACTTCGGAAGGAAAAGCCGCAATCAAACCTGAACCCGAGCCGGCCGCGCCACGCGACCACTCGGCAGCCCAAACCCTGATCGAGCAGATCAGGTCGTCAATCCCCGCGGCGTAGTGCCGGGCCAATCTTGAAGCGAAAGGAACATCCAATGGAAGAGAAGCTTTTGGCCTTGCAGGCCGAACTCAAATCCTATTTCGATAAGGCTGCCGAGCAACAGAAAAAGACGGGCACCGTTACCGAAGAACTGACAAGCCAAATCGCAGCGCTCCAGAAGCAGGTCGATGCAATGGACGCGAAACTGGCGCAGGCTGCGCTGGGCGCTCCCGAAGAGAAAGACAACTTCGAGGAGACCATGAAGAACGACGAGAGCGTGCGGCGTCTCCTGAAGGATAAGCGCGGCAACGCTGTTATCAACTTCACGGGCAAGACGGCGCGCTCGTTGTTCGAACGCAAGACCACGATCACCACCGGCGCCATTGGCTTCGCGACCACCGGCGTACTGCCGATCGGCAGGATGGACGGAATCACGTCCGAGCCTCGCCAACAGTTGACGATTCGCGATCTGCTGGTCGCGAGCCCGACCACCTTCCAGGTGCTCGATTTCGTGAAGGTGCTGGCACCGATGACCATCGCATCGCCCGTTGCGGAAGCCTCCACCAAACCGGAGAACGCCGCCACGTTCACCACGGTGAGCGAGCGCGTGAAAACGATTGCCACCTGGATTCCGGCCACCCGCCAGGTGCTGGACGACTTCAGCGAACTGATGACGTTTATCAAAACGATGATGCCGTATTATGTGAACCTCGCCGAGGAACTGCAGCTCCTCTCGGGCGACGGCACGGGTGAGAACCTGCACGGCCTCATCCCGCAGGCGACTGCGTTTCAGGTGGCGCTTCTGTCCGCGGCGAACGGCTGGAACAAGATCGATATCATCGGCCGCGTCATTCAGCAGATCACCGCCGCGAAGGAAATGCAGCCGACGTTCGTCGTCATGCACCCGAACGACTGGTGGGACATCCGATTGACCAAAGACGGCTTTGGCCGTTACATTTTGGGAGATCCGCAGCAGGGGGCGTTCACCAACACCGGCTTCGGCATCAGTATTCCCACCCCGAACATTTTCGGTCTGACCGTGGATGCCACAACCAACATCGCGGCGGGGACCTTCCTCGTCGGCAGCGGGAATCCCATCGCCGCCGAGATCCGCGACCGCATGGAAATGCAGATCGACATTTCGACCGAACACGCCGATTTCTTCACCAAGAACCTCGTCGCCGTCCGTGCGGAAAAACGACTTGCGCTCATCACCCGCCGGCCCGGCTCTTACGTCACCGGCAGCTTCACCTCGTCGCCCGCTTAACCGCTGGCGTTTAACCCTGGGGCCCGCTCTCGAGCGGGCTCCACCTTCCAATCCATTTCGAACAGGAGACAGACAATGATTTCAGACACGGTTGATACCGGCCACATTCGGTTCTACCTCGACGGCGTCGTGAAGACGCTGAGCCGTCCGGTCACCGGCGCAGCGTTGCACGCGATTGCCGGGTGCCCGGCGTACCTTGTCAGCGACGGCAAAGACGTCCCGAACAATAACGAGCATTTTGATCTGAAACAGGATCAGGATGTTTACACGAAGCCCCTCGCTGCGGGCATCGACCATCGAGGGGCCGTTGCGGCCGAGCCGGTGAAGGATGCGACGAAAGGCCCGCGCGTCATGGACACCACCACTTTCCGAAAGGACTAATCCATGCGAATCGTTGCCAACCGACAGCTCACAGGGGTGTATGGGACGGTCAGCGCCGGGCAGGAGTTCGAGTGCCACGATGCAACGGCGCTGGAGCTCTTGCAGGCGGGATTCGTCCAGAGGGCAGGGGCGCCAGCGGTGCGGTACGAAACAAAGGTCATCGTCCCCGCCGAAGCTCCGCAGGTGAGCGCGCGGGACTCCTTTCGTCACGTGCCTGTGTCTGACGCGCGACCGGAGACGGTGGCTGCCGCGGGCGATTGCGTGTTTCCAGGACCAGACGCACCGCAACGCGGAGCTGCTGATTCTGGCGGACGGCGAGGACGTCAGAGACCTGGTTCCGCCAGATGACAGGATTCGGCTGATCCATCTCGAGAGGCCGGTTCAGATTGGCGACAAACGCAACTTCGGTTGCGAGCGCGCGGCCGGGAGCATCATCGCCCACTGGGACGACGACGATCATTCTGCGCCAGCGCGCCTGGCCGACCAGCTTCGGCGACTCGATGAGAGCGGGAAGAGCGTCACCGGCTATCACTCCATGCGGTTCACGGACGGCGACCGTTGGTGGAACTATGCGGGCACGGCCAACTATGCGCTCGGAACGTCGCTCTGCTACCGGGCCTCGTGGTGGCGCGCGAGGCGCTTTCGGTCGTTGCAGGTCGGAGAGGACAACCAGTTCGTCAGTGAAGCCAGCGCTTTCGGCGAGCTGGTCACCGCCGATGCCGGCGAGTTGATGTACGCGACTATTCACGCCGGGAACACGAGCCCGAGAAAAATGGGTTCCGCCTGGACCCCTATCAGCTTAAAGCCATGAAACTCAATCTTGGAGCTTGCGACCGCCGAATCGACGGCTTTGTGTCTGTCGATATCGCGGAGCCCGCCGACCAGATCGCGGATCTCGCTGCGCTGTGGCCGTGGCCCGATGCCAGCGTGGATGAGGTCCGCGCGCACGACGTCATCGAGCACATCGGAGACTGCGACCATACCGGAACAGTCTGCAGCCGCTGCTTTAATCGGGATTCGAGTGCGTTCAGAACGCTGCTCAGCTTTGCACCGCAACGCCATCCGCTCGGCCGCATCCACTTCATGAACGAGCTGCACCGCGTGCTGAAGCCGGGCGCGCGGGCAACCATCGAAACGCCGAACGCTTCCCGCGGCGCCGGGTTCTTTCAGGACCCGACCCACAAATCGCCCTGGTGCCTGAACTCGTTTCAGTACTTCGAGGCGGGATCGTTCGCGCACAACAGGCTGGCCAAGACCTACGGCATCACCGCGGCCTTCAGGGTGGTATCGCTCGGCGAGAGTTCTTACCAGGACGTGCACGAGCAGGTGTGGAAGATCACCGCGATTCTGGAGGCCGTGAAGTGAGCCTCTCCGTCATCATCCCGAGCAGGACAGCTTCCAACCTTGGCGCGTGCGTGCGCGCGATCCGCGCGGCCGGCGAGACGTGCAGGATCATCGTCGTGGACGATTTCGACGGGTCCACGCGCTTCCTCCTTCCCTGCGACGAGCCTGTCGATTGGCAAACAGGGGTGAAGCCGTTCATTTTTGCGCGCAACATCAACGTCGGTATCCGGGCAGCGGGCGATGACGACGTGATCCTGATGAACGACGACGCGCTGCTGCAGTCGCATGGCGGCTTCACTGGCATGCAGCGGAAATCCAGGCCGGCCAACCAGTATGGGATCATCTCGGCGACAACCAATCTGGCCGGGAACCCCGCTCAGCAGCGGGCGCCTCATTTTTCACTGGGCGAGCCCGGCCTCGATGCTCCTCTCCGCGACGAACCGCGCACAGTCGCTTTCGTGTGCGTCCTCATCCCGAGGCGAACGATCGAGCACGTCGGCCTGCTCGATGAGAACTTCGTCGCTTATGGCTGGGAAGATAACGATTATTGCCGACGAGTCCGCAACGCCGGTTTGAAGATCGGCATATTCGACGGCTGTTACGTCGACCACGGTTCCCTTCGAAGCACGTTCCGCGGAAACCCACGCTCTCCGGGCAACATCGCGGCGGGCGCGGAAATCTACAGGTCGAAGTGGGGCGATCTGTTATGACCGTCTTCGGTTTGCTCCGCATCAAGAATGAAGCGCGCTGGATCGCCGACGTCATCGCCTCGGCTCTGCCGGTTTGCGAGCGCGTCTTCGTTCTCGATGATCACTCGGACGATGGCACGCCGGAGCTGTGCGACAAGATCAGCGGCGTCTCTGTGTTTCGCTCGACGTTCGCCGGACTGGATGAACGCCGCGACAAGAACTTCCTGCTCGCGCAGGCGATGGCGTGTGTTCCCGGCGCTCATCTTGATCGCGACGAGCGGTCGCCTTTCTGGGCCCTCGCGATTGACGGTGACGAGCTGCTCGACGAACGCGGCCCCGAGGTTATCCGCCGAACTCTTCCATCTGCTCAAGGCCATGCGTTCCGGTTGCCTGTCCGGTACCTCTGGGACAGCGACCTGGGCGTTTACCCGGAGCGCCGCCAGATCCGCGTGGACGGGGTTTACCGGCAGTTTGCGCGGCCGAGCTTGTTCCGCATCTTCAACCGCGACTTTCTTTTCATCTCGACGCCGTGGGGCGGGAACCTGCATTGCTCCTCGATTCCGCAGCAGCTTCTTCACGGCGCGCATGCAACGCTCGACGACGCTCCGCTCTGGCATCTCGGCTACAACGATCGCGCGGACCGCCTCCGCAAGCATCTCTGGTACAACCAAATCGACCCCGGCAATCAGGGCGAGGACGAGTATCGGCATTGCGTGCAGGGCGACCTTCCCGAAGTCCCCGCCAGCGCGCGCCTGAAACATGCGGGACCGCTGGAGCTTGTAACCGTATGAAATCCGAGGGGCGCATAGATGTTCGACTCTTCCGTTGATTATGGCCTGTACACGCTCGACGCCTCCGGCACTCTCAGCCTGACGGAGTCCTCGCCGCAACAGTCTTTCGAAGAGCCGCTCACGCTCGAAGAAATGAAGGCGTACCTGAAGCTTCCGCCGGCACGGTCGCCCATCGACGCGCTCGAAGACTCGGAGATTGCAGCGCTCATTTCCGCCGCCAGGACCCAGGCAGAGATTCTGCAGGGGCGCGATCTGGTGCGGAAACAATGGGACCTGTCTCTCGACTACTGGCTGGACAGCGTCATCCGGCTACGCTCGCCGTTGGTGTCGGTGGACCTGGTCCAGTTGAGGGACTCGGGTGGCGCCGTTACGACGCTGGCTGAGAACACCGACTACATCGTGGACTCCGCCAAGAGCCCCGGCGTGCTGGCGCCGCCCTACAACACCACGTGGCGCAATTTCACGCCGTGGCCGTCCTCTGCGATTCTGATCCGTTACACCAGTGGCCTCGCGAGCGACTCAGTCTGGTGGAAGGCAGACGGGCAGCAGGTGAAGAACGGAATGCGCCGGTTGATCTCCGACTGGTACAACCACAAGCTGCCGTTTGAAAAGTCCCTCGACCCCACGATGGAAATCCCGTATGGAGTAACGGCCGCGCTCTCGCAAGGCGCGATAAGGTTCGTTCGCTAAACCGCCACAATGAACTGGCCATCCATCGATCCGGGCAGGCTCCGGCATCGGATCACGATCTATCGGCAGGTGAGCGTACAGGGCACGTCCGGGCCGAAGGCCGGCTTCGTTCCGTTCCTCGAAGCGTACGCCGCAATAGAGCCGCTAAGCGCGACGGACGTCATCAGCTCCGGTCAGACGGTCTCGCAGTTGGGCCTTCCGATCCTGATGAACTGGCAGGCCGGAATCGAGTCCAACATGCAGGTCCAGGCACTCGGAGGACGGTACATCATCCGGGAGGTTATCAACCCGCTCGAACTGAACGTCTCGCTTACCCTCATGTGCATCGCGTTGAAGGGGAACCAGTGAACATCACCGTCGAAGTGAGCGGCCTCAAAGGTGTCGAGGACGCGCTCGCGCAGGCCGGTCCGAAGCTGGCGAAGCGAGCGATGCGCAAAGCTCTGAAGGCCGGCGCGGAGAAGTTTGTCGCGGAAGCGAAAGCCCGCGCTCCGGTCCTTAAGACGCCCACCAAGAACCGCCGCGCGGGAGATCTTCGAGACGCGATTACGTCCTTGATCAAGCTGTCGCCAAAGCAGGATCGCGGCCGCGCGCGCGTGGGCCCGAAGTACACGGGGAAAGGGTCCGACGACCCCGGCGTTTACGGGATGTTTCAGGAGTTCGGAACCAGGGACGCGCCTGCCCAGCCGTTCCTGCGATCGACGTTCGACGGGCAGCACGACGCAGCACTGGAAGCCTTCACCGACGTGATGAGCGGCGAAGTCCGGAAGCTCGACAAATGATCGAACAAGGTCTGGCGAAGCTCGTTCAGGGGACTCCCGCGGTGGCCGCTATTGCCGCGACAGGCGGGTACCTGCAAGTTCTCCCCAAAGATTTGAAGCTCCCGTCCTGGACCCACCAGATGATCACCGAAGAGGCTGCCTACACGTTCCTGAACGTCGTTGACCTTCGGCGGCGCCGCGTGCAGATCGACTGCTATGCCGACGACCCGGACGATTGTGTTGCGCTCGCGAACGCCATTGACGCCGTTCTGAGCGGATACCACGGCACGCTGACTGACGCGGATTCCACCGTTGTGCAGGGGATCTTCCAGAGCACTGCCATCGACTTCTTCGATGCTGCCAGCCGGTCCTTTCGGCGCGCGCTCGAATACGACGTCTGGTTCAACCAAGGCACCTGAGCCCGACCAGCAAAAAGGAGAAACACCACATGGCAAAATCGCGAGCAGCTATTGGGCTTGGAACCGAATTCTTCATCGGAACGGAATCCGGCAGCCCTGTCGAGATCGACTACACGAGCATTACCGAAGCCGCCACCATCAACTTCGCCGACTACACTGTGGGCGAGGTCGACGTGACGCATCTTCTGTCGCCGGACACCACCGAGGAGACCATCGCCGGCCTTCGGAAGACCGGCACAATCGAAGTCTCGGGGAACTATGTCGGCGACGCGGCACAGCAAAGCATCGACACGCTGGCGCAGGCGCGGACCGTATTCCCGTGGAAGATCACGTCGCCGTTGAGTGAAGCGCGAGTGCTCACCGTCACGGGCCGCGGCTTCATCAACAAGAGAGAGACCGGACCGTTCACTCCGGGCGGAAAGACCGAATTCAAATTCGGTGTGAAGGTCGCGGGAGCGATCGTCTATGCCGTCGCCTAAATCGAATCGCAAAGTCGCCGAGCAGCTCACGCAAAAGGTGCTGCTCCGCTTGGACGGCAAGGACTGGCCGCTCGTCATCACGCACAACGTGCTGATCGATTGCGAGGAACTCACTGGTCTGAACGTTCTTTCGGGCGAAGTGAACCTGCTGCGGCCCTCAGCCAAACTCGTCCGCGCGCTGCTGTATCTGGCTCTGCGGAATGCCGGCGCCACATACACGCTGACGGAAGTGGGCAACCTCATCACGCCTGAGAATATCGTGCTGATTCAGGAAGGCATCCTGCAAGCCTGGGCCGCTTCCATGCCCGACAAGAGCGAGGTCGATCCCGCAAACCCTACGAAGGCGACGGCCGAGTAGAGCCGCCGCTCACGTGGATGAGCGCGTGGGCCATCGCTCGATACGACATCGGCCTCTCCAGCGAGGAGTGGCTGGAGATGACACCCCGCCAGTTCCATGCGCTTCGCAAACGGGAGTTGGCGCACATGCGGCGAGAGGAAATGCTGTGCGGAATCGTCGCCGCTACGGTTGCGAACTTCGCTTTCTCCCCACCCAAACCACCACTTAGCCCGGAAGCCTTTATGATCCACGCCCCCGAACACAAACCACTTGAAGCCCAAGAGGGCGACGGGCTGCTCGCTGCGTTGAAAGGTCTGCCGGCCGGAGCTGCGATTCAAATGGAGACCGCTTAAATGGCCGTCGTACTGGGCACACTGACGATCGACTTGAAAGCGAACACCGCTTCGTTCTCCCAGTCGATGGACAAGATGTCGCACTTGTCCGGGAAGACCGCGAATGACGTGAAACGTTCCCTCTCACGGATCGCAGCCGCGGGCATCGCCATGGGTCTCGCGGTGGCGACCGGAGTGACGGCGCTGATCAAGCACTCGCTCGATGCAGCCGACCGGCTGGACGAGCTGGCGCAGTCCGCGGGCACGACTACCGACACGCTTTCCGCGCTCGGCTATGCGGCGAAGTTCAGCGGCGTCGATACCGAGCAGCTCGCCGCGACGCTCGGCAAACTCAGCAAGAGCTCACTTGCGGCGCAGAACGGCAACGAGGGACTGCGGCGTGTTTTCAAATCGCTTGGCGTGGAGGTCGAATCGAGCAAAGGCCACCTGAAGGACTCCGGCGTGTTGTTCGAGGAACTGGCTCCGGGCTTCTCGAAAATGGCCGACGGCGCCGGGAAGACGGCGATCTCGCTGATGCTGCTCGGCAAGGGCGGAGCAGCATCGATTCCGGTCTTAAACCAGCTCGGCGAGTCGCAGGGGAAGCTGACCGCGGAAGCGAGACAGTTCGGGATCGTCATCGGCAGCGACACCGCGCGCGCGGCCGCGCAGGTGAACGATAACCTCGACAAGCTCAAGGCTGTAGTCACGGGGCTGAGCCAGTCCTTGCTCGCCGCCACCTTGCCTGCGCTGGTGAAGCTCTCAGAACGCCTGATTGCCGTCGCGAAGGAAGCGAACATTCCCGACCTGGCAAAGGCCTTCGGAGGCACCGTCACTTCGGCTATCGAGAAGGTCGGCACGGTACTCGAATTTACGGTGAAGCACGCGCATGCCCTGAAGATCGCCATCGAGGCGCTGCTCGCACTCCAGATCGCCAAGTTCGCCATTCCGTTCGGGCTGCAGTTGCTCACCAGTGGCACTCTTGTCGCCGGCGTCGGCAGATTAACTGCAAGTCTATTGGGCGTCGGAGCGCTGATCCCGGTCCTGACTCAGTTCTCGGCCTGGGTGGTGTACACGACCCGATTCCTGGTGCTGCTGGCTGCGGAGGAGGGCATAGCAGCGGCGGCAACCTATGTCTTCGGCGGCGCGCTCGCGGTCCTCACCGCTCCTGTAACTATCGTAGTGGGCGCCATCGCGACTCTTGCCGCCGGGATGTATTACTTCCGCGATTCCACCTTCCACGCAAAAGGCGAGGTCTACAAGCTGCGGGATGCCTACTCCGCGCTCTGGAAGATCCTCACGTTCCAGAACAAGTCCGGCGAGACGGTCGCCCAGGTACTTGCCCGCGCCAAGAAGGAGCGCGAAGACGCTGAAAAAGGGGCGGTCCCCGCAGCCGCAACGCCTCTCCCGCACAGTAAGCCCCTTCCCACTCCCGATACCGGCGACATCGCGGTGCCGAAGAAGGACATCTATGGCGAGGAGATCAAGAAGCTGGACCTCGCTATTGCCGCCCAGCGGGCGTACCTTGCGGTCCTGGGAGCCTCACCCGAGAAGATAGCCGCGGCAGCCTCGGCGGAACGCGCTGCGGGCATCATCCTCGAAAAGAACACCGCGCTGATCGACTCGCAGCGCGCGAAGCTGACTCCGCGGCAGGAAGCCACGATCCGGCAGAAGGTCGCCACCGAGGACGCGACGAAAGCGCTGGTGGAATACGGGCGCAGCCTCAGCGGCGAACAGCAGTCCACCGAACTTTCGATCCGGCAGCAGGACGCGTTGACCGCCGTTCTGTCCCAAGGCGAGGAGGCAACCAGAAAGGCGGGCGTCGAGAATGCGATCCTCGGCCTGACGTACGGGAAAACCGCCGTCGAGATCGAACAGATGGGCGGCGAGCTGAAAAAGCTGGCCGGGCTGTTGGCGCAGAAGGCTGATACCGAAGGTCTCGCTGTTTTCGCAAAGTCGATTGACGACCAGCGGCGGTCTCTTGAGTTGTCGATCGTGCAGACCGAGGCTCTGGCCGCGGCCCAACTCCTCGGCGAAGGCGCAGTCCGGGAAGCCGCGGCTGCCAACATCGCGCTTGGCCTCACCTACGGAAAAACGGCCGAGGAGATCCGGAAGCTCAAGACACAGACGGATGAGTTGGCCGCGCTGCAAAAGAGGAAGGCGGCAGCAGACCGCCTCGACGCAGCGAACGCAGCGTTGTTCGGCTTGCGTCAGGATCTGGCCTCGCGCGCGGGCCTGCCCGCGGCCATTCTGCAGGGAGAGGACGCCTATCGCAAAGCAACGCTGGCGGCGCGACTTTACGGGATCGAGCAGCGGATCAACGCAGAAGAAGTTGGCAGCAAGGTTCGCGAGTCCCTCGAGTTGCAGCGTCAGGCAATCATCGATATCACGAAGGCCGAACTGGCCGAGGGTGACGCGCGCGACGCGCTCGCGCTGAAGTCGACGGGCGACAAATATCGGGAGGACACGGACGCGCTGCGCCGGCAGGTCGATGCTCTCACTGATGGAGGAAAGCGTGCATTGACCTATGGGGAGGCTCAGCAGGTTGCGGCGAAGCAGCAGGAGATTCTCAACCGGGCAATTGACGACCAGGTGGCGCTTCTCAACCGAACCGGTGGAGCGCGCGACGGCGTGACGGCCTTCTTCCTCGACATGCAGAAGCAGGCGAAGAGCACCGCGAGCATTGTCTACGACGCTCTGACCTCTGCATTCGAAAAGGTCTCCGACAACCTGACCAATCTGTTGACGGGAGGCAAGACCAACTTCGGCCAGGCTTTCAAGGATCTCGGAAAACAGATCGTTGGAGACACGGTCAAATCGGGTCTGCACAGGGGACTCGGCGCGGTCGGCAAGGCTCTGGGTATCGAGATTCCGAAAGGGAAACCGGACGGCACCGAGGACAATCCGCTCTGGATTCGGATGAAGCGCGTCGCCGGCGGCAGCGACGGTGGAGCCGGGAAGCTCACCGACGCTGTGAGCGAGGCCCTGCGCGGCAAGTTCGGCAGTGGTTCGTCCAGCGACCTGATCTTCCACAACAACGAGCCGGCCAAGGGTCAGGCTCCCGGCTTCTTCACCACCCTGCTTCGCTCGATCTTCGGTGCTGCTGTCGGTGCTGCTGCCGGTGGCGGTAGTGGTGGGGGCGGGGGCGGCGGCGAGTCTGTCACCAGTTCTATCTCGTACCGCGCAGGCGGTGGGCCAGTCTCCCCGGACAAGGCGTACATGGTCGGTGAGCACGGCCGGGAAATTCTTAGCGGAGCCTCCGGGAGGATCACGACCAACGCACAAACCGAGCGCTTGATGCGCCCTTCAGGCGGCGACCACTACTACACGATCGACGCGCGGGGGACGGACCCTGTCCTGACTGAGCAGCGCACGAGGACCGCAATCATGGCTGCGCACAATTCGGCTGTCGGCACCGGGTTTCAGGTGCAGCAGGAGCACATGAAGCGAACGCCGCATAGGTAGCGGTTCTGGCCAAGTTGGAGGCAGACGCCAGCCTTGGAAGGAACTGCCGCGGCTGATCAGTCAGTTTACCGGTGTGGTATTCCTGGGCTGGACCGGGCAGCTGCTGTGCTGGACGAAATAACCAATCCGGGGTGGGCGTGCTTGCGTCCAGCCGGTGAATGCTGTGAACCTGCTCTTATGCGAGACACAAGCCTGACGCGACAAAGCGGATACGCCGGCGAAGAACGTCACACTGACGCGGCCCACCACCTGTACTCCTCTTTGAGGGAGAAGATCATCGAGCATGTTTTTGTCGGTGAGGCTCTTCGTGCGCTTTGGCGGCGCGGTGTGTTCGATGTGGAGGTTTTACGGAGTGAATTCGATGCCCACGGCTACGACTTGGTCATGGTGTGGGGCAAAGTCGTACGCCACATTCAGTTAAAGACCGGTGTGAGTAACAAGCCCGAGCGGGTCTCCGTGGCTTCGGCACTCACTGAGAAGCCAAGTGGATGCGTTATTTGGATTCAGATCGATGACGACCTTAACATGAAACGCTTCTTGTGGTTCGGCGCTGGACCAGGGGAGCCCTTGACCGCTTTAGGAGACCGTCTAGCCAAGCGGATTGCGCGAAACAAGGAAGGAGTCCGCCCGTCGCGTGAAAGACATCGTATTGTTAGGGGGTCCCTGTTCAATCCCGTCGACACCTTGGACGAACTCCTCGAGAAATTGTTCGGCAACTTGCCAGCCGGTACGCCACCAATACTTACCGAGGAGGACGAGGGCGGTAAATTCGTGCGACTACCGTGCATCGTTTCAGGTCAGTAGGTTCTCCTATCATCAGGAGGCGTAAGCGACCGCGGCGACACGGTTCCCGTCGTACCGACGAGATCCTGCCCGGGCGACTAATCGTTACCTCGGTGGCCAGAAGGATGACAGCCGCTCGGGGTGTTGGGCCCGTCCCTTGAGAAAGTCGTCGAGGCTGAAGTTGTCGGCGAGGATCTCCTTGGTGGCACGTACGATCCCTTCGAATACCGTCGGCATCCGTGCACCCAAGTGGAGTTCTGCTAATGCTGCGATCGTCGACGTGGTGAGGAATTCTTGGGTGAATCCGAGGTGTTTGACGAGCTGCAGGTATGCTGCGAGGTAGGTCCAGAGGACTGTGCCGTCATCCGTATAGAAATCGCCGGGATCGCAATCTTCTGGATTCTGTCCCTCAAAGTAGCGCTCCAAGTCAGTGATGTCCTGGTCGGTTCGGGGGTTCGGGCGGAAGTGATTGAGGAGTTGCAGGGCCCCTTTGTCGAACCGGTCAAGTTCGGGAAAACCTTCCAGGTATTCGAAGCTGTAGTTCTCAGCGTTACGTTTGCTGGGGTTGAACACCAAGCGACTGACAATCATCTCCATGTGTTCAATGGGATAGTCCGCCGGGTGTTTGACTGCTTCCATGAGGTACCACCACTGTTCGTGAGACCCGGCGCTGCGCATCATTGAGGGCAGTTTCTTGGCATCTTTGTACCTGAGTCGGCTGCCGTCATAGTAAAGTAAGGCATAGCCTTTCTCGGGATAGACGTACGTGGCCTGCAGGAGATTCAAGAATGCCTGCAAGAAGAAAAAGCGAGAATAATACGCTGTGACCTGTCCCCATGTTCGAAACGCGTCCCGTTCCAGCGTAAGGAATGCACACAGGAGTGAAATAGAACGGTAAAAGGCGGTGCAGCTGCGGTAAAACACGCGTTGCCGGAACCATCGTTGGGCATCGGGAGTGTTAAGCGCCTCTTCAATCTGCTCAGGTGTTCTCCTAAGTTTCAGGATCTCCCGGAGATCGTCCTCGATCGTTCCACGATTTCCTTCAACGTAGGGCGCAAAGCCTTCATAGGAGCGGCGCAGAACATCGAAGGACATTGGAAATCCGTCAATGCACGGATAAACCATCGTGGTGTCCACCGCGCTGCCGCACTTCGGACAGGGCGTCGTCGCAGGTGGCGGTTCAAAACACTGGCCTCCGATCACATGCTCGCCGCCCGCCAAGGGCTCGCTGGGCAGCCAATAAATCTTCGCACCACAAGTCGCACACAGCACTGTCCGTCGTAGTGCCCGCCTCATGTTTCGAAGTCTGTCGCTTGAAGATTGGATTCAGTCGCGACGTCGAGTTGAGCCGTGACCCGGCTCGGCTTGAAGAGCTCGCTGCATGGGTAGTCCCCAACGGTGACGGGAAACGCCACCTCATCCTGGCGTGCAATCGAGTGTACCGGCCGCATCAGGCCTCTGTATCGTCGCGGATCCCCCGCTTTTTTGTTCGACATAGCTTTCCAATCTAGTTTCCGGGAGGGCGATGCGACGTCGACGATTGTCTCGCCCTTTGCTCGAAACCCGGCAAAAGCCAGACGTAAAGATGATCTACGCGCGCATTTCAGGATCTCATAATCGCCGCGGTCAAACGCGAAGGGCCAAGTTCCCTCGATTCAGTACTCCTTAGTGCGTCGGCGTTCCGCGCAAGTAGGCATCCCAGTGCGGAGATTCCTTCGGCACTCGGTTTCTTGCGGTCCGGATTCCCTGAAGGATAAAACTCCTTTGAACTCAAACGACAACACATGCCCACGTTCAACGATTGGGACATCATCGCGATGCCCGCAACGCCCGCCGCGCCGGCGACGATTGATTTCACGGCGACCGACACCGTTGCCGTGAGCATCTCTCCGTTCACAGGCCAGCAGCAGGTGCAGGACTGGCAGGCCTCGTTCATGGAGGCCTCCGTCTCGATGCCTGCCCTGACTCACGCGCAGGCGCAGGAGTGGATTGCGTTCCTGATGGCTCTGCGCGGACAGGCGAAGGTGTTCCAGCTTGGCGATCCGCTCGCCGCTATTCCCCGCGGCTCCGCGCTTGGCACGCCGCTGGTCGACGGCGCCTCGCAGCGCGGGTACCTGCTCGCCACGAAGGGCTGGACGCCAGGTGCGGCCGGAGTTCTCCTCCCCGGCGACTGGATTCAGATCGGCTATCGGGCTTACCGAATTCTTGCGCCTGCTTCTGCAGACGGTAGCGGACATGCCGTCCTCAACATTTGGCCCCAACTTCGGGAGTCGCCCGCGGACAGTGCAGTCATCGTCACGCAAAACACGAAGGCACTGTGGAGGCTGAAGTCCAACGCGCGCAAATGGTCCATCACTGCGTCGCGGACCTACGGGATACAGTTCGACATTCGCGAGGCTCTCTAAAGTGCCGCGACCGATGACTGCGGCGTACCTCGCCGCCATTCGGAGCGCGGCGCTGCGGCCCGCGCTGTTCGTCGAGGCTCACTTCACATCGGGACCTATCTATGTCTGGAGCGGTCTTGGCAGGATAACCTGGGGCGGTCACGAGTGGGTTGGAATCGGATCTCTCGGCAGCGTCTCGACTATCGAAGAGAGCGGCACGGTCGAGGCCAAGGGAATCACGCTCACCCTGAGCGGAATTGACGCAGCGCTGCTCGAAGACATACTGGTCGAGTTCCAGGTAGGGCTGCCGGTGATCGTCACCCTCGGCCTGTTCAACGAGGCGGGCGTTCTGATCGCGGACCCCGTCTGCGCCTTTGCCGGCCAGATGGACCAGCCCACGCTTGAGGTAAACGGGACGGCGGCGACCATCGCGATCAACTGCGAGAACCGGCTGTTCGAAATGAACGTCGCCGTGGACCGCCGCTACACCAACGAAGACCAGCAGCGCGACTATCCGGGCGATCGGGGCTTCGAGTTTGTCAGTTCGATTCAGGAAGCCCAGATTTATTGGGGACGCACTCCTTCGAGCAGCAACAACCTGTGACGAGAAAAGGAAACTGGCAGGCGCTCCTTCATGCGTTCTTGGTGGAGCATCGCTTCGAGGCGTTCGAGTATGGCCGGTGGGACTGCTGTCTGTTCGTGGGCGAGGCCGTTCAGGTCATGACCGGCGTCGATCCCGCGGCGGATCTTCGCGGCGCTTACTCCTCTCGTGTGGAAGCTCGCCGCTTCATGCGCAGGTGCGGACTGCGGTCCGTCGAGGTGGCAGTGGAAGCGGTCGCAGCGGAATACGGAATGCGCGAGACTGACGTTTCTCATGCGCAGCGCGGAGACCTCGCTCTTGTCCGTAACGGTCGCCGTGACGTCTCGCTCGGGCTCGTTTCTCTGACGGGCCGCGAAGTCCTCCTCGCTTCTTCGAACGGCATCTGGGCAGTCCCGATATCTCTGGCTGTCCGCGCCTGGCACATATAGAATGGCGAAATTCATAAACGTGATCGCGGGCTCCGCCCTGATCGGGACCGGGCTGTTTCTCGAGTTCGTCACGTTCGGCGCATCGACTCCGCTCACTGCGTTCCTGATCTCGGTCGGGGCCGGGATGGTGATTGGTGGAATCGGCACACTGCTGTCCAAAGGCCCGCTCTCGGGGACGAGCACGGCCACCCGCAATCCGATTGCGCCATGGAACGTGATCTACGGCCGCGCAAAAATCGGCGGCATCCTGATCCACGTCGCCCAGTTCGATGAGCACAACAAATACCTCGACATGGTGATCGTGCTCGCCTGCCACGCCTGCAAGAGCGTGGACGATCTGCTGTTCGACGGCCATCGAATCCAGTTGGACCCCACGAGCGGGACGAGCTTCACACCCGTTCAGCAGACGATTCCGATCTTCCGAATCTCGCGCGCGAACGATGTTGTCACCGTCGTCCTTCACGCGAACATTCCGCTGCTCCAGGACGGCGACACCGTGGAGGTCGAAGGCGTCACGGGCGACCCGACTCTGAACGGCAGATACCCGGTCCACATCATCAGCCAGGTTCCGGGCGGGCCGGGCAGCGTCACCTTCTCGTTCATCTGCGGCGGGCCCCCCGCCACCGTCGATCTGGAAGGTCAGGTCTCAACCACCTGGGCGGATTTCGGGCGGCATGTGCACATGGAAGTGCTGCTCGGCGATCACACCGAAACCTTCCCCGGAATGATCGCCGGCACACCCAACCAGGGCGACACAGGCGACCTGATCGCTTACCCGAACAACCCATGGACTGCGAACCATCGTCTGCTCGGCAAGACGGCCGTCTTTCTGAGGCTGAACTACGATGACGAGATTTTCGCGAACGGGCTGCCTGCGATCAGCTTCCATGTAAGCGGCAAGAATGATATCGCCGATCCGCGCACGAGTCCGCCGACTGTCGGCTACACCGAGAACCCGGTGCTCTGCATCGCCGACTACCTCAGCAACCGGACGTGGGGCTTCAAAGCGGGGTACGGCACAGAGATACCGTACCCTGAGCTGATCGCCGCGGTGAACCTCTGCGATGAAACCGTGGCGATCGCCGCAGGCGGCGTCGAGCCTCGCTACTCCTGCAACGGGACGTTCCCGCTCACGATAAAGCGCGGCGAGGTGCTGCAAAACCTCTTGACAGCATGCGGAGGCCGGATTACTTATACCAGCGGCCAGTTCGTCATCCACCCGGCAGGCTGGCGGGGCGTCTCGATTCAACTTGCCCAGGGTATCGCCGTCTCCGCAACATTTTCGCTGGTCTCGGATTATACGCACGATGAGGCCGTTGAAGGTTACGCTGGCCTCCATCTTGGACCCATCGCCTTGTTCGGCGGCACGACCCCCGTGCTGTACGAACACGACAATTATACGATTCGAACGGATACACGCCCCGCAATGAGCGACGGCATGGGCGGTGTGCCGATGGCCGACTGCATAGCAGGACTCATCGACGGCACGGTGCATGCGCAACTTCTCATTGCGGGTACTTTGTTCCACGACGACGATCCGCCCGCCCGCTTTCGCATTTACGATACGTGGATGGATGTCGTCTACGCGGATGGCTCGACGGAGCGCTTGCGCCCCTCGTGGTACAAGGTGATCCCGTATGGGTCCGGCCAAATTCTTGATCCCGAAAACGCGATCGACGGCGACATTACTTCGTTCGCAACTATAGAGCGTCATCACTTCTCGTCCCTCGGGCAATCGCCGATTCTGCAGCTCGGGCTATACGCGGCGGTATCGTCCACGACGCCGCCGGATACCACGCCGGCGGGCATCGCGGGCACAGGACGCGCGCTCGCTCTTGCGGCCGGGCCCTTCCGATGGCGCTCGAAGGTTTCAAGCCGCGACCTGTACAACGGCGTCAAGGGAACCTACATCAGCCCCACAAACAACTGGCAGCCGAGCGATATCCCGCCTTATGCGCAGGACACGCTGCACGGTTACGCCAGCGGCTCTCCGCTCTATCCCGAGGGCGATGCCAACCTCGCGGCCGACGGCGGCGACCGTCGCTGGTTCGACATTCAGCTTCCGTTCACGATCTCAACGGCGATGGCGCAGCGGCTCGCCAAGATCGAACTGATGCGCCGCCGCCAGCAGGGCACCGGAACGTTTGTCTACAACATGGCTCTCTATCAGGCGACCGCGCTCGATGTGGTGCAGATGACCCTGCCGTTGCTCGGCTGGACGAACAAGCTTCTGGAGATCTCCGCCCACCGCCTCAAGCTGGACAAGGTTCAGGTTGAGAGCAGCGAGGTGACCCTGCTCGGTACCGAGATCGACGTGCAGGAGACCGATCCGTCGATTTACGATTGGGACCCGTCGGAGGAATTATCAGCAAGGGGCTACCAGCAATCCGCGCTGCCCAGTAATGTCGGGACCCTTGACGATCTCTACACCGTGAACGGCACTTAAGATGGCTCTCATCAACCTCAACGACACGACGCCTCCGCCGCCCTCTGGAGTGACGAACTGCAAATGGCAGGCGGATGCGCTTGCGCCGCGGAACGTCTCCGTTTACATGCCGCTGATGGTCGGGGACGGGGACCCTTCAAGTCCGCTCGCCCCTCCGGAAAGCGGCGCTGTCCCGGCCCCGGTAGTCGGCGATGCCGCGGCCGGGAAGTTCCTGAAGGCGGATGGCACCTGGGAAGCCCCGCCTGCCCCGCCGCTGGTGCGCTACGAGCGCACGCTGCTCGTTAAAGACGCTACCGTTGGCAACGACATCGCGGATCACGTGACCGTGTTCTCTGACGGCACGGCGACCCGTGTGGTAGGTCTGCTGCGCTTGGCGATCTCGGCCGACCTGACGGTGCGCTTTAACCTGGTTCGCGCCGGCGTGTCGAGCGCGTTGATTACCTGCACGATCCCGCTGGCAACCGCGATCAACACGCCGGTCACGTTCACCGGGTTCAGCGTGACGGCGTTACTCGACGGCGACGTGCTGACACCAGACATCACGGCGGGCAGCGGGCAGCGGGACATCAAGGGCATCGCGAGCTTTTGTCTGGAATGGAGGAGGTGACCGTGCTGCTTTTTGCTGAGGGATTCGACGATTTTGCGGTTGTTGCAGACGTAGCGATGACAGCGGCGTTCCTGCAGAACACCGCCAATATTTCTCTCGTCACCGGACGCACCGGATCGGGAAAGGCTCTCAAGCTCGTGAGCGGCGCGTTCCTGAACCCGCCAACAGTCGCGCTGTACAACTTCCTCGCTTCGAGTCCGGTCATTGTCGGGTGCGCCATGACGACGGACTTCCCCTCATCGACGCTCTATGCGGAGATCTCCTTCCTCAATGGCGCAACGTCTCTGTTCAGGGTAAGGAATCAAGCGCCCGGCATCTTGAAATTCTACGACTCCGCTAACGCCCTCGTGGGGACCGCCGCGTTCAGTCACTTCGCCAGTTACATCGAAGTGAAGCTAACACCCGGGTCTCCGGGAACTGCGATCGTGTTGGTGGACGGCATTCAGGTAGTGAATCTGACGGGGACGTTCGGATCGGGGAGCTGTAACGGGATTTCGTTTTCCTCCGAGCGTTTGAGCTCCGGCGGCGGCCTAACCGCTATCGTTCTCTTCGACGACCTCTACGTCTGCGACACAACCGGCGCCCAGAACAATAACTTTCTCGGCGACGCGCGGATCACAAGCGCCGCGCCCGCGAGCGACGGCGCGAACACCGGATGGACGCCGAATAGCGGTTCGGCTCATTTCTCGCGCGTGAACGGGGCTCTCGACTACGATACAAGCTATATGAACGCGGGCTCCGCTCCGCTGTCGGACACGTACCTCTATCCAGCCCTTCCCGCGGCGCAAGGAGTTATCGCCGCCCTCCAGGTTCGCGCCTACGCAAAAACCGACTCTGGCGGCGTGGATAAGCTGCAAGCGATCGCGCGCCTGAGCGGGACGGATTACCTCGCGCCTGGCGGCGACCAGTTCGTTCACGGGGTCTATAGCGGGCTCGACTATATCTTCGAGCTGAATCCCGCGACCGGGCTCCCCTGGACCGTCGCTGAAATCGACGCGGGAGAGTTCGGGCAAAAGCGAACGGTATAGCCGTGGCGAACGACCGGGTCACCAAAGTAGCGGTACAGCCGATCTACGCCAGTTCGGCCGCGCGCGTCACCAAAGTAGCGGCACAGCCGATTTACGCGAGCTCGGCTGCGCGCGTCACCAAAGTAGCAGTACAGCCAATTTATGCCAGCTCAGCCGCGCGCGTCACCGCGGTGCGCATGCAGGTGGTGATTGTGCTCTCCTTCGGCCTTTCCTTCGGCAACGAGTTCCGTTGATGTCTCCAATGAAACACGCTTGATCACACCTTCCCACACATGATCACACTCGTCGTGAATGCAACATCGAGCGGCGGCGGGCTCGGTATGCTTTCATCGCGTAAGCGATCCGACGGGCGGCAAGACCGCAAGACGCCGAGCGGCGATGTCTCCCGTTTCTGCGCGGCCTTCCTCCCTCACAGGCTACGGCAAGCCGGAGACCCGCCGACTGCCCTATGCCGAGCACGGGCCGGTAAGCACCCAAACCCCCTCTTACGATGCCTCCGCCACGGGCCGGCTTGTCTTCTTCGACCTGGGCGGTGCGACCGAGGAGTGAGTGGACGTCGATCCGGTGGCCTTCTGCCTCAGCATCTCGGTTCCATGAAGAGTCCGGTGTGCTTTTATTCTCATGTGGCAACCGACATCTTAACAGTGGAGTCCACCACTTGCCCGAAGCACAGTGGGGCGACGTCTCAGCGTCCGCGTCATGCGTCGTATAAGCCTCAACATCGCAAGAATTACACGAGCTGGGCGAGGCTGGTTTGGGCGCATGTGATGTCCATATCAGGATACATTCCCGGCGTGACTCCGACGCTAGGCAAAGTTGGGGCAGGTTCTGAGCGGTCGGTTCGCCCAGCCTGAACAATCCGCCGGGACGACAAGTCGCCATCTCGCGATATGTGGGGTCGCTCTGGGCGGTTTACGCGCCACACGGAAACAGGCAACCAGACACCGGATCGGGTCAGGACGATGAACGCCAAGGCTCCGGATCTCGACGGGGCGGCGAAGTCGTCCCTGAGAGGCAAGAAGCAGGGCCCACCGCGAGCTGGCCACAGACCCTGGCAGGCAGAAAGGACAAATCGAATGAAATTGACACCGGGACCACACCCAGCCTCTGAACCTGCACGGGCTCTCGGGAGCGGACAGTATGGAGTCCGTCGCTCTCGATCCCAGCAGAGGACTTTTGAGTTCACGAACGCCGAGGTCGCTCGGATCGAAAGCATCGTTACAGGCGTGGGGACAGCTAGACCGCGTCCACCGACCGACGCTGACTTGAATCGTCGAAGAAGGTGTTGTTCCAGAGGGTCCTCAGACAGCATCACACAGACCTGTCGATCCCTACATGATCCCTACAGATTCCCATAGACAAACACATCAAACGTCATGTACTATCGGGATCAGTGGCTAAACCACTGAAACAAGACGATCGGTATACTGCAAGAGAGGCCACAGATTTCCTCGGAGGAGAGGTTAACTGAAGCCAACACTCCAAGGAGTATGGCAAGCGCGAGGAAGTCGAGGCCAAGAAAGTTGGACCCAAGCAACGCTGGAAGATCCGTGGTGCTTCGATCATCGAGTTGCGGCGGAAATGGGAAATCACCTAGGGGACTACACTCATGGCGATGCCCCTGTCGGCTGTGTCATCATGGACGTTTTCGACTCTGTGGACCAAAGGAAGACTTCATGACACGCAAGAAGACTGTCCGAAGGCCTAACTCCACCGCTGCCGGTGCCGCGACGGAGCGATTAGCTGACCCCAAAGTCCAGGAACGCTTGAACCGGGCAATTGCTCGGTGGGAGAGCCGGACGAAACCACTCGTCGATGCCGTGCGTTCTTCAGAACACCTCACCGAAAAGGACTTCGCGATCCGTATCAACACGAAAGGTTGAGCGGGCGTGTCGGAGGTCGTGCGTTGGCACAACCGCGGCAAAAGATTTCATTCGTCAGATTCGGGAATCGTTCACTGGCAGACGTTCTCGCCTTGAACGTGCCGGCTTTCGGCAGTAAGGATGAGGCTCACCGACAACTCCAATACGTAGAGAGCTATGTACGTGACCTAGGGTGTCAGTCACTGGTCGTTGAGGCTCACTATATCGACCGTGATCATATGGAGGACCACAGCGTCTTTTATTCGAAAAGCCTCCAGCCGTACCCTAATGCTTGCCAGCGGGTCCACTTTTTCTCGTGTCTACCTCCGGTCTTGAAACACGAATTGAAGCGCCTCCGGAGCGCGGTTACGTCTGAGCATTTTCGAACCGAGAGTGCCGAGTTCTCGAAGCAGTTCTACCTCGGTTTCAGTGTGATCAAACCGCTTCCAGGATGTCCGGTCGGCCGGACGATTCTCCGATGCTTCGCAACCGAGACGGAAAAGGGGTACCGACGAAACTTCGCTTGCGCCTGCGACTGCAGGGCGCACCTCCTCGGCGTTCCCCTATCAGTCAGAGGACTCGCGTTTCAGCAGCAAGATCTTGGCGTGAGCGCGTGCGCAACAACTGCGCTATGGTCTGCTCTGCAGAAGGCGCGTGAGCTCGAAGAAGGCGCAGCTGCGACGCCAGCGCAGATCACAATGCGGGCTTCCCAATTCACCCTCCCCTTTGGGAGGCCCATGCCTTCCGAGGGACTATCGCTGGATCAAATGTGCCAAGCCGTCCAATCGTTAGGCTACGCACCAAATCTGTATCGGACTGATACGTTCGACGTATCCCGTGCTCTATTGTATTCGGCAATCTTGTCCGGCATCTCTCCGGTTCTGATAATCGAGCAGGGCGATCGAGCGCATGCGGTTGCGGTCGCTGGCATGAAGACGAATAAGTCCCACGTTCAGCGTCTCGTCGATCCCTTAATGGACGACCGTGCCGGCGACGTGGGCGCAATCTACGTGCATGACGACAGGTATGGTCCGTACCTCAAAGCCGACATTCGACGGAGGAACGGCCGCCTACATCTGCAGATCAAGCTCAGGAACTCTTCGTTGGTTGAAACGTGGGTGCTCACCCATATCTTGATCCCCCTGCATCCGAAAATTCGTTTGTCGTTTGGTGAGCTTCGACGAGCGGCGATCAGATTGGTTAGGGAAATACACGCGCATCGGCAGTCATTGCTAGGCGCGCCAGGAACGGTTACATCGTGGGATTGCTGGATTGCAAAGTCTCACTCGTACGTCGAATCTTTGATACTCGGGGAAAATAGGGCGCCCGAATCTCTCGTGGCGCGCCTCTGCACATCCGTACCGTTCTCTCGCTATTTAGGCATCGTCAGGATCGAGGCAGAGGACTTAGACCCAATCGACTTCCTCTTGGACACCACGAGCACCGAGAGAAACTTGCACTGCCTAGCACTAGTTCGGCCAGCCACGTCGCGTGCTCGAACGATCGACCTCGCACACCTACTGGCTGTGCGCTACGGGTGCTCAGTGATTGCGTAACGCCTCGCACAACCTTGGTACGTGGTCAATCTCAACCTCGCTGGCTTCTCCGCGAAGTCGTTTGTGCCACTTGTACGCCTCTTGTAGCTCGGGGTCGGTCGTGGCGGCCGGATCGCGAATGATTCTGCCGCGACCCATTCGTTCAAAGTCTGGATTATCGAGCGACTTGTCAAATAGATATGTGAAATCGAGAGCGTTCGTCCGGATTGACGCCGGACGTTCGACGTCAGGGATGAAATACTCCGAGGGGAGAGTGTAGTCGGTGTGGTACCACCCCTGATACCCACGGTAGTCTTTGTCGGCAAAGGCCGCTGGCAGCGTCACCGGGCACCTAGGAATACCGTCGCCAGATGGCCACGGTACGAGGGCCGTTGCCTTTCCCGAAGGGCCGTCCGATGCGAGCGCGATTGTTCGCATGGCCAGTTCCAGCGCCTTTTCAAGAGAGTCGACGACCGGGTTCGTCATGTCACCTTGAGCGGTCTCCATGGCCTCCTCAAGATCGTGCATCGCCCGAGCGAGCCTTCCTGACTTGACCATGTGACCGACCGAATTAACAGAAAAGGCCATGCCGGCAGGGATTCGGTGATCCTGCCACCAGCGCTTGTCGCCTTGGGAGGAAAAGTAGTTCACGCCGGTGACCCATTCCCACGTGGTATGCCGGTTTCCGGGCTGCTCCAAGTAAGTTCGATCCAGGGCAATCTTGTCCATCGATACGTCTTCCTGGAGGTAAAGCGAGCACACACGTTGGGCAATGGCTTTGACTGCGGCATCGGGGGCGGCTGTAGCAAGTGCGCGCGAACGGAGGACGATGATGAATCCGCTCGCCTTGCCCTCGAATCCGCGCCGGGTCCACTCGCGGCGAGAACTCTGAATCTTCTGTGCGATGGCCTCGTCGGAATCGGCCAATTCGTCCTCGCTGAGCAGGCAGTAGCTCAGTAGTCCCTTCTTGGCCGCGATGCGACCAAAAAGGCAGGGTTGATTTTTCGACAGCCATTCGCCCAGGGTCTGCACGACCACGGCGTCCGGTGTGGAAGGGTTCAGAATAAGTTCGAGCGCGGACTGTATTTCGTGGCTGAAGCCGACTTGGGCCCGCCAGGGGTCCTCGGTCAGTTGCTGGATCACGGTCGAAATTGTTCTGGACGACATGGCGCTTTCACTGTAACAACTTCTCAAAGCTGCTTCAGATCAAGCGTTCAAAACCGCCACTGACTACGAGCGCATCGAAGAACCTCACGATTCGAGCAGCGACGATGGTCGAACGGAGCCGTAGCCCAACCTCGATGCTCCTCCGCTGAGCGGCCTCTGTGAAGTTCGCCGACGACACAAATAGATTGAATTCCTCAATCGCCACGCATTTCCCGTGGAGCACCGCGGCCTTCCCCGGTTCGAGCGTCACCGACCGGGGGTCATAGAAAATCTGCGGCAGTGGACGGGCCAAAGGGCCACTGGCTCGTTCGAAAACGATGGACGAACTCGCGCAACAGCCCGGAGGTCATTGCCCATTGGCCTTTCTAATCGCCTCCTCAAGGGACGTTGCCCCGGTCTGCTTCAAGATCTCAGCCCTGTAGGCCGTCGTGAGCGGGGTTTCAATCCCGCACCCGATCGCGTCCTGCAGGTAGCTGATTCCGTCCTTCCCGCCTTCAGCCTTTCGGACACTCTGGATCGCACACGCAGCCAGGTCCGCTGGCGTGGGCTTCGGGATTTTTCCGGCGTCGTTGAAGTCGGTATGGAGCACGGTGCCAACCCATGGCGAATCGCTGGCCTCTTGAACCAGGACGCTGTTGGCTGAGGTGCCCTCAACGTACTTTTCGCCGCTACACTCCCGTCGCCGCTCGCGTCTCCAGAGCATGTCTCTGGCCTCGTCCACTGAGACATCATCATTCAGCACGAGAATCTCGGCAGATACCGGCGAACCGTTGGCGTGTGGAACGAGGGTCGGGGCACCGCCGCGCGAGCTGCTGTTGCGTCCGTACTCGACCGGAAATGGCGTCTTGGTCCTGATGCGCATCACGATCCTCGGCGAAAGCTCCCGGCCTGGATCTCCGATCAGCGAACCAAACGCCAGAACACCGATTTTCTTTCGCTGGTGCGCGACGCGCGGGTCGGCTGGGGCCGGGTCGAGGCGGGTCTGGTACTGGACGCCGGTGCGTTCGGCCTCGGCCATGGCGTCGTAGATTTCGAGGATCACGCGCTTGGTACGGTACTCGCCGAACTGCTGCTCGTCCTTGCGCCGGACGATTGGGAAGGTGCCGAGGATGTAGTCGGCGTCGTCGTGAGAGAGGCCGTAAAAGTGAAAATAGAGGGCATCGAGCTCACAGCGGAGCAGAAAGCGGCGACCGTCGTCCCAGCGGAAAGGCGGACCGGAGTAGTGGAGGTCCTCCGCAAACAGTCGCAAGTCCCAGGCTGTGTAAACCAATTCGAGGGCACGCTTGGCAACCCAGTCGTTGACCGGTGCGCCCGTACATGCAGCAGGCTGGTTGTAGGTGCTGAGCGGGATTGCCGGAAGTTGCTTCATGATCCAAATGTTCACGTGTATGCCGCTCATCTTCTGGCGGCAGGCGAAGTCGAACGCCATTGTGTTGATGTTCGCGCACAGCAGCGATGCCTCTTCAGCTGGGAGACCGAGAACAAGATTGATATTGTTGCCTACTGCTGCGGCCGGGAAGATCGCCGAGATTGCGGTGCGCTCGTCTGTAGCACGTGCAACATCACGAAACCCGAACATCCAGGGTGCGCGTATGCTCCGGCGAGCAAGACGGCTCCTAACCTCGGAGGCGCGGACCCAACTCCGGGGCGACATTCGGTACAAGGCATTAGCTTTCTCAGCACCGGACACGTCGCGGAAATCGTCTCCTGTCTGAGAAGCGTAGCGGTGGTCGAACTGATGAATACACTTCGCCTCATAAAGAGGCACGTACTCGACGTCTGGATCGGGTTGGGATTCGAAAAAGCGAGAATCCCGGGTCATGTTGAACAGTTCGCCGAGGAAGTCAATCTGACCGAAGCGACGTTCTGCGTCAATTGAAATGTGTTCTCCATGCGCGTAGATCTGGCGATTGATCCGCAGTTCGCGTTCGGATTGAAAGACGGGGCAAGTTCCCGATGAGGGGTTGAACAGCGCGATGTCTTCGCTTGTCAAATGAACGAGGCGCTCGGGTTCCTGCAACTCTGCCAGATCATGGAGGAGCCATCCGAACTCACCAGCATGGCTGTCTCGACCAACCCTAAAACCGCAAAGAGTCAAGAGAGCAAACCTGAATCGGGAATCGACATCCGGGAAGAATCCCTCGCGGTTCTCGAAGTCCAAAAACCGGACCAGCCGGCCCCGCGACAGGACTTCGGCAAAGAACTCCTTGCCTGATTCATCAGTGGCCATCCCCGTCTGGACGACCATCCCCGAGTAGGCGTTGGGCGCAATCAAGTGATAACCAAGCTCTGCGAATAACCGGTACGTGTTTAGGTTGCCTTCTGTCGTTAGGGGCAGGACCTTGCCGTTACGAAGGAGATGGCAGGCAGCATCGATTTCGCGCTTGTACTCGAACCAAGCCATCGCCAACCTCGGGTCCTCTTCTGTCAGCCCAGCGATCAGTTCCTTTCGGACCGAGGCGGAGCGAGCATTGGCGATGTCCGGTCGAATCGCAGCAAAGAACTTCACTTCTTCTGGCTGGATCTTGTCCCATGGCGGGTTGCCAAGAACGACATCGAACCCGCCAATCCAACCGGTCTGCGCGTTCTCCGGTTTCGCGCCGCCCGATGAGGGCCGAAACACATCCGGAAACGCCAGGTGCCAGTGGAAGAAGCTGTATTCCCCTGCCAGGCGCTCGATTTCACGGCGCATCCAGGGCTCGCACCCATGCGGGTTACGCTCGATGCGGCGGAACGCCTCCTCGGTGACGGGGTAACTGAATTCGCGGGTCTTCTTCCAGACGAATGCCGCACACCATGTGTCGGCCCAGAAGCGGCCATCCAGGTAGTCACCGGAGCGGATCGCCTCTTCGTACATTCGCTCCTTCTCTCGGATCGCTTCGATGGAATCGTCGCCGACAGTGTCGAGGTTCATCAGGCTCGCCGCGAAGTTACCGAGTTGCAGCCAGGGCTCCGTAGTGGCCGCGAAGAGGCGCATCTGCTTATTGCGCTCATCTCGATTGATTCGCTTGAACTCCCGGCAGATCTCCTTGTCGTCGCCGTCTATCGGCGTGAACACTTCATCGGGAATGCCTTGAGAAAGAAGCGCGGGCGTAGCCCCGAGAAGGCTGTTGCCGCGCCGGATACGGTGTTCCAAGAACGACAGAGGCTTGCCCGGTTCCAGCGCCTCCATCCAGAGCGAGACCTTGCACAACTCCACCGCCATAGGATTCACATCGACGCCGTAAATGCAGTGGCCAATGACGTCGCGAATGGCTTTGCGCTGAGCTTCCGGCGGCGGCTCCTCTTCGCCCGTCCGAACTGCGGCCAGGCGTTTGGCAATGCGGTGCGCGGCGGCGATCAGGAAGTGACCACTGCCGCACGCGGGGTCCACGACCTTCAGCTTGAGGATTGCGGCCTCAGGCTCGGATTGCTTTGCAGCATCCAGCAAGACAGGATCAAGAGCAGAGTCGAGCAGGCATGAGATTAGGCTCGTCGGTGTGTAGTAGCTGCCGGTTTTCTTGCGCTCACTCCCGGCGGCGACTTTCAGCTCGAAGCTCGCTGATCCGGCGTTCAGGTCAGGATGTAGCTCCAGCAGGGATTCGTAGACGCTGCCGAGTTCTTCCGCTCCCAAGTTCTTGTAATCCACCACTCGACGGCTTTGACCGGTATGAGTGACCGCCAGGGAGCGAATGGCTGCGAGCAGGTGAAGATTCGAAATTTCGCAACTATTCAGATCCGGCAACGCCCGCGGAGAGAAGAGAAAACCCCCAAGCGCGGGCAGGGCCAATTCCGGGCAACCGTCGCCCGACAGTTTGTCCATAACGAGTCTCAGGCCGCGATAGAGATCGTGGTGCCGCGAACCGGCCCGGGTGGTCGCCAGGCGGCGCAGTCGTGTCGTCGCGTAGTGCTCGCGGTAACGCTTCTGCGCGGCTGGATCGCCAGTGGGTGCCAAAAGGAGGTCGCGGTCTTCCGCCACGAAGAGGAACAGCAGGCGGTAGACGAGGCGCAGAAGCTGGCGGTAATAGTCTTGCCTGTCGAGCGCGCCCGAGCGCAGTTCCTCACGCAATATGGCATTGGAGGGATGCGCCAGGAATCCCTGGCCGAGATACTCGATGGCCTTTTGAACGCCGTCGCGCAGTCCTTCGAGAATCCGCACCCCTTCGGTGCGGGCCGCACGCGACCATTTCTCAAGCTGGCACAGATCAGGGCGCTCGGCCTCGAAGCGCGACTGGTGCAGTAGCAGCCACAGCAGGACAAAGTCCGGGTATGCTTCACCGGCCATCATCGCTTCGAGGTCAAACTCAACATAGGCCTGACGCGTGAGGCTGATGTTGTCACGCAGCAGGCGGAGCCGAAGACCGTTTGAGACTATTCCCCAGAGATGCTGGTCGCTCCGATTCAAAAGTTCCTGGAGGAGGCTGTGCGGGCTGGATCGCATGCTGCCCACGCCTGTCTGAATGCGCCGGTCGAGATCCACGTTGCAGCCGACGAGATGAATGGGCGTCTGGTGCCAGGCATGGCTGATCGAATACTGCTTGCCGAAGACTTCCTCCGGCTTGGTCGTCTGAAGCCGTCCGTAATCGAGCAACTGAAACAACGGCAACAGCCAGCGTTCACGGGTGACACTGGTGCCGGTGTCGCTCTCCGACAGTTTCTCGCGCGCCGTCTGGAAGTGGAGCCACGCTGATTGCAGCCGGTTCCACGCACGGTTCGTGGCTTCGCCGAATTTCTCGCCGGTCAGATGATATGCGGCTTCGGTCAGGCCTCCCAGATCTTTATCGCCAGCCGCAATGCGGTTGAGAATATCGGGCGGCAAGATCGCGCCTTCCGTGCGTATGGTGGTGAACGCGGTTCCCGCGCTCATTGCGCGCCTCCTGCACGTGGGATGGGGAGAAACACATAGAGGCCCAAAATGTCGGCGGGTAACTGCGGCTCCACGCGCTGCGACACACCCCGGAGTCTGGAGGCTGTGCGGACGCGAGTGTGGGCGTCGAGCAACTCGCGTCCGCGCGCCCGTGCGAAGTCGTCAATCGCTGGCATCAGGGCGGGCATTCCGATCAGGATGCGTTGCACGGATTCCACTTGCTGTTCGGCGGCAAGATTCGCATCCGGCTCGGCTTCGATCAACTTTGCCGCTGCCTCCGCATCCAGCCACTCGGCATTCTCTGGCGGGCCCGCGAACGCGAGCACTTGAGAATCTTCCGCAAGCAACTGCGAGCCCGGGCGTCCATCGCGCCACTCCGTCTCGATGTGGTACCGGAATCGTACCAGCACTAAAGTCGTCCGGCGTTCGACGGCGCGCGTTCTCGCTGCTCCGCATCTGGCGGCAAGGTTGCCAGAACCATCGATGGCAGAGGCGCTGTCGAGAGCGGAATCAAGGATGCCGGTGGCCAAAGTCTCCACCAGAGGATGGGTCCGGTGCAGATAGAGCTCGCCGTCGCGCACCGGCAGACTGAAGCGCGCACGAATGCTCTTGCAATCGGCGGGCAGGGGCCATGCAGAGCGATTTCTCACGTCACCCAGGTGCGCTTCGAGCACTTGCCCATTGCGGGACACGGTTGCGCCGTAGTACCGGAGAGCCTCCCTCACGAATTCCGCCACATCGACGCCGGAGCCGATGGCAGAGCGCACTGCCTCGACCTCACGCGCAACCTCGCTGAACTTGATCGTTTCCTGTGCGAACATCGTGCGGGAGCGGGCTTCCCGCTCGGCTGCGTTCTGCCACTCTTCGGATACCTTTCGGACGGCGGGCGGATCTTCGTCCGCGAAGTCGAGCAGTAACTGATCGTTGTTCCGCGGCCGCTTTCGCAGAAGGATGTCCTCGAAAATCGCTTCCACAAGTTCCTCCGCGCGGGCGGGCACCGGAACCGAAATGCCAAGGGAGCTGCGTATGGTCTTGTGCTTGCGCAAGAGAACGCGGAGGATGATGCGATCAACGCCGTTGTCCTCGCCGTAGTAGGTGACGACGCGGACTTTCGGAGAGGGCTGGCCGTAGCGGTCTACGCGTCCTTCACGCTGCTCGTGGCGGGTAGGGTTCCAACTCAAGTCGTAATGGATGACTGCATCGAAGGCCTGCTGGAGATTGATACCCTCGCTGAGGCAATCGGTGGCTACGAGAACGCGGCGCGCGTGCTCACCCAGCGCACCGATGCGCTGTTCGCGTTCCGCTGGCGCGAGTTCTCCGGTCACGGATTCGATTTCGGTGCCTTTCGGAATCTTGTTGCTGGCGCGGAGCGCGGCGGCGACGTATTTCGCGGTCTCGACGAAGCGGCAGAAGACAATCGGTTGATAGTTTTCTTTCAGCAGCCCCGCGACGAGATCGACAGCCCCGGCCAGCTTGGAATCTTCACCACCCATCAGTCCATCTGCCAGAGTGGCCATTTCCCGAAGCCTGCGCCGATGGCGGGCGCGGTCGTCTTCTTCCGCTTCCGCGTCACTCCCTGGTGAGAGGTCGATACCTTCACTGCTCTCGTCGTCGGTGAGGTCGAGAACGGAGCGGCGGCCAATGGCGTCGGCTTCTTCGCTGGTTTCGGTTCCCAGTGTGGCTGCGCGGGTGCGAAGTGTGGCTGCTGCGGCGGCAGGACTGGAGGCGAGAGCGCGCAAGAGTGCCAGCACAGACCACCACTGGACGCGCTGGCGGTGGCCGGACCCATCGGTCACCACTTCGCGGGCGTACTCAAGAACGCGATCAAGTAGGCGGCGATAGTTCGGCGTCAGCTTATAGTTGCGTTCCGCCTCCTCGCGACCGGGGAAAGGGGTTTCGGTCTGAAGGAACTGCGTGATATCGCGGCGGCGGCGCTGTACGAACTGGGCGGCCAGACGGCGGCGATGATGTTCGTTCGTGGGACCGGTGAGGTCGGCGGGCAGGGCGGCGAATTCTGGATTGATCAGGCGCAGCAACGAACGAAAGGCGTCTTCATTGCCGCTGTGAGGAGTGGCGGTGACGAGGATCATGTGGCGCGCCGCGCTTTCGGCAAGGCCGCGCAGAAGGTTGTGCCGCTGGTGGCGAGTGGCACGCCCTTCGCCGGACCACGCGCAGGTGTGGGCTTCGTCAACGATGACGAACTCGGGGCAGGTTCGCAGGAATTCGTCCCGGCGGCGGTCGGACTTGATGAAGTCAAGTGAGACGATTACGAACGGGTACTGATCGAAAAGAGATTCACCGGGCGCGAGTCCACGTTCGAGGCGCGAAGCCGTACCGGGCAAGACCAGTTCAGCGGCGATATTAAATTTGTCCGCAAGTTCTCGCTGCCACTGCTCGGCAAGCTGGGGCGGGCAGAGTACCGCCATGCGTTTGATCTCTCCACGGTCGAGGAGTTCACGCGCGATGAGAGCAGCTTCGACGGTCTTGCCGATGCCGACGTCGTCGGCGATCAACAGTCGGACTGGGTCCAGCTTGAGGGCCATGAGCAGAGGCACGAGCTGGTAGGGCCGCGGATCGATGGCGAGGCGTGCGAAAGAGCGGAATGGGCCGGCACTCGAACGGAACCCGAGGCGGAGCGCGTCACGGAGAAGGCGAGAGGAACGGAAGTCGCCGACACGAGCCGGGTCGGGTGGAGCGAAGCTGGCCGGTTCCACAGGTTCGATGGGCAAGTAGACGCCTGTGACTTCTTCCTCGATGCCGCCCAGTGGGCGCAACATCAGGAGATCCTGGCCGGATTCCGGTAACACGACCCATTCTCGGCCGCGGGCGCGAACGAGGGAACCGATCGCATAGGTGCTCATTTGACGATTCCGAAGATACCGCGTTTGCTTCGGACTATCGCAGTCCAATCATCCTTATGGCCGAACCGGATTACCTGGTACCCGAGGTCTTCCATCCGGTCCTGCTGTGCGCGGTCGCGTTGCTGGCGCTCGGGATGATCATGGGGAGGGCCGTCCACGTAGATGGCGACGTTGTGGCCGTCGTAGAAGAAATCCGGTCTTGTCATGGCAGCCTCGATGAAGCCTTGGGCAGACGAGGGCAGACGACAGTCGTTGGCTTCAAGAAAATCGAGCCATCCTTCTTCGAGCTTGGACGCGCAGAGGCGCTTGAGCTCGGCGAGGTGCGTGGCGCGCGGCATGGCTGCGGGCGAAATCACGACGGTCGAGCTTTGGAATTCGAAGAGAAAGTCTTTGATGGCCTTGCGGTCCAGGAGCGGATGCTGGAGCTGGTTGGAGTAGCTCAGCAGGCAATCGTAACACGCGGCTTCGCAGTCTTCCGCGGAACCCGGCGCGCGATGGAGATCGTCGCCAGTATCGGGCTCAAAGTGACACAGATTGAGCGCCTCACGGGCGATGCGGGGGAATGCGGCCGGATCGGCCAGGAGACGGCGGAGTACGCCCGCGCCGCCTTCGGCCGATTCGTAGAGCAGGATGGTGCGGGGTTCGGACCAATCCGGAAGTAGTTCGGCGGCGAGTTCACCGTCTTCGAGCTGGTAGGAAATTTGAATAGCGTTCTTGAGTGCAAACGCGAGCGACGTGATGACCTCGCGCGACTGCGTCAGGAGCGGCTCGAAAATGAGCGTGTTCCGACGGTCTTCGACGTAGGGGATTACGCGTTCATTCCGGCGGCTCACCGGGTCAAGATCGACGCCGCCGTCGTCCGAATCGGAGAGACTCTCTTCGCTGCGCTGCCAGTAGCCACGCTCGGTATCGAGGACGAAGCCATACTGGTCGCGATTCCTGCGGCGGCGCCAGCCGAGGTTAATCCGCCAGAGAGTTGCGGCGTGACCGTAGTGGATTTCGCCGACGGTCACCGGCCCCGACTGCACCTGGGCCGTCTGGTGCGACGTCATGCCTCGATATTCGGCGTAACGGAAACCGCTCTGGGTTTCGTAGCCGAGCCGGAGCCGCTCTTCCTCGTCGGAATTGATCTTGTCTTTACGGCGAGTGGATACGTTTTGCAATCGCAACATCTTGTCCATCGCAGAGGGGAGCGGCACGTCGCAGTTCTCGCAGAGATCGGGGCCTGGGGGATTTGTGATGACGTGAAGGTAACCGCAATGCTCACACCGTTTCAGCCTTCCGAGAATCGGCCCGTCAGTACCGAGCGGCAAGATGACCTTATTCACGAGGTATCGCGATCCCTCGTGGTATACGATGGCGCGCGGGCCAAATTCGGTGATGGCGAGGAAGCGGGGGCGGGATAGGAACTCATCGCGCTGGGTGGTTCGCCGGGCCGGAATATAGGCGGAGAGCGGCAGGCGCGGAAAATTATAGCCGGGGAGGAAGCCTTCGCTCGCGAAGTAGCGGTAGCTGTAGAAATCCGACTGCATGATGTTCTGCGTTTCGGTCAGGAGCTTGTACTGGGATTCAGCCTCGCGGCGGAGGCGTTCAGCCTGACGCCGGTCTTCAACGGAGCGCGACATATCCATGATGATGGCGTTCTGGGTACGCTGTTGGTCGAGCGCCGCCCGGCAGAGACCGCGCCATCGCTGGCATGCGCTCTCGAAGCTGGTCTCGATCTGGCTGAAGACCTCATCGGCCCATTCGGGCGTGTACCAATCAGCGCTTTCAAGGTCTTTTCGGAACGTATTCAGCACGCGATGCGCCCGCGTCAGCGCCGCGATGCGCGGTGGTATTCTGCGCAAATCTTCCAGAACCGAATCGATGGTCCGCAGAGTCGGGTCGTTACCGGCAACGTCGAGGAGGTCGCTAAGCGACTTCCGAAGGTCGAGTCCGGACTCCTTGAGCCAGATGGCTTGGAGGTGCGCGCGAACGAGGTCCTCATTCGCGAGGTCGAGACGGGGCGGCGTGACTTCCCCAGAGACCATGCGCTGCGGGCGTTTGAAGAAGTACTGATCGTGGGGACTGCCGGTGGTGCAGTAGGTAAACACAAGGGCCGGCTGGCCGCTCCGCCCCGCCCGCCCACTACGTTGCGCGTAGTTGGCGGGTGTAGGCGGAATGTTGCGCATGTTGACCACATTGAGTTCGGCAATGTCCACGCCGAGTTCCATGGTGGGCGAACAGTACATGACGGGCAAATCGCCTTTGCGGAAACGCTCTTCGCGTTTGATGCGGTCCTCATAAGGGACTTGCGCGGTGTGCTCGCGGGCTTCGTAGCCGACGAGCTCCGCGGCCATGTTGCGGTAAAAGTCTACAAAGAAGCGATTGGTTCGACCCTCGGCGGTCGATTCGCCTGGAACACGGATGGGATCGCGGAACGGGCGCTCACCGGTGGAAGCCGTCCAAACAAGGGCTGAGGCAGGCAGACGGTAGCCGGGTACGTCGCCGGTTTCCCGTGGTTCACGGACAATTTCCGCAAGTCCGGCGGACTGGAGCGTACTCAACAACTGGCCGATGATCCGGTCAGCGTCGGCTGTCGTGAGCTTGGTGCGATATTCGGGCAGGTTTTCGGAGCGGCGAAGAAACTGGCCGAAGCCGCCGCGCGCCGTGACAAATACATCGCCTCTGGAATCCGATTCCGCGCCCGGCCGGGGATACAGAATTGTGGCATGCTCCAGAAGTTCATTCTCGTCAAAAGCCCAGGGATCGATGAGCCGCTGATTGCTTTGCTGCAGGATGGTCTCCTGCTTCATCTGGTCCAGATAGTCCACTTGAATGGCCATGGAGCGCCGCATGAAATCGAGAAGCGTGTGGGCGATTTTCTTACGGGTTTCGGGCGATGCGCCCGCGAGGGCGGGATGGTGGCCGGCCCAGGAAGGCTGGTCTGCACACAGTTCGTCGAGAGAGAGGTACTGGATTTCGAGAAGTCCACATTGTTCGAGGTTGGGCGAAGTGACGCGCCACCCACGCCGGAGGTCGTGGTAGAGCCGGTAGCCGATTACGTTGCGGAACGCCAGTTCGGTCTGGACCTTCGCCTGGAACCTGAGATCAGGATCTTTCGAGAAACCGGCGAAGGGAAAGGCAAGAGAGTCGAAGACCCTTTGAGTGAGGACATCGTGCGACAGTCCTGCCGGGGCGGCGTTCTCACAGGCTTTGAAGAGAGCGGCGCGGAGCAGGCCGATTTGCACGAAATCGTTGAAATGACCCGCCTGAAGAGAAGCGTCCTGCCGGTTATCAGTAAAGCTGAGCAGCTTCCGCGCCTGCGGGGCAAGTGTGCCTTCCTTATGCAAGTGACGGACCGTGGCGAGGCTCAGTAGAGTGGTGGCGGTGCTGCGTCCTTCGGTGCCGAGAGAAGTCAGTTTGCCGAAATCAGAGGTAGTGCGGGACGAGTGCGAAACCCCACAGTGCAGGCAAAAGCGAAAGGGTGCGGGAAGGAAATGGCAATGCACGTCCCCACCCGACTGCCCCTTGGCCGAGATGGAAACCGGTTGAGGCAGCATTTTTCGCAATGACCGTTTGATCTGAGTGCCCTTGCCGGTCTCTTCTTTCCAATCGTCTGGGACTCGCGCAATTTCTTCTTCCGTGCCCGAAGGCCAGGGACGCTCGATACTGAGGAAAAGGAAACCGGCGACGGACTTGTCGATGCTGGAACGGTCTTGCAATTCACGCGCCGAGAAGTTTACGGGGGCATCATCATCTTCGGTACGCCGCACACAGTAGTATTCCCGGCCGCATTCGCGGCAGAAAACCAGAGGGAGCAGAATTTTGTTGCGATCACCGGGCACGAACTGCTGGCGGTTCAACGTGAGATAGCGCGTGTCTTCGGCTTCGAGCGAGGCGTAGACGGTATCCCCGCGACTGATGAACTGGTGCAGCCGAAACGCAAAGGGGGAGAAACCGGTCTGGGGATTCGGCTCGCAGTGGTATCCTGCCAGCAGCGTATCAGCTATCAGCCTCTGAGAAATCCCAGGATCTATACCGGTGAGTTCGCCTAGTTCGGCGGCCGCGCCAGTCAGGCTGGAGGGTTTCTGACGCCGGAGTCTGCCATATTCGGGATCGCGATACACGCCGAATTTTCCCTCGATCCAGTTGGAGAGCGGATCGGCGACAAACTGCTCATAGAGGACGGGCGGTTTGCTTTCGGCCTGACAACGCTGCCTCAAGGCAGAGACAAAGTCCGGATCAGCTGATAATTTCTCGGAAGTGGAGCGCTGAAGAGTTTCGCCGATAACGTCGTCAGTGGTCACTTCCGCACCAAAAAGTACGGACGCGACTTGCGCGACTTCGGCTCGTTGCTCGGCAAATGTCCCCGGACCGGCAAGCGTTGCGGACGTACCGACCACCTGCATCGATTTCGCACTAAAGAACTCGCGAGAACGGCGGACGAGCAAAGCTACATCGGCGCCCTGCCTTCCGCGATAGGTATGCAGTTCATCGAGAACGAGGAACTTCAATCCCTGCGCCGCCTTGATCAGCCCGCTCTCATAGGGCCGCGTCAGGATCAGTTCGAGCATCACGTAGTTGGTGAGCAGGATGTCCGGGGGAGTCGCAACGATGCGTTTCCGCTCCGCATCGTCCTCCTGACCGGTATAGCGGGCGAATGTCACGGGGCCTTTGCCGTCGGGATAGCCGTCACAGAGGAATTTGTGGAGTTCACCCAACTGGCTGTTTGCGAGCGCGTTCATCGGGTAGACGACAATTGCCTGAATCCCCTTGCCGCCGCCGTCGCGAATAACGCGATCGACGATTGGAATGATGTAGGCGAGGCTCTTCCCGGAACCGGTTCCGGTGGTGAGAACGTAATTGCGGCCTTCTCTCGCCTTTTGGATAGCTTCGGCCTGATGGAGATAGAGTTGGAGGGTTTTGCCGATGCCCTCCCGTTTTTTGGCGCGGAATACTCGCGCGCACTCCGGGTGGAGCGTGCCGTCGGCAGACATGGCTTCCACGGAACCAGAGAATTCAAAATTAGGGTTGAGCTGGATCAGCGGATTCGGCCACAGGAGACCGCGGTCAAGGCACGAGGTGACAAGCGCATCGACTCGCTCGTCCCGAATTTTGATGAAACTCCGGATGTAGGAGGAATAATCGCCGATCAACCGCTCACGAAGTTCGAATACATTCATGTCGTCGCCTGAGTCCCTATCTTTCTTGGGCCCGTATCCTTCATGCGGCCCCCGCGCCAAAGGCAGTATGCGACGCTGATCGCGTCGGCAGACCACTGCCTATCCGCAGCGATCCGCTGTTTTTCGTTCGCTATCCGAGAACAACCATTCTATTCCCCAGCGGGTTGTCCGGCGCTGGAATCTTACATGACCTGATGGCGAAGCGGGCGGCGTAGGCGGCGGCGCTTGGGGCGTGTGAGGGGTTTGGTTTGCGCCGCTTGAGTCCCTGAAAAAAGCGTAAAGTGGTTACTTCGCTAAATTGTCCAGGGACCGTTGAAGGGTGCAATGGGTCATTCTCTGCTCGGAAGGCTTCCGCGAACGCGGAAATGGCAGGAGGTCGTCGGCCTGATCGGCGGCGGCGCCGACACTGCTGACATCGCAGCTGCTACTCTCGGTGCTTCCAAACTTGGTTTGGATGATGCGGCGCGCGACCCCGCACTTCTTCACTCCTTTTGGCTCTTGACGCAGTTCCCACTTTGCGCGCGAAAAGCGAACCTCGTTGCGGAACTCGCCAAGATCGGTGTGTCGATTACCGGTGAAGCGACTCTGATGGAACTGGTCGGCGGCTTCTCTGATGCCGTGGACGCTCATGTTTACCGCGTCGGCGGTCGCACAGATCTGGGAGAAATGGCTCAGATGGGGGCGGCGGAAACCCTCACTTCCGTCTTAGGGCAACGAACCACGAGCCTGTTCGAAACGACGCCCGAAGATATTCATCGCGAGTTGGCGCGGCTGGGCACGCCGGTCAATTTCTCGGTGGTCGCACGCGACTTCTTTGCGCGGCTGACGGAAAGATACCTGACCTATTTCCTGAGTCGTGAACTATCGAACAAACTCGAAACGGTCGATGCCAATCGGCAATTCAGGGAGGCGTTGTCGCTTCATTGCAAACAGGCATCTAAGATTGTTGAACAGTTCGCGGCCGAGTGGTTTTCGAAGGCGAATTACCAGGGCGGCATCACGCCAAGGAAGGCGGCGGGATTCATTAGTCACGCCATGACGAAGCTCGGCTCGGAGCTTCAGAAGGGGGCGGAGGGTGGCGAACGCTGACCACATCATCCTCTGCGGTGGTACGCCGGCTCGACGTCGCGCCAAGCCCGAAAACATTGTCCGCCTGGACTTGGGCGGCGACGAGCCGAACGTTGATCTTGAGATCGACAACATCAGCCGCCGGCTATCCACCGATGTTCCCGACATCCTGACGGACTTGGTCGAGATTGCCAGCTACGTGTATTGCGCCGATCAGGCAGTCACTCGCGGTGGCGAAGGCGTGCTCGCGTTCGGCGCTCAATGGCGTCGAAACTTCGTTTTCCATATTCCCGTTCGGCGGCCGTCGATCTGGTCGTCACCGAACGTTCTTCATGTGTTGCAGAAGACTCTCGCGATTCTTTCGGAAGACACCTACGAGTTTCACTTCGTGCAACGAATCAACGCCGTGCCCATGCAGCAATACCTTACCCTTGGCGATGCCGCTTCAACTACCCAAGAGCTTGATGAGGTGCTATTGTTTTCGGGTGGCCTGGACTCACTCGGCGGAACAGTTCAGGAGGCGGTGCTCAATGAGCGCCGAGTCGCATTGGTCAGCCACCGCTCGAATTCCAAGGTATTTAGCCGGCAAAAGAAACTACTCGCCGGACTGCATGGGATTTGCAAGAAGAATCCACCGCTTCATGTTCCCGTATGGGTTCATCAGAGCGGGACCGAGGGTCGAGAATACACCCAACGCAGCCGCACCTTCCTGTATGCCTCCCTTGGTGCCGCAGTCGCGCGGGTGTTCGGCCTCAAGCGCATTCGGTTTTACGAGAACGGCGTCGTTAGCCTGAATTTGCCCATCAGCGAGCAGGTGGTCGGTACGAGAGCCACTCGAACTACTCATCCACAAGTTCTCGACGGCTTTGCGAGCTTGTTTAGTCTTCTCGTTGAGGAGACCTTTACAGTCGAGAATCCTTTCCTTTGGATAACCAAGACCGAGGTTGTCAATTTGATCGGGGACGCGGGATGCGGCCATTTGATCGGGCAAAGCGTGAGTTGCACGCACACACGCGAGCAGACCACAGAGAAGCCACACTGCGGTCGCTGCTCCCAGTGCATCAGTCGCAAGTTCGCCACACTCGCCAGCCGGTTCAGCACTCGCGATCCGGGCAGTCTGTATCAGATCGACCTCCTGACCGGCCCACGTACTCCGGAAAAAGATCGCACCTTGGTAGAGAGCTTCATCCGCACGGCGACCGCGATAGGCTCGATGAACGAGCTTCAGGTCGTTGAACACTACGGTGAGGTGAGCCGCGTGCTTCGACATGTGCGACCTCTCTCCTCCGATCAAGTCGCTGAGAGGATAGTCCAACTTTACCGACGGCACTCCTCTGACGTCACCGGCGTGATGGATGAGGCATTCCGTGCCCACGTCTCAGACATTCGAGAGGAGAAGCTTCCGGCAACATGCGCAATCCTGCTCGCGATTCCAGAAAGCTACAAGACAATCGTAGTGGATGACAGGCGAGAATCGCCCGGTGCTCAAGCTGATTCGTCAGCGCCCACCGGCACGGGTGGGGGTCCACCATCCCAGTTGGGCAGCGTCGAAGAGGGCCGCGAAGACGCACGCCACGGAGTACCGAACCTCACGGAAATGAAGATACCTGAATGGTTAGGAGACGCGGCGCGCTCCAGGACGGCCAAACAGAGTCCACCCCCGAAGGGATCGCTGGACCGGCCCTCACAAACAGACCCGGTCTGGACGATAACGGCCCCACAGAAAGGACCGATTCCCGTCACGCGACTGAGCGGCCAGGTTGAATGGATCGATCTGAGCGTTCCGCAGGAACCGGACGATGCGGTACTCCCGCTTGAAGATGAACAGCGCATCGCTGACGTTACTCTAAACGGACGTTCTGAATTGCGGAGCGAGATCGAGAAACTGTTCAGCGGTTCAGATTGGCCCCTGGCCAGCGCAATCATTGAGCCCTTCAGGCGGTACGCCACAAAAGTATTGGATGCGAACGCGGCTGCATATCGCAAAGCAGCGTCGACGGAGGCGAGGGACGCGCAGGATGTTCTCAATGCGATGGCTCGCAATTTGCTCAGCAATGTTTTCGGGAGTGAGTGGGAAAGCAGTCCCGGAGAAAAGGTAACTCGCATAGACTGGCAGTCGGGCACCGACGGATGGAAGGGCCGCGAGGTCGTCGAGCTTGCAGGAAATGACCCAGACAAGAATTGCCTGTACCACCAAGTGGTCGGCGACGCGGTCATGTACAGATATCGCTTTTATGCCGTCATTCCACCCCCCAACCCAGGCGAGCCGCCTGGCATCAATTCGTCGAATCTGGAATGGTGGAAGTACATCGGGCTGAACGAACGCCACAACCTGGCGATGGTGATCAAGCCGTACCTCGAAGACCGTGTTGGGCACTGGCTCGTCAATTACGCTCGACCGACCCCGACGCAATCAGACATCGCAAGTGGCACAGACCAGATCGACCGCCAAGTCCCAAATCCGGGAAGCGCTGCGTCAAAGGCCAACCGTGATGCGGGGACGACCGAGAAGGGCAACATGGCGATACTCCGTGCGGACGGAAAACTGAAGCATTCGGTCACTCTCGAGGTGGCCAGCAGGTTCGGTGGCGTCGGTAAGCGCGCGATTGAAAAGGCCGCAGCAAAGGGTGCCCTCAAGGCTGATGGCAATCGAACGAATCGGCGCATTACCGTAGAGTCCCTCCTGAAATACTTCCCCCCAGAAAATAATGCGCCCTGATACGAACTGAAGCGACCCATCGCGAACAGAAGCGGCCTCAAGCCTATGGATCTTAGGAGGTTACTGTGATTTGATGAAATCACGAGGTCGTGTCGATGACGCCGAGATTTGCAAAAGTTCGCGAAGTTGCCGAGAGATTCCGAGTCTCGGCGGATGCCGTTTATCTCTGGATCAGGCAAGGCAAGATACCGCCCGAGTGCGTGGTACGCATCGCTGGCACCGTGCGCGTGGATGAGGAGGAGTTTGAGCGGCGACTCCGGTCTGGAGAACTCTGCCAGGCGCGAGGGAGGAAATCACGGGGCTCTGAAGAGACTGCCCCGCGAACGTTCCTGGTGGCCGAGGACAGCTTCACTACGGTGGGTGCCGCGCCACGCTCCGAACACCGGTGGACGGCTGAGAGCGGCAACGTCCAACCGGAACACTCCTTCAGCCCGGCGATGGTCGCGGTTACAAAGTAGCTTCTCGATTGCAGCAGCTCATGCCCAATCCGTTCACCGACATTGATTCGTCCAACGGAAAGTCGACGTGTGGGCGGATGACCGTTGAGGAGATTGCAAGCCGGTTGGACATCGGTCGGCTGGCCGTCTACGCAATGCTCGATCAGGGGATCTTGCCTGGAATAAGGCTGGGGCGGCGGTGGATCGTCACACGCCACGCCTACGAGCACTGGGAGAAGACCTGCGGGACGCGGGCTCGCATTGGACTTGTGCCGCAAACAGAGGTAACTGTCAACTGAATGTCAGTCCGCAAACGCACCAACCGTACCGGCCAGATTGTCTGGTATTACCAATACGACGGGCCGGGCTCGACCCGCGAGAATCGGGATCGAATTTCCGCGTCCGGTTTCTCCACGAAGCGCAAAGCCGAGGACGCCGAGGCGATCAGACGGATCGAGGAGCGACAGAAGCAGGAGCTATCGAAGAGGGGCGTCGAAATCGAAGTTCCGAAGACGCTATCCATGCTGCTGGAGGAGTTTTTCTCCCAGCACGTGGATGAGCACCTGGCTCCCAAAACGATCGAACGCTATCACGAACAGGCCGCCTACCTCGACGCTGACCTCTTGAAGATGCCGCTACCGGAGATTACGCCACTTCACCTCGGGCGCGAATGGAAGCGTTTACTGAAGAGCGGCGGTCACCACAGGCGTACAAAAGAGGCGCGCGCGCTGTCGGCGAAGACCGTCCGCAACATCGCAGGAATAGTATCGAGCGCTTTCGCACGCGCGATCAAGTGGGGACTGGTTACGGTGAACCCGGTCTCGGCAAGCGAGCCTCCGGTCCCGAAGAAGCGGCGGGGGATCGCTCTCACGCCTGAGCAGCAGAGGACGCTCATCGCGGCCGCGACCGAGCCGTGGTGCCTCGGCACTTTTCTGGAAGTGCTCGCCGGGACAGGTGCTCGTCGCGGTGAGATCTTAGCGCTGAGGTGGTCCGAGTTTGAAGATGGCCGGGTTTTGATCACCCGGTCCCTGACCCAGACCAGGCAAAAGCTGGAGTTCAAGTGTACGAAGACGGAGGACAGCGAACGCCGGGTTAGCTTGCCAGCCTCGACCGTGGCGGCCTTAGAGACGCATCGCAACCGCCAGAACGAGTTTCGCCACCAGTTCGGTCCCGACTACCGCGCCGATCTGGACTTGATATTCGCGAACCCCAACGGGTCACCGCTGAAGCCAGACTCTGTATCGGCATCGGTGTCCGCTCTGTGCCGTCGCCTGAAGCTTCCAAAGGGCGTCAGCCTTCACACGCTCCGCCACAGTCATGGGTCGCATCTTTTGGCGGCAGGGATGTCGCTGCCGGTGGTATCCGAACGGCTCGGGCACTCTTCCGTCCGGGTAACGGCGGAGGTTTACTCACACGCGATACGCGGGCAGGACGACGAGGCAGCGCGGCGGTGGGAGGCGTTTCAGGGGCGGAATGCGCAGGAGAACCCCGAAGGACTGGTCCAATGAATTACTGTGGAACGTCGCGCGTGGCAACTCATGGCAACTCGACGCCCGTAACTCTATGAAAACATGGTAGCGCTAACGGGAATCGAACCCGTTTCGCTACTCCCAATGAGGCTCAACCAAGTGCAATCTCGTTGAAAGTAAACAAAACCATTGTAGCGGGGAAACGTCTGGTTCGGCCATGAATTCCAACGGTGGTCACTTCGTGGTCGCCCGAGTTGGTTCCAAGAGACAGGAGTTTTGCGCGGGACTCGCCTTCAGGGCTCCGAGCTCGACGAAGAGATTAATGAGGGACAGGACTCGGTGACGCGATCCATTTCAAGGCGGAACTCGGCCCGTGACGTCCTGCTTGGGAAAATGGGCAATGTTTTGTTTTCAGTGACATAACTGCGCATGGCGTTGATTCAGGGTATGGAAAACGCCAACAAAACGATACCTGGTTTCCGAGGGTCTGGTAATGGAGGGTTAATGGAGGGTGTGGGGCAGGTGCCCTCAGCTCGGTCTTAGCTTGACGTCGTCCTCCGCGGCACTTGTCAATATAGTTCCGATATGGAAAGATATTGACAGAGCCTCAATTGCTCGGATGGGAAGAATCAGGCTATGCCGCGCTCGCGTTTTGACGAACTCGTAACCCTCGCAGAAGAACACGATGGACTGGTCACCGCCGAGCAGGCCCGCTCGGCGGGTGTCACAGATTCGGTTCTGGCCCGGCTCGTCCAGCGAGAACGAATCGAACGAGTCGCCAGAGGAGTCTACCGGATTCCCTATTTTCCGCCGGGCCGGTTCTCGCAATACCGGGAAGCTGTACTTTGGGCGAAAGCGAACCGGGGCCCCGCCGACGTGGCAATTTCGCACGCAACGGCGCTCGCCCTGTTCGGAGTCTCTGACGCCAACCCGAGTTCGATTCACCTCACGGTCCCCAAATCCGCCCGACTGCGACGGGACAAGCTGAAAAACGTTATCGTGCATCACGACGATCTCACGAAGAGCGACATCACAGTTCATGAGGGGCTTCCGCTCACGACGATCAGCAAGACGGTAACGGATCTATTGGCGGCCGGCGGGCGGATCGACCTGCTCCGGCAGGCGATCTCCGATGCCCGCCGTGAAGGATACATCGGCGCCGCCGAGGCCGGCCAACTTCGGAGGCGAATCGAGTCGCACCTGAAGTCGTTGCGTGCCTCAAGCGGCAAACTGGCAACAACATGATTAAGCCGAAGCCACCGGAGCGATTGGAGAAGAGGCTGGCTCGCGTCGCTCGGGAGCAGGGCGTTGATCAAGAGCGGCTTCGCCGGTGGGTCTCCTTTCTCGCGCTCTGCGGAGCTCTTGACCGCGCCATTCAAGCAGGTGATCTTGCCGGCTACTACCTCAAGGGCGGCGTCGCGATGGAACTGCGTTTCGCTGAACGCGCCCGCGCGACGAAGGATCTGGACTTGGGTATGGAAGGTACGCGGGTGAGTCGATTGCAATCCTTATCGGCGGCGCTGAGTGCCGGCTTCGATCAGTTCACATTTCGGATAAAGGGCCCAACTCGCGATATGGAACAGGCGGATACCATTCGAGTGCTCGTAGCACTCCAATACCGCACGCGCTCGTGGCAGACGATCGAAGTGGATCTCGGGCCGGCCAACGTGGACCGAGTTGACCTCATCGAACCCAAGGTCCGAGGCCTCGTGGAACTTGGGATTCCGGTCACATCGCCCGTGAGATGCTTGGGTCTTGCTGAGCAGGTTGCGCAGAAACTCCACGCATGCACTGGTCCGGCGGCCGCAGATCGGGCGCGGGACGTGCTGGACATTCTGCTGATCGACACCCTCGGTCAACTCAACTATGCGGAGACGGCCGATGCAGCGCGTCGCGTATTCGGAGCGCGTGCGACTCATGCGTTCCCGCCAACCTTTGTCATGCCGCCAGAGTGGGGGCCGGAATTGGAGACTCTAGCGCTCGAACTCGACTTTACTCTCTCGACGGCGGTAGAAATTGAAGGGCGTTTCCGGGAGGTCATCCAACTCCTGGAACGCTGCGGCGCTGAACGATGAGTAGTGAGCACCGAACGCTTCCGTACACCCACCTTTGTGATCCCCTCAAAGCTTCCCTCCAAGGCGCGCCGCGGTGCGGGTATTAGGACTCGTTGCTCACCGGTGTTCAAACATTCTGATAGAGTTTTGTTGTGGTGGTTGAGCACGACGAAATCGGCATTTGGTCGGAGGTCAAGCTGGCCATCATCAAGGAGTACGCCTCCGCCTATGCCACAATCCTGGGCGCAAAGCGCCGAGAGTCAAGTCGCAGATGAGCAAAATCGACGCGGTGAGCTTCGACAACTTCTTGAAAGGCCGCAATCCATTTGATGGAGGCGAGTCCACTTTTGATTTGTCTGGCATCACATTCATCTCCGCTGCCGGCATGGTTCAACTCACGGCGGCGTGCCACGCATTGGCGAGCGCTGGTGCGCGGCCAAGCGTGAAAGTCGATGATGTCAATGTTAGAGGCTATCTGGCGCGGTCGGGCTTCTTCTCTGCTCTCGACGGTATCGCCGTGGTGGAACCTCCCCTATCGAGGGTTCAGAAGATGATTTCCGATCACCAACGGGGCGGCAACCCTCTCTTAGTTGAGGTCACGCGGATCGCGTCCGGGGCCGCCTTGCCCGAACTACTCGATCGTATTGTCTCCGTGTTACAGCGGCGGCTCAAGTACAGGCAGAGGGACGCATTTGACATCGCTGTTGCGATTTCCGAATTGAGTCAGAATACGTTCGATCACAACACGGGTTCCTGCGGATTCCTCGCGATGCAGGTATACGGAAGTAAAGGAGCCAAGCGCTTCCTAGAGGTAGCGGTTGCGGACTACGGCGAGGGATTAACGGCGACGTTGACGCGAAATCCAAAGTACAGCGATATCCGATCGGATGTTCAGGCCATTCGCCGCGCCATACAGCCGGGCGTATCCGAACACGATGACCCGACGCGGGGTACGGGCTTGCACCACCTCATTCAGATTACCTACCACCACGGCGGTTCCGTTCAGATTCGCAGCGGCCGAGGAAAAGTCCACTTTCGCATGGACAAGAAGATTGGCTACGAATTCGCAGTCCCTCGGGTTCCGGGCGTGCAAGTGTCTCTGTCGCTGCCCGCGAAAGATTCGATTCGCTCTTGACAGGCGTTTTCCATCTGCTACACTGTAGGTAATGGATAAGAGATTGATCCTAGCTGAATACGGGAAGCAGCTCTGGACCCGCGATTTGGCTCGGACGATTCGGAAGGTGGTTGTCGAGCTCATGGACTCGATGTCGGGAGGGGACGTTCTGGTCTTGGACGCGAAGGGCGTGGATGTTTTCGATTTCTCGTTTGCCAACGAATTGTTTGGAAAGACTGTCATGTCGCTCGGTGGCGAGTATTCTGGCCGATTCGTCGTCGTGGAAAACCTTACCGAGTACACGAAAGAGAATCTGATAAAGGCCATGGAGAGCATGGGCTTGGTGATAGTTGAGCGCCAAGGTCGCAATCTTGAGCTCCTGGGCAAGGTCAATGCCACTGATCGTAGTACGTTCGAGGCCGTAGTTGCAGCTAAGGGCGTAGTTACGTCTGCCGGTCTGAAGGACAAACTTGGATTGAATCTCAACGCTATGAATGAGCGCTTGGCGAAGTTGGTAGGTCTTGGCTTGGTGCGCCGTGAAAAGGTGGCCTCGTCAGCAGGAAGGGAACAGTATGAGTATCGAGTAATGGGGTAGATTTTTTTTGGCTTCTCGTACAGCACACCCACTGTATGATCTGAATATCAAAGACCTTAGACCGCCGCAGTATGCGGCAAGGAGAAACCCAATGAACCTTGAACAGACGAACGAGCATGGTCACCAACCGGAGCACCACAACCACGAGGTAGAGATCAGCATTGATCGCAAGCATCATAGGTCGCCCAACCCCACGACTGGCGCCGCGCTATACGCGCTGGGCGGTGTCCCGGCGGGGTACGACCTCTGGCGCGAGGTTTGCGGCCAGGGTGACGATGAACTGGTGCCGAATGACGGTACAAAGATTCACCTAACCCCGCATGAGAAGTTCTACTCCGCGCAGCGCACCCTGAACCCGGGTGCAGGGGAGGGACGCGATGAGCGCAGTGGCAACCACAACCTCTAAAGCTCTCATCCCTGAAGTCGATGCGGATTTCCTTTCCGAGAAAGGATACTCGTTTGATGTTCAGCCTGAGAACGGGGCGGTCTGGGTGATTATTCGAGACTTCCCGTTTCCAGCCCCGTACACTCCCAACCAGGCAGAACTACTCGTGCAGTTGCCCGCTGGCTACCCGAACGCCAAACCCGACATGTTTTGGACGAGCCCCGACATCAAACTCTCGAGCGGGGCTTGGCCGAAGTCGAGCGACGTGCACGAGACTCACTGCGGCCGCACTTGCCAGCGGTGGTCACGGCACTTTCCAGATGATCGTTGGAGGCCCGGCACCGACAACATGCGGAGTTACCTCGCGTCGATTCGGGCGGAGCTCGCTCAGGGCCTTTGACATGCGGTACTCCTTGACCATTCCTGAGGTGCTGTTCGAAGGCTTGGTGGGCCATCTCTTTCAGACAGAGCGGGTGGAACGCGCTGCGTACCTGCTCTGCCGACTCGTTTCAGGTCCCGGCGAGCTCCGGCTGCTGGCCCGCGAGGTGATACCGGTATCGGACGAGGAAACGGAAAGCTCATCGCGCACTCACATGATAATTGCCTCGCGATCTTTCCTAAGAGCGATGAAGCGTGCGAACGCTACCAGACAGGCATTCGTCTTCGTGCACTCGCATCCGGCTGGTGTGCCGGAGCAATCTCGTCGGGATGATGAACAGGAAATGATGCTGTTCAGAACCGCTCACGCTCGGATTGACGGCGCACCGGTTCACGGTAGCGTTGTCCTGTCGTCACCGGAACGCCCAGTTGGACGAGTCTGGTTGCCCAATGGCTCCCACGTCCCAATCGAGGCTATTCGAGTTGTGGGAAATCGCCTCCGCACCTTTCGTCGCGGACACATTGCGGAGCCAAACCTGGGTGTCTACGACCGGCAGATTCGGGCATTCGGCCAGAACCTCCAGGTCGAACTGAACCAGATGCGGATCGGCATCGTGGGCGCGGGCGGAACTGGTTCGGCAGTAGGCGAGCAATTGGCGCGGCTCGGCGTGGGAGAACTCCTCATCGCTGACGGCCAGTGCCTCGACACTTCAAACACAACACGCGTTTACGGATCGTCTCTCGCCGCCGCAGGCCGGCCAAAGGCAGAAATTCAGCGGGACCACATTACCCGAATGGGCTTCGGAACGCGGGTCAAGGTTTTCCATAAGGACGTCACATGCCGGAGCGTGGCGGAGGAGTTCAAGCTCTGCGATGTGATTTTCGGCTGTACCGATGACGAGTGGGGTCGTTCTCTGCTAACGCGCCTCGCGATTTATTACCACGTGCCCGTATTCGACATGGGAGTGAAAATCGATTCAAACAACGGCAGCATCCGCAGCATTCAAGGACGCGTCACAACCCTCGTTGCTGGCGCGCCATGTCTGTTCTGTCGGCAGCGCATCACCATCCAAGGCGTGCGGAACGAATCGATTTCAGCGCTCGATCCTGAGCGGGCCGAAGAATGGCGCAAGGAGGGGTACGCCCCTGAACTTGCCGGGCCAGCCCCGGCGGTGATTACCTTCACGAGCGCGGTTGCATCGAGCGCAGTTGCCGAACTCCTTCACCGGCTGACCGGATTCATGGGCTCTCAAAGGGCTTCGAGCGAAGTGCTCCATCTGTTCGACCAAACAACTACCCGAACGACTGCGGGCAGGGTTGATGCTGATTGCTTCTGCCAAGACCGGACGAAATGGGGACGGGGCGACGTCGAGCCGCTGCTCGACACAACGTGGAGGCCAGAATGATCGTCGCGCTTTTGAACTGGCTTCGGAAATTCTGGGTAGAACTTCGTCGGCGGAGCGCCTACGCGAACGTCCGGACAATTGATTCCATGGATTCCCTTCCCATTAGGCTCGGGCGAACCATCTACATCGTCTCGCGCGGGGGAGAGCCGCGCTGGGTCGTTTTTGATTGCCCCTGTGGATGCGGTGCTCGGATTGACGTAAACCTGATGAAGAGCAAATGTCCGAGTTGGGATCTCTTCGAAGAGGAAGGCGCTGTGACGTTGCGGCCCTCGCTCTGGCAGCCAGCCGGCACCTGCATGAGTCATTTCTTCATCGAGCGTAATCGCGTGAGGTGGGTTTAATGCAGAGGAATTACGTTTCGACTCATGGCGCCGGCGTGCACCGAGCATCAACGCGTAACTCAGACAATCTCTTACTCTACAACTATCGAGGCGTTCAGATGAAACAACACCATTTCCAAGTTCTATCGCCAACCATTACTAACAATCCGTTTCTTCGGGTACCTCAACGGGAAGCGTACGACGAGATCAGCAAGCACTTTAACGATCCGAACGCCGATCGGGAAGTGGGCATCGTTCTTCCGGTCGGCTGCGGCAAGTCTGGGCTTATTGCCATTGCCCCTTTCGCGGTTCGCGCGCAGCGGGTGTTGGTCCTCTCGCCGGGGCTGCGTATCGCCGACCAGCTGTTCAAGGATTTCGATCCCACCTCGGGCCGACTGTTCTACCAGAAGTGCCGCGTGCTTCCAGGGCCAACCTATCCCGAACCAGCGGAGATTCGCGGCGACACGACCAACAAGGCCGACCTCGACGAGGCCGACGTGGTCATTACGAATATCCAACAGTTGCAGGGTGTGTCGAACAAATGGCTGTCGCAGCTGCCGCCAGATTACTTCGACCTGATCCTCGTAGACGAAGGCCACCACAATGTCGCCGAGAGCTGGGAAGGTCTCCGCCAGAAGTTTCCCACAGCTCGAATAGTGAATTTCAGCGCGACGCCGACCCGCGCCGATGGCCAACTGATGGCGGGCAAGGTTATTTACTCGTTCCCAATTTTCAAGGCGATCGCCGCAGGGTTCATTAAGCGTCTGAAGGCGGTGGTATTGAACCCGGCGACCTTGAAGTACGTGCGCCGCGAGGACGACCACGAAGTTGAGGTGAGCCTAGAAGAGGTAAAGCGGCTCGGTGAAGAAGACTCGGATTTTCGGCGGAGTATCGTCAGCTCGAAAGAGACCTTGGCTACAATCGTTGACTGCTCAATCCGAGAATTGGTTGGCCTGCGGAGCAGTACCGGCGACAAGCGCCACAAGATCATTGCCTCGGCCTTGAATTACCACCACTGCATTCAAATCGTCGAGGCGTACGCCGCACGTGGATTCCGAGCGGCCTACATCCATAGTCGCGAAGATAGCGCAACGAATGACAAGATTCTCGGTAAGCTTGAGAACCACGAGCTGGACGTGATAGTTCAAGTCCGAAAGCTTGGAGAGGGTTTCGACCACCCGTACCTGAGTGTCGCAGCGGTTTGCAGCATCTTTCGGAATCTTTCTCCGTTTGTTCAGTTCGTCGGCCGCATCATGCGTGCCATAGTTCAAAACGAGCCAGACAATGCGCTGAACCGTGGAGTGGTTGTATTCCACGCGGGGGCGAACGTTGCCCGCGTTTGGACCGACCTGCAGGAGTACAGTAGGGCTGACCAGGATTACTTTGACCAATTGCTGCCGATGGAAGAAGTCAACTTCATTGATCTGAAGGAGCTTCAGCTTGAACCGAAACCGAGTGACGTATATGAGAATCCTTTCGAAATCAAGGATCAGGAACGGGTTGCCGTCGAGGTTATTCCGCTGCTCCTGGAGGATGCAGAGGTTCGTAACGCACTCGAACTCTTCAAGCGGCGAGGAATAACGCCCGAGATTGTGAACCAGTTGATGCTTCAGCCGTTGCCAACCACAAAGCAGAAGACACGTCAGGCTGCGAAGGGTGCTCTCGACGCAGAGATCCGCAACGCGGTCGGGCGCGTGCTCGGTAGCCGGTCAATCAACCCCAAGGGAAAAACTCTAGACAGGGTGAAGCCACCAAGGGAGAACTTCGTGGTCATCAAGGCCCTGATCGACAAGAAGGTTAACAAGCTCGTTGGGCGCAAGGAGAAGGAGCGGGGAGAGTTCACCCAGGTTCAAATCGATAGGGCTCGGAGTGAGATCAATCGGATCGTCAAAGAAGTTGAAGGAGAGGTATTTGATGCCAAGGCCTAAGTCATTCCTGCCGCAACTCATCGTTGACCCAGCGGAGCGGGCTCACAAGTGTCGTCATAACAAAGAGCATCAGATTCTGAGGGGGCACACCAGGCTCACGATCAAAGACGGTAGGGATGTCCTGCGCTATTGTTCCAGTTGTGCCGTGAAATTCCTCCAAGCTGATCTAGAAGAGATTCGTAGCGTCATTCATCAACTTGAGTCTGCGCTGAACAGCGACCCGGTGCAGAGCTGACCCACATGAGAACCGCGAATCAAAGAAGTTAAGAAACATCATGAACAAGAGAATCGTGTACCACGTCACGAAGGGCGAAGACTGGAACATCAAGAAAGAAGGTGCTGATCGCGCCAGCGCATCAGCTCCGACGAAGGCCGGCGCGATCCAGCGGGCCGTCGAGCTCGCCAAGAACTCCGGCGGCCTCGCCCAGGTGAAGATTCACAACGAGGGCGGCAAGATTTCGAGCGAGCGTACCTACGGCCAGGACCCGCGAAAGTACCCGAGCTGAACGCGGGTCAGCTCAACCTCGCTAAGACGGGTGCGATTTCCCAGCGGAATCCTGCTCGGAATCGGAGCTGAATCGCGCTCAGCCTTCGACCGGATTCCTCAGACTGATTGGAAATATCCTTCACCCCGCAGCCTCCGCTTCGCTGCCGTTGCGACGGGGTCCATCCGATCTCTTGTTTGCGATAGTCTTTCTGCTTGTGGCATCTATTCTTTTCCATGATCCGAGGCTCTCATCCGTTTCGGGCGGAGGCGAGACCGTTACGCTGCAATTGTTCTCGCTGCTCGCAGAAGCTGGCTACGAAGTGACGATCCTGACCCGCCAAACTTCGCGGACGAGGCTTTTTGAGGATGCGCTGCTCAAGTATTCGAGGGTGCGGGTTGTGGAGATGTCGCTGACTTCGTTAGGTCATGTCGACACGCTTGAGAGCGATGACTTTGCAAGATCTCTTTGGGATTCCGATCGGCTCGCACCAGAGTCGCTCGCCTTCAACGTGGCAGCGAGGCAGTTCTATCGCGACCATTCCTTCGATCTGGTAGTTGTTTCCTTCATTCTCGATCTGGCAGGTCTCGCCACTCGCGACCCGATTTTGCTCAATGTATTCGGGTTGCCGCCGGATCAAAAGACCGCCCGCCTAGAACGCCGGCTTTTGGAAAGGTGCTCCCACTTTACATTCGCAAGCCATTACGCGAGAAACGAGTTCTCGCGTCTGTTCGAGTTGGATGCCGGCGCGGTTCTTGGGCCAGTTGTACACGCGAGCATACACCCCGCCTTCTTCGGCCCTACAACGACGAGCGGCAGAGAATATGACGTGTGCTATGCGGGCAGGCTGGTCCGTCGCAAGGGACTGGACGGGGCGCTCGATGCGGTCTCGTGGCTCAAATTCCACCGCGATTTGGTTGTTCGCATGGCGGTCGCGGGTGATGGGCCTGAACGCGATGCGCTCCAGGCGCACGCAGCCAGGATGGGTGTGGCCGAACAAGTCCGGTGGCTCGGTAGCCTAAACACCGATGGCGTAGTGGGGCTATTCGATCGTTCAAACGTTTTCGTATATCCTACGGTGCTACCTGAAGCGTTTGGTTGCAGCAATCTGGAGGCGATGGCGCGGGGCTTGGTCGTGATTACCAGCAACATCGGAGGCACCGCGGATTATGTGGAGCCGGGAGATAATGCGCTGGTGTGTGAGCCAGCAGATCCAGCTAGCCTTGCGGGTTGCATTGAATTGGCATTGCGAAACACGGAAGTGCATGCCCGCCTTTCTCGCAACAGCCAGGCCACGGCGAATAGATTCACACAGGAGCTCCAAGCAGGGCGATGGCTCAGCTTTTTTCAGGAGGCTTTGGACGGCAGGGGTCGCTCCTGAATGAGCGCCACGAATTTCGATGGCGCGCGAAACTCTTGGTTCCTGGGATGCAAACCCACAGAGTGTCCAGGTTCAATAATCCCGCCTTCACAAGTGCAACATGAATTCTGGCTGCACGGCGTAGCGATCCTTCGAGCAAGCGATAGCACGCATGAAGGAGTCTTAAACGGCGAGAGAATCGCTGAATGGCTTCAGGCCGCCAGTTCGCAGTGAGGACGCGCTCCTGGAGATGGGAGTGACCGGGGTAGAGGAGATCGAGTCGCTGGAGTTCTAGAGCCACCCGAAGGTGTGCTGCATAGAGTCCACGCAATGTGTCTGGCGGATCGAAATAGACATTAGCCTCCTGGACTTCGCGGATCGATTCCGGCCCCCAAGTCGCCACTGCAATCCGGCTCAAGACGATGTCATCCACGAGCGGTCCTTTGTGGAGTTGCAACCGCTTTCCCGGTGCCGAGTGTTGAGCCTGCTCGGAAGTTGGTGGTTCAAGAAACCAGTGCCGCACCATAAAGGCCCGGCCGTGGAAATACGCTCTACGATACGCCCTCTCGCGAAGAGAGTAGTGCGTGCGCAACAGCAGATGAACCCAGTTGAAAGTCTTGGGGAAAACCGCCACAGGCTGCCCATACGACACCATGCAATCCGAGTCGGATTCCAGGATGTCCCAGAGGCAATGCAAAGCGTTTGTTTCCAGCACGACATCCGAATCCACAAAAGCCAGATAGCCAGCCAGCAAGCGCGCATCTACAATCGCTTGCTGTGCGGTCAGTTTCCCTTCCGCCGATGTGATCACGCGCACGCCGTGATGACCCAAGGGAGACTCCCTTGCGAGCACTTCGAGATGCCTGTCAAAACCCTCAGGCGAACCGTTGACACAGAAGACGACCTCCCTCAGTACCTCCGCCGGCAACGCGTCCAACGCTTGGGACAACCCTCCAGCCAGAAGGGCAAAATCCTGGCCCTCATCGCGATACGGGATGCCAACAGTTAAAGGTGTTGGTGTTGTTGATCGCAAGTCGTTTGGCATGTGCGTCGGTTCTGTGAGGTTAATTGATTCCATTACGAGATTACACCGGTGGCATCGCCGGGTGCACAACGTTCGCCATGCATTCGCAATGGCCTGAGAAGGCTCGGGCAAGGCCTGAACAGGTGCGGAGCCACGTCTTGCTGTTGGGTTACGCTGAATTGAAGTGCTCGTGCGAGTTCACGTGCAACGGACTGTGCTAGCTTCAGTTGGATGGATCGAACCCACGTAATCCTGACCGTCGGACTTAGTGAGATTCCAGTCCTGGTGGGCGCTTTTCGCCTATGTTGCTGGGGTTTAGAACGAGACGGCCGATTGCCCACATTTTCAGTACTTTGCCGAGACGACACGACCGATGAAGCGCAGCGTGTCTATCGGCTTCTTGAGTCCCGCCTCCGAGGCGACTCTCTGCTTGGCCACCAGGAGGTGCTGAGGTGGACGCAATTTGTGGTTCCCTATTCCAAACCTCAGGCGATTCGGCAGGCAGTAGCCAATATGATCAGGCTGCAGCCACCAGACTGCGTTTTTCATTTACACTACAGCGGTGGTTCGAGAGCCATGTCCGTAAATGCGATGGAAGCGCTCTCCGCATATCGATATGAGGATGGTCGCGCTTGTGAACTCGAAACGAGTTTCTTGCCCACCGGCGAGAATGTGATCGTCCACAGCAAGAGATCATCCACAGCGGATGAGAGGGCAAGTTGGGCTCTCTCCGTTTCCGAGCTGGCTGAACTGAACGGTTTCGCGACGGAATACTTTTCAACTCAATGCAACCTCCGGGTCACCGCGTCCAAACCGGACCCGGCTCTTGTTGAACTTGGCTGCGATCTGTTCACTGCGCTGCAAGTTCCGGAGAATCGGCGAGTCTATGCCGACTGGCTTCAATCTGTCTGGACACTTTGTTGGGATAGCAACTCGGGACGAGCGAAAAGACGATGGGCCAGGTGGCCACAGACGCCGCCGAAGGAGTCCTGGCCTAAACAACCGATTCAGTGGATGACGCTGCCAAACTACCCCAACTGGGAACTTCTTACCACACGATTGCGGGATCATTTCGGTGGCGGCAACCTTTGGTGCCGTAGCGACAGCGGATGGGCACTGCACCTGGAGCATTTGGTCCCCGCTGATCTAGGCCGTCTCAATCAATTCCTGCAATACCAATGTCTGGAGTTGTTTGCCTACCGGTCATTGAGAGAGGCGCTGGAGCGTGCCGGCCATTTGAAGTGGAACGTGTACCATTCGATACGTGTTGCGAAATCGGCGCCCAATGCGACAGTCCACCGCGACTTCGAATTGGATGTTGTGGCGGTACTCGGTTATGAACTGCTTGTCATTTCGTGTTCGCTGTCCGCAGACCAGGCCGCGCTCAAGCGCAAGGCGTTCGAAGTCCTGCATCGCGCCAAGCAAGTAGGCGGTAACGGTGCCCGATCGTTGCTTCTATGCGCTCTGTTCGCTGAAGAGGCCCGGCGACTGCAGCGCGATGTAGAGGAGGACACGGGACCCCGTGAAAAGAATTTGGAAATTTTGGGAAAAGATGCTTTTCGTGATCTCCCAAACCGGATTGCGAAATATTTGTCCGATCTGTGACCGTCCGTTCTTAGTTGCACATCTACATCACTAGCCACTAGCGAGTGCCGAAGCGCTCGCCCAGCCGTCGGCACCGAACAGATTACTCAACTGAATTGGTTGAAACTATCGAGGCAGTCACACAGATGCTGAGTTGACCAATTTGAGTTTCCCAAAAGTGTAATTGACGATAACAGCTTTTGCAGCAACGGGTTGTGACCTGGACCGCCAGCGTGGGCTGTTCTCAAAAAGCGGGTTCTTAGAAATCTCATTCAGCGACGGCTTAGTCGCTGTGCCAGTTGAGCAATGAATACAGCCAGGTGGATGTAGCCGAGCGAAATCTCACAAACGTACAGAGTCCACCACCGGCTAAGTCTCGCTCGCAAGTCCGTGATGTACTCCGCCGCCATCCGTTCACGTGCCATGCGCACCGCCGGAAACTCAACTGGTTCGTTTCGCCACTGCTCCAACGCCAGAATTTCGTCCTTCATGTCCCCCGGCACTGATCCACCCTCGAGGAACTGCTGCATCCCGATGAAGACTCCTCCAGAATGGGCGACCCAATACGCTCCGCGTCCCCAAGACCCAATGGGCACGGTCAGGGACAGACTTGGGGATGGTGCCGCAAAGTTGGCAAAGAGTGCGGCAAAGAGGATCACCCAACACAAAGATGTAAACAGGAGCCCTCTCAGACTTCCTCGCAAAATATTGAGATATCCCAGAGGCCAACTGAGCGTCCATTTGAGTACGTCACGCGTTTCTGGGCGTCTGTAAGGGCGATTCTGCCAATACAAAAAATGACGTACCAGATCGTTTTCATCATCGATCTGGTCATGCTTGTGATAGACGTCGCGCAAGCTTGAGGAAGTCTCCAGCATGGCGTTAATAAGTTGGCGCTTTCGTTTGGGCTCCTTATCCTCAGGCCGCAGTGGTGCAGCTTCGGTTCCGGGTCCCCAAACGAGGTTCCGAATCCGCGTGCGGATCTGACGATTCGACAAACCGCCCGCCAGGATCAATGATCGAGCCATTCTCCAGCGCCTCGACCAGGGGCCTTCGAAGCCATCAATACAGCGCCAGACGATATCTGTAACCTCGTCCTCAATGACCCTCATCCGAAGATCGACATCCAGATCATTCGATGTGCCGATGAAACTGGCTTCGGCCTCAACTTCCATCTGATGCTGTAGACGAATGGCGTCCAAGGACAGATGCAGTGTGCGAAATCCAAGCAGCCTACGGGCGGCAAGAGCGAGGGCAGCGTAATGTATCGCTTGGTCACTATCGCGAACGTCCTCCGCCCCTGCCCGAATACGCATAAGCAGACGTGCGGCCACCTCCTGGACCATTCCTGTTGCGCTGTGGCGGTCGGCAGCGCTAGGAGGCGCTCCGTCGGTTCTGAATCTGAGGCATTCGGTGGGCGGCGAGTTCGGTCTGTCCTTCGGCGGACTCCAAAGGCTCTCCACGATTCCGATCTCAAACATCCCGTTGTGGGGTTTTAAGATAGCGCGGCCATCACACGAGACCTTAATTGAGGAGACCACAATGCGGGGAGCCCACCGTCCGCTCCATTGTCCCTCGTCCCAACGCAGTCGAAGAGCGGTCGAGTGGTCACGATACAGATGTGTCGTTGCTTCATAATGGCCAGGCATCAGGCTCTCTTTGCGGAGTATCCAATCCTTACAATCACTAAAGCTCAGTTCGACGTCCTCGATGATGGCAATCTTAGTTGGTCTCTCCACGGTCGCGCCTGCTGCAGAACCGGTGGGATGTACACTCCGGCCGTTCCCTTCTATCTCATCCAACGCGGACGAGAGCAGTTTCTGCCAGGTGCGCAATGCGCTATAGGTCGGCGCCAAGGATGCGAACCGACCATAGCGATAGAGGAGATAGCCATGAAACCAGCAAAATGTAGACTCATCTTCTACCGCCACTCCAAGTTGAGGCAAGAGGAATTGAGAACTCGAAGCTGGAGCTTTGGCCATGTCCGGTTGCGCCATCGCCTCGATAAAGAAGCGCAGGCCGAAAGGATCAAACAGAGGCCTGAATCCTTCGCCATGACGTTGGATGAGTTGCGGGAGCAGCGCTAGCTTCTCATATTCGACGAAGTGTGCCGGGATCGCCAATGAACGAAGTTGCTGCTGGAATGCGCCATTACTCAACTCTGGTGGAGTTGATCGCCTCGAAGCAAAAGCGTCGCTAAGGTCAGGCAGACTCGGCGTTAGAAAGATCCAATAGACTTCCGGGAACGACAGCATCAGTTCAACCGGGCGGAGTGGATGAACCTCCCGGGTTAGATCCCATTCCGCCGCCGCAGGGGTCCATTCAAGGTCTACGACAAAAACAAGGTTCCTCAGGTCAGTTGGAGAAAGACGATCGAGAAAATGCGCGATGTCCCCGGCAGCCTGTACTGTAATCGTGTTCTCCCGTGGAAAGGCGTGCGGCATCGATTTGCCTCTACACCGATCGAGGAAAAGACTTACGCTCTCCGTGCGACGAGCGCGTAAAGAGGCACATGCAAGCACCGGTGTTCCGAAAGGAGCGATCATGGCTTGGACTTCTCGCCCGAGGCATCACCGCCTTGAGATTTCGTTGATGAGCGACCGCGCCTACTTCGTTCATGCAGGCTGCGAATAACTGGGTCACGTAGCGCAGCCGCCGATGCTGGCCATAACTTAAAGAGTCGCTTGATAAAATCGTACGCGTCTACGGCTGTCAGGGACTCATCTGCCGCGACGTCCTTGAATGCAGGCTCAAAATAGTACTCGCCAGGCTGCTTTCGCTTCGGATAGTGGCGGATGGCTGCGCGAAGTAATGCTGATACTGCGGTCAAGATGGCATCGATCAGCTTTGGGAGCTGCCCACGCAATTCCTCTATCGGTCGGCCGTCGAAGGGGAACGTCTCAAGATACCTGTACAGATCCTCAAGTGGTGGCTTCGCTGACGTGTCTCGCGGCGCCACAACGGGAGAACTCACGGGCGAAGAGCCTGTCAGCACATCTCCCGAATCGGCGGAATGTGCTGGGAAAAGTAGGGCCGCTTTGGATGGCACCGGGAGCACGGCCTCGACGTGGTGAGGGACAATGTACGGCAAGTCTGCATACGTAGCTGCTAGACGTGACATTACATTTCTAAGCTCGCGAACGTTGCCGGGCCACTTGTGATTCTGCAGCAAAATAAGTGCTTCAGGCGTAATTGTCTGCTGTCCTTCCTTGCCGGCTTTGCGGCGTTCGTCGCCAAGGAAGTTCTCCGCCAAGAATGGGATGTCACCTGGTCGGTCGCGGAGAGGAGGAAGTGTGATTGAGCCGCCTCGTGTTAGCCGTTCATGCAGATCGAATCGAAACAATTTCGTTTCGAGCAAGAACGGCATATCCGCGTTGGTCGCGGCAAGTACCCGAAAATCCACCGAAACCGGTTTATTGGAACCGAGAGGTTCAATTCTCAGTTCTTCAAGAGTACGGAGCAGCGCTTCCTGAACACGCGTCGGCAGTGTCCCAACTTCATCAAAGTAGAGATCACCACGCTGAGCGAGTACCATCTTCCCGACCTTCTCTTTGTCAGCCGACGTGAAGGCTCCTTTGACGTGGCCGTACAGTTCGGACTGGAAGAGTTCCTCGGAGAGTGATCCCGAATTTACTTCTACCAGCGGTTGCTGTGCGGCCGAACTCTTTCGGTGAATGTAACGCGCCAGAAGCTCTTTGCCGGTTCCACTCTCGCCAAGGATGAGGACGTTATGGCGAGTTCCGGCGGCGGTGCGGGCCGTGCGAAGGGCTCGTAGTAGAGGTCGAGAACTGCCTAGGAGACTTGCCCCATCATCTTCGAGGAGGCCGTAGCGTTCCAAATACTGCCGAAGAAGCTCGTCGCCGCCGAGATCGTCTTTCGCCAAAAACCCGAGCGCTCCCGCTTCGGCATAGGAAAGGGCTACGCGCTCGTCATTGGGCTGACTGGAGAGAATGATCACAGGTAGATCTGGACACCGTTTGCGCAGAGCGCGGAGTACCGCCAGGCCAAAATAGCGGCTAGGATCTGAATCCTCCGGCCGACCGGCGGGTGCACCTAACATAGCCCTGTTTGACTCTGGAGTCACAGGCCCGGTCAAAAAGCACAGGTCCAGAAGCACGAGGCTCCACGATGGTCGGTTATCTTCGGGTGACTCCCATACCTTAGAAACGGCTTCAATCGTTGTAGATAAATCGTTTTCAACGCTGTCTCCAAGTTTGCTCAGCAGAGGCATCTGACCCCGCATGAAGATAGCTTCGGCCTGCGCCTCGGTTACTTCCACTATCGAGTCGAGATCCCCTCCGCTTACGTCGCGCAGCAGCAAGTTCGCGCAGAAGGCAGAGCGTTCAGAATTCACACCCGACTCAGTTTGGCGACCGTAGGTGTCGTCGATCACAAGAATTCTTGGGAGGTTCATGGGATCAGAATCTCACTTGGGAGGCGGTGCACAGCTTCGGATAGCCCAGCCAACGCGTTCCGGAACTGCTTCACTGCAGGCAGGGGGTCGGCATCAGTTGAGTTTAGCGCGTGCAACTGATCGGCAGCAGTGGTCGCCCTATCCAATGCGAGGAGTACGTCAGTCTGGAGGGCACCGACGCCATGTTTTCGCAGCCAGGCCTGATGCAAGGCAACATGCAGCGCATGCTTGACCTCTGACCGTAAGCCAGCAAACCGGGGCCGCTCAAGGAGAGAGGCCGGCGACATCGCCGACTCGAAGTCCTTAATCAATTGCCGAAGGTCCGCAGCCCGAGGCGGCCATCGTCGAAGCAAGGTCCCAATCATGGCCACGTTGGTCTGATTAGACCGGACCTTGCCCTCAAGCACTCGGACAACAAGGGTGAGATCTTGGAAATACGAGTTCTTAAGCCAATGATGGCTCCATTCTGTGCGCCGAACCTGCCAAGGAGGCACCACATGAGCGTCAGACTTCACAAGCGGGCCAACTCCGCATATGCGGACGCAGCCAGCAGAGTCGTTGGCTCCTTCCCCTCTTCAACCTCCTTGAGCAAGGTTCTGAGCGAGTTGTAGTTCGAGAGCTCAGCGTCATCAAGCTCATTTGCGAGCTCGCTGCGAAAAGCGGAAATGCCACTGGCCCCGATACCCTCAAGCAACGTCTCCCGCAAAGGGAATCCGTCGGTACTAAACTGAAAGCGGGCTGCGGCGAAAGTTCCGTGCCATTTTCCGGGCTCTCCGTCAACAGCTCCGAGGCTCCTGAGTGTCTCAAACATGTCCGCGTTCAGGTTGGCTAGACGTTCCGCGTTGACTACAAGCCAGCCTGCGAGAATTAGCCTTAGGTCTTCACGAGCAGGTGCCGGAACTGGAAACACCATGCGCAGAATCGCGTCGTCACCGACGGCATCCAACCAAAAGCGATCTCCAAACCAGCGATCAAGGCGGTCCTTGTTAAGGCAAAAACGGACGAGTGCAGACCAACGACTCCTACGTTCGTCTTCAGAAACATTCAGCAGTGATTTCGTTGTGTCAGGAATTGGAAGGAGGTATCGAACTGACTCGCCCAAATCCACACGTTTAGGCCCAAGTTCCAGTCGGCCACTGCTGACAAACACAACAGTGCAAGTCAACCCAGAGCTCTCTGTACTGTTCTTGAGGAAGTCATAGTAGGAGGTTTGATCTCCCTTTTGCAATACGTAGGGACTATGTAGTATCGCAAGAGCGCAGGTGTCGGGTAGCCCTTGAAATGCAGCTCCCGGGACGGGTCGCGCGTTGCTTCTTCGGTCTTCAGGCACGGCGTCCCAAGTCGATGAGTCCAAGCTTGTGCAGAAAAGCTGGTTGTCCTTGATAACCGAAGCAAGCATGCTAACGTGAGCATTAGACTCCTCTGGCGTTTTAGCTGGTAGCGCGGCTATTCGGTAAAGGCAGCAACTCATGGCTTCCCCCACGTCCATCCGATACCAATGTGAAAGGGGGTGATCCACGGAAAGGCACAAGGCTTGTCGTCTGGCATGCCAAGAGTGCCAAGCATCCAGTTGCTTGCCCGCGCCGGCACTTCCGTCGGCCGACAAGATTTCTTGCATGCCTGAAGCAGCAGCCAAGCAAAATCTCCGACGTTCGTCTCCCTGTTATTCCCGATCTTGGCGGCGAGTTCGACGGGTATAACCTCGGGACGAATAGCCAAAATGGCTGCATTGTCGAAGGGTGTCACGAGTATCGCCTTAACAGGCTCTTTCCCGTGGTACTGCAAGACGTTTCCATGGAGCCATTGGCGGAGAGCAAGTATGAAAGGGAACGCGGGGTTTACTGGAAATCTAACGCCGCGATCCAGCAACATTGTGTTTGAGTAAACATCTTCTAACGAGATCTGCACTTCGAGCAGCCCACCCAACACTTCGAGTGGAACTTCTTCGTTGTTCACGCCGCCGCTGTCATAGGCACAGACAATTGGCTTTAGACACTGATAATTTGCAGTCTTTAGTCTAGGAAATGCGGCTATGATCCCTTCCCAGTGTTGGCTAAAGTGAGAGTCACCAATGTTATGAGCTAGATATTTACCGCCGATAAGCCTAGGCTCCAACCAGGACACGTCTTTCTCAGGGGTTTGTTCGCCAAGAGGCGGCGGATGAAGATACCAGTGGAGCAAATCAAACTCACGTTGGAAAAGTTCATGGGCCTCGGTGATCGCTTGCTGCGGATTCGCCGTTAGAGAACCTTTCCCCCTCACCGATACCACCAGCTTGTGGTCCGCCGCCCTATGCCGACTCAGATTGCGGATTATTTCTATCGCGGGTGGATTGGTGGTGTTGCTACATACGAAGACGAGGCCATCCCACTTCGCAGTCTCTAGAAGCCTGAGCAGGAAGTATAACCCCGAATTCAGTTGCTCCGCCAGACCCGCATAGACTCTTTGTAGATTCTGCCGCTCCAGTTGGTCTGCTTGTGACAGACCGGCGCTCGAGAAGATCGGATTCAGTGCGGCGTTCAGCGCAGCTTGTTCTGGTTCTTCTAGCCGAATCTCCAGGTTAAGATCAAGCAGTACGATTGCATGCCCCACCACGCTGGATATGAGCGAGAGGTTAGTGTTGAAAGTGTCGTGGTCCCTTATCTTGACAAAGTCGTGTCTTATCAAGCTAAATGCACTATCCGGCGGAAACTTCACCTTATCCCATTCGGATGGCGTAGCGTTCTCGACAACAAATACGTGTACAGGATTTGTCATTGTGCTGAGCTACTCCGGTGGAGGGCAGACATGTTAAATGTTAAAGTTTTTGCGTGAGGGTTCGTCATTTCTGGAGACTCCACAAAGTCTCCACCTAAGGCACGCGCGATTCTGGTCCGCACTATTGATCCCTTCGCAGTTGCTGGAGCTAATTCGGTCGCCACCCGATCCGTCGCCCGCACAAACCAAGATGCCAAGCTACTGTGTTCTGATTCCAAACGGCAGTCATTCGAAACAATGATCGTGAGCAGGTCGTCGTCTCCGCTGAGTGAGACATTGATGTCCTTTTCACAACTTGCGTGACGGATAGCTTCCATGAAGCAACTGACGAAAAAGCGCATGAGATGAAACCAATTCAATGATTTCGAATCACTCATTGTCCAGAAAGGCTTCGGGAGTGGATCGCCAGTGGTCGATACTTTGAAACTGCCCGCCGCCCGAGTTGGTACTCCAGGCTTCCATATCGTAGGATTGGGCTGGCCATTCCAAAGAGCGTCGATTGATAAAAGATATGCATCGATTTGAGCTAGATCCTCAGCCAGGCGGACGTCTTCTCCCTTGCAGACAAGTGGTTTGAACGTGTCTTTTGTCAGACCCCACGCTACTGAGACCAGGTCATCGAAGGACTGGGGTTCGTGATTATCAAAGAGCCCCTCGGGCGATTGAGAAAACGACCACAACTGAATTAGGCGACCGGTGGCCACAATGATCGCCGGTCGAGGCGCCACCTTGTGACCCTGAAGCAGTTCTGGATTCCGCACTCGAATCTGTTCCGCTTCTTCAGGTGTTAGGAGCCACTTATTGGTAAGCGCGATGCCCACATGCTTCAATTCATGGGCGAGGTCGCTGACATTTGAGAGCCGAGCCCACTCTGCTAGTTGTTTAATTGTCTCAGCTGACGCGAAGCCTGCAAGGCAGAGGAGGAGAGTGCGGAGTGCCTGGATTCGCTCACTCACTCCGGGATCGTCGAGACGTTCTGCATTGACGAGTGTCCCAAGAGCAAACACTCCGATGTCCTCACTCGCCTCAATTGAAGGTCGCGAACCGGGGCCGGAACCTGTTCCGAGGCGAAGTGGTATTGCGAAATAGGAGCGAAGCAGATCCTCATCGCGACGCAAGGGATACTCGCCGGAGATGTTCACCCGAAGTTTGTTGCGGTCACGAAGGTAGTTTTCCAGCGTCCTGGCATTCATGATCTGGCTTTGGCGAAAAGTTTGGTCAAGGGTTCCGCCCACGTATGCGGTGAGGGCCAGAAGCGTCGATTGGGGCATCTCTGCTTGGAGGAGTGTCGCGATGTGTAAGGGATCGAGAACTTCACGGGCAGGAGATGACGCTCCCGACGGGTCTACTTGAACGTCGAGATTGGTGTAAGCGGGATGGGCCGCAAGACGCCCTTCTTCTATCCAACGGCACAGGTTCTTAAAGCGCTGCGTAGGGGAGGTTGGATCGTTGGTCTTGAGAAGGCCTAAGACCGACATTGCGTCCACGAACCGGGCGGAATGCCACTCTGCAGGCGAGGATGCATCGTGGTGGTCACCGTAGATAGACTCGAGGGAAGCGGAGCCTGCAAGCCAATCGGCAATGGAGATGCCGCGACCCCGAGCATCGCCAATGGCCTGGCAGATGACCCAGCAGAGCGTAAAAAAACTCAGCTCCGCATCCGAAGCGAGAATCATGAACTCCGTCCGTTCTTCCGGGTAAAGTGCATGTTGGGTGCGAAAAACTGTCAAGAACTCTTGATGCCGCTCGCGACCCTCGCGATAGCTCCTCAACAGATCAGTCATGCTGTCACGTTTCGGCTCGTTGCCATTGATAGCAAGCCAAGGCACAGGGAGATAAAGCGGCTCGGACCCGAGTTCGAACAGGAGGAACCGATTCTCGCTATCCTCGAAGCCGTAATGTAGCACGCACTGCAGGAGGCCCATTGCCCCCTGAACCTCACGGAACAAGTCGCTCCCAAGAATTCGCTTAGCCACGGGGTACTGGTGTTGCTGCTCTTCCGCACTCAGAGGAGGGTCTCCCGGCCCAATATCACGAGGGCGGATTCTTGCGAGGTGAAGCATTTGGATCAATTTCAACAGTTTCTCGGCATCCTCGCAGCGCCAATTGCCAGGTTCGAGCGTCCGGATTGAATTCATCGGCCATGACATAGGTAATCCGCTAAAACAGCGTGTAAATGAAGGGTCCTAGAGGAGATGAGGAAGCAAGGAGCAGTACCAATCCAAACAGGAGCAAAACGATGATCATAGGCAGAAGCCACCAGCGACCGTCGCTGCTGAAGAGGCGCAGGAGCTCCCCGACCGTTTCCAGTCCTCCGCGCAGCGTGCGGACTAGCGCCTTCATTTTAGAAGCCCTCCTCTACTTGCTGACCCTGAAACTCCCGAGGTATAGCACGTCCATCTCGCTCCCGAAAAACGTGGCTAAGGCGTCGTCGGCCGACGCGACCATCGGTTCACCGCGCAGGTTGAACGAGGTGTTCAAGACAACCGGACTGCCCGTCGCGTCACCAAACGTCTGAATCAGTTTATGATATAGCGGATTCGTCGACGATTCCACAACATGCGGGCGAGCGCTGCCGTCGACGTGGGTTACCGCGGGTATGCAATCACGTACCTCCGGGCGCACGGTTGCTGTCCTCAGCATGAACTTGGCGGTTGCTTGGCTACCCAGGGGCTGAACGAAGTAGCGATCCTCTGCACCAGCGATCAGCGACGGTGCGAAAGGGCGAAAAGGTTCGCGGAACTTGATCTTTGTGTTGACGATTTCTTTCATCGCGGCTCGGGCTGGATCCGCCAGAATGCTACGATTCCCCAAGGCTCGGGGACCCCATTCGAAGCGTCCTTGTGACCAACCAAGCACTTTCCCTGCCAACAGATCACTCACTGCCCGCTCCACAAGAGCTTCAGGGGAGCCCAAGTTCTCCGCACGAACACCGCATCGCATCAATTCCGAACTGATCTCTGCATCCGAGTTTTCTCTGCCCCAATAGGCGTGGAGGAGCGGAAACCTTTGAGGTCGGCCGAGCACGACGTGCCAAACCCAGAGAGCGGCCCCCAGTGCACCACCGCCGTCCCCGGCAGCCGGCTGAACATACAATTGGTCAACGCCCGTTTCATCCTGAATATGACCGTTCGCGACGCTATTGAGTGCGACCCCGCCGGCCATTACAAGGCGGGAAGACTTCGCTTGGCGGAGCGCGGCCTTGGCCATCTTCACAAGGATCTGCTGGGTCACTAATTGAAGGCTGGCTGCAATGTCCGCGTAGTGCTCATTGGCCAGTTGGGCGTCAGTGAAATTCTCGGGCTTAGACCCGAAATAGCTCGGGTAGCCACTTGTGCGGGTAAAAAAATGAGAGTCGGGCGGTCGGGGCTCTCCGAACAATGCGAGAAACCGCGGGCTGAACACGTACTTTGGAGACCGGTGGTAGCAAAAGTAATCGAGATCCAACTCGATCGCACCGTCGGTGGATACGCGAAGGAGTTTCCAGATCTTGTCCACATACCGGGGCTCGCCGTAGGGTGCCATCCCCATCACCTTGTATTCTCCTTCGTTGACCTCGAATCCCAGGAACGCAGTGAAGACGCTGTAGAGCATGCCCAGCGAATGCGGCCAGCGGATTTCGTGGGTCAGATGAATGCTGTTCGCCCTACCCGCGCCCAGCGTAGCGGTGGCCCATTCGCCGATGCCGTCGACCGTGAGGATCGCAGCGTCGGCGAAGCCGGAACAAAAGAACGCGCTGGCCGCGTGTGACAGGTGGTGTTCGCAGAATAACAACTTGTCACTAGATATCCCTAGATACTTCACCAGCCTGGCCTTGATCCACAGTTTCTGAGACAACCACGTAAGAAGTGCCTCGCGAAAGAACGGATACGCACCAGGGAAGTAATCGAGCGAGGTCGCGATGATGCGGTCGAATTTCAGTAGGGGCTTTTCGTAAAAGGCCACGTAGTCGAGATCGCCCGCCTCGATTCCGGCATGGGCCAGACACCAAGCGATGGAGCGTTCCAAAAGCGACGGATCGTGCTTGCGTCTCGAAAAACGCTCCTCCGCGGCTGCTGCAACGAGTTGGCCGTCCTTGACAAGAGCCGCGGAGGCATCATGATAGTCGCAAGAGATGCCTAGTATGTGCATTGTTCAATATTGGCGGCGGACTGTGTTGATCCCGTCGGGTTCCCGGCGCAGGATCCACGCTGGCTCACCAAGCCTTTGCCTTGGAGCTCGCATGCGTGCGAGAAGACCGAACGGCATAACCACCGAGAAGTAGAGCAGCGTTAGCCATAGCCTGCCCATGAAACGCCCTATGAACTCCAAACTATTTCGTAGCCAAGACATTTATCGCTCCTTAGAGTCCACCGCCGCATTCTTCGCGCGAAGGGCTGCAGAGATCACATTACGAAGTCTCTCGGCAATTAGCTTGCTACCAAACTCATTCGGGTGGCAATAGTCGATGAAGAAATCTCGATCATCGACCCGCTGGCTCAACTCCGTTGACACACTAACAAGCGGAACGCCCAACGCTCGCATGACGTCGTCCGTGAGCACATGTTGGTGAGCGTGTTTAATGCGAGGAAGAATGTAGTCGCTCTCACGTGCTTGATCCAAAAGGCCCCTCGCTTCACTTAGTTGCCCTCTCTTGAGAGCCTGCATGCCGCGATCAAAAAAGACCATCGCATCATCGAGACTCTGGCCAACACGCGTTCCGCGAAGGGCGGAACGCTGCAGGTGTACCTCTTCCTCTAGTCCGTCAGCTCGGAGGGCGGGCGGCCACGCGTAGGGGATCGCCGGTTCAATGAGAACGACAGCGGCGCCAGCGCGCCGAGCGCCGTCCACCATCTCCTTCATCCGGCTTCCGTAATCGAAAGGCAGCGTTCGAGGGATGATACGCGACCCGTTTAGCATCTGGTTGATAAACCGTCTAACTTGGAATCCGTTCAGTTGCAGAGACAAGAAGCCCGCGAACTGATACTTGTCCTCAACATTGCCATTCCAGGCGCTGTCGTTATTGCCGAAGTAGAGTGTTACGATATCGGGCCGGACTCCTGCTGCGTGGAAGTCGCTGAGAATTCTTTGCAAGAAGAGCGCGCCTTGAGTCGCGCCATATCCCGGTACTCCGGCGTTTATCGAATACAACTTCGGGTCAGTCTTGAGTTGATCGGAGTATGTTGGATACGTTTGAAACGGCGAAAGCGGCGGCAAGCCTCGCGCAGCCCGCTCTCGATTGCTCTTGATGACATTACTGTTCCAACCAGACGTGGAAGAATCCCCTACGTTGAGCACAACCGCTCTTCCGGCTTTCTGTGCGGTCGCCGCCTCGCTAACAAGTTGCTGCCACGGAACGAAGCCCTTTTGATACACGCCCACGAAACCGTCACGCAATCGGTGACCGAGGTCGGGATCGACTACGAAAAACGGCGCCTGTTCTGATTGCTTTCGAATGATGGGGTTGTATGAGTATGGTGCGGCGAATTGAACAAGGGCTCTGGCAACGAACTCAGATATAAGCAGCCCAAGGACTAGGCCAAACACCACCCGAACCAGCCGGTCGGCTATGCCGCCCCAGGCTCGCGTGTCATCCGCAGCGATGTTACGGTTTCTATCGCTCACACTTTCCCGATGATCTCCGATAGTGGTGGGCGGCGGCAAGCGAGTTTGGGCCGGTTGTACAAGGACAACCGGCCCAGTGTAAGGCAACGTAACCATGGCAAGTGAAGAGTCCGCAAGGTGCTATTTCTTGGTGATCGTTCCGACGACGCCTTCCACAAACCAATCCATCTTTTCCATCCATTCGAAGTCAGGCTGTTGGCCTCGGGCTAGGCGCTCCTTTCCATCGCGGTCCTTGACGGGGCCCTGGAAAGGAACGAATTCGCGTTTCACGATTTTTTCCTCCATGGCGCGAATCTCCTTCTGAACCTCCGCCGGTACGGCGGGGCCGAACGGGGCAATCTTCACTGCCCCCCCATCCATTCCCGCGCGGTACTGTTCGGTCTTCCAAGTCCCATCTTTGACAGACTGAGCTATCCGGACGTACAACTCACCCCAGTCCCACATCGCACCGGTCAGCCAGCCTTTAGGAGCGAACTGATGCAGGTCCGCGTGGTATCCCACGGAGAAGACGCCAGCGCTCTCGGCCGTCTGAACCACAGTGAGCGGACTATCCTGGTGCATTGTCAGTACATCGGCGCCGAGCTTGATCAAACCTTTTGCCGCCTCCGCCTCAGTCGGCGGGTCATACCAATTGTTTGTCCAGACCACGTTAACCGTAGCTTTGGGGTTCACGGATCGGGCACCGAGTGTGAAAGCGTTGATGTTCCGCAACACTTGTGGGATGGGATGTGCCGCCACAAATCCGAGCTTGTTTGTCTTGGTCATACGGCCGGCCGCCATCCCCGAAAGGTACATCGGCTCGTGGATGTAGCTGAAATAGGTCATCAGGTTGGATGCACTCTTGAAGCCTCCGCAATGGGCAAAGATGACATCAGGGTGCCGTGCCGCGACTCGTAGGGCGGGGTCGAGATAACCGTATGACGTCGGGAAAATGAGCTTCGTGCCGTCAGCGATCATTTTTTCGAGGACGCGCTCCAACTCAGCACTCTCAGGGATGTTCTCCACGATGGATGTTGTGGCTTCATTGGCCATGCGCGCTTCGAGGTAGAGTCTGCCCTGATTGTGCGCGTAGTTGTAGCCCCAGTCCGAGGCAGGACCGACCGTCACGAAGCCGACCTTCAGCTTTCCGTCTGCAGGCTTTGCCGCAGACGTTGGCTCTGGCTTCGAACAACCTCCTAGCGCTAGCGCGAGGGCGAAGCCAACAAGGCCACGCTTCAATAGAAACCGTCGAGAATAGTTCATGGTAATGATCCCTTTCAATAGATGTGAACCCTAAGTTAGGCCTTCCCTAGCGCCGTTGGCGCACCACCGTTCCCCTGTCGATAGCGAACGCCTACTGGAATCAGCACCACTAACAACAGCAAGTAAGGTGCCATCCCAAGCAAGTATGGGGAGACTTGCAGGCCCGTCGTTTGCAGTAAGAGCTTAAGCGCCCAAGCCAGGCCAAATAGGTAAGCCCCCCACATCGCTCGGACCGGGTCCCACCGAGCGAAGATGACCAACCCAACGCTGATTAGCCCGCGGCCGGCCGTCATGTTTTCGATCCAGCCCTGCGCGTAAACAAGCGAGAGGTATGCGCCTCCAATACCTGCACAGGCACCGCCCACGATTACTGCGACGCTCCGGACGAAGAGGACATGAGCGCCAGATGCATCCGCGGTTTCGGGGTCTTCTCCAGCAGCCCGAATCTCCAAACCGAAGCGTGTTCTATAAAGCAGCCAAGCAATTAGGAGAACAAGCGGGTAGCTTGCGTACACGAGAAAGTCCTGCTGAAAGAGTACCGGCCCTAAAAAGGGGATCTCGGATAGCCCGGCAAGTTTCACAGGAGGCAACGACGTGATCTTTTTTCCTACGTACGGTATTCCCAGGTACGCTGTGATCCCGTTTCCCAAAACCAGAAGGGCCAGTCCGCTAACAACCTGATTTGCACGAAGGCGAAGAGCGAATAGCGCGTGCAGCGACCCAAACACGGCCCCGGCTAGCAACGCAGCGATCAGGGCTAAGAACAACTGGCCCGTGTAGTAGCTGACGACGACACTCGCGAGAGCACCGACGAGCATGACACCTTCTAAGCCGAGGTTAAGTACGCCCGCGCGTTGGGCCAGAGTTTCTCCAAGGGCGGCGTACAGTATCGGGGTCCCGCCTCGGACGGCTCCAGCGAAGGCGGCCACCAGCAGAGGTGTCCATGTATCTGTCATTGAGGTACTTCCTCTTCGTGGCCGCGGTGCGCCACCTGCATCTTAGTTGTCTGGCGGTCGGCAATGTACTCAGCCCCCAGTAAGCAGAACAACAGAATGCCCTGAAAAATGTTAACCATTGCGGCCGGTAGTTGCTGGCGAAGTTGCAGATTATCGCTCCCTGTTAGCATCGCTGCCAGAAGCAGTGAAAACCCCAAAATGCCCAGCGGGTGATGCCGCGCCATCCACGCCACGAGGAACCCCGAGTAGCCATAGCCAGGTGATAGTGCTGAACGCAGCCTCCCCTCAATGGCGGCCACCTGCCCCCATCCAGCCATCGCGGCCAAGATGCCGCCGACGACCATGACGAGCAACTGGTACTTCCGAACTGGATACCCGGCATAGTTCGCTGCGGTTGGATTGCTGCCAGTGATTTCAAGGCGGAGACCTAGAACAGTGCGGGAACGAAGTACCCAAAGAAGGAGTGCTGCTAGGATGGCAACTGCAAGTCCCAAATGGACCCGGGTACCTGGCCAGCGAGGAAGTTCAGCAGATGCTACGAACGCGGCTGACTGTGGCCAGCTGTAGCTCGCTGGATCCTGCCACACGCCGTGTACCAGATACTCAACCAGTAGAACTGCCACATAGTTACCCAGTAAGGTCACTATTGTTTCGTTGATTCCAAGGAAGACGCGGAGCAGAGCCGGAACCGCCGCCCAAACGGCGCCGGCGCAGGCCGCGAGCAAGAGCATAGAAGGAACCAAAGCAACGCTAGGCCAATGCGAGAACTGCAGCGCAGCGTAGGTCGCTCCGACCGCGCCCGCATAGAGTGCTCCTTCGGCGCCAACACTGATCAAACCGGCCCAGCGAGGCACAGCCGTTGCAAGGGCACAAAAAATGATAGGAATAGTCGCGACTAGAGTCTCGGCGATGGCGAAGCGGCTCCCCAACGAGCCTGCAAACAGACCGGAGTACACCGACCACGGAGAACGGCCAAGAAGTTTCAATCCGAGGCCAAGCAACAGCAGCGCAGCGACAGAGGCTACGAATGGCACTGACCTCTTGGATAGACCAATGTAGTTCATGACGGCCTGCCACCGGAGGCCACGGAAAGATTGTCCCAGAGCGCAGCGCCCGTTCGATAAAGCACCGCTTCCCATAGTGATGTCGGATTTTCAGATCTGTAAGCGAGTTCCCGGCCGAACTTAATGTTATCCGTTGTGCCGAGAAGGCGTCTAACGACTTCCAAGTACACTTCAGGACTGCGCTCTGCATGTTCCGAAAGAAGGATTTCAGCTCCAGCTGGGCGCATCCGAGCTTGGAGAAGGGCTAACCATACACGCACCTCTTCGTGCTGTTCGGTGATGTACAACGAGTCAATGAGTGCGTCTTCCTGAAAATCAGGGCAAAGCAGAGCGGCTTGAGCCGCTACGCGCCGCTCCCACCAGTTAGCGCTTGTTAGCAGTCGTCTGATGGCTTCAAGGCCCTGTCCATCGTTGGTGCCGATGTTCGTCAGCTGCTGAACTATGTCGAGGCGGATCCCCCCCATCATCATTCCGAGGGAATCGGCGGTTAGGTTCTCTGAACGTTCGACACCGATAAGTCGTTTCCCTGAGAAGACTGCAACGCGGTCAGAAATCGCTAATAGCTCGGACAGGTCGGCCGATACCAGAACAACCGCAGGGCCTTCGCGCGCAAACAGCTTAAGGCGTTGTAAAATGTCGCCGGCCGAAGCGGGATCAAGTCCGGCAGTCGGGTTCTCCGCGACAAGCAGGGAAGCACCACAACTCATCTCACGGGCGATAATCAGTTTCTGAAGATTGCCGCCCGAAAGGGCTGCTGCCAGTAGGTCTGGGTTTGAGGGGCGCACGCCGTAAGCCTTGAGACGAGAGGCTGCCTCATTCCGCATGACATCGAGCCGAACGAAGGGACCAATACACAGCCGCGGACTATCGAACTCTCTCAAAAAGACGTTTCTGGACAACGGCAGGGTGTCAACAGCGCCCATTCGGCGCGAATCCGCGGGGATGTGGGCGACTGGAACATCCACACCAAAATGAAATTGAATCTCACCAGTCGCCGACTTGCGGGAGCCAACGAGCAGTTGAGCAAGGTCCTCGGGCCCGTTGCCAGAGACCCCAGCGATTCCAAGCACCTCGCCACCATAAACGTCGAGATCAAAAACTCCCGTCCGATCACTTCCATTTGTCAACGAGACTGATCGAAGCGAGGCGACAGGAACAGAGGCGAGCGCCCGTGCCGTGTCTACCGACGGAACTGCTTGCAGAGGACCGACGATCAGACGCCCTAGCTCCGCACGAGTCAAGTCACGTGCATGCGCTGTCGCAATTGCCTCACCTCCGCGAAGAACCGTTACACTGTCGGCAAATCGCAGTACTTCATCGATCTTGTGAGTAATGAGTAGAACCGTACGTCCCGCATTCGCAAGCTTTCTGGTGGTGCGAAGGACTTCGTCTATTTCGTGCGGTGCCAGTTGACTCGTGGGCTCGTCCAGAATCAGAATTCGGGCGTTCCTCCATAGAAGTTTGCCGATTTCAAGTAACTGTCGTTGTGCGAGCGTAAGCTCCGAGACAAGCGTGTCGAGGTCGACTTGAAGACCTTGGGCTTCGAGAAGCAGAGAGGCGTCCTTGCGCCGCTTGTGATCGCGAATTAGGAACGGCGTTCCGATGCTACCCAAGAGGAGATTCTCAAAGACAGTCAGCGTCAAGATGAGGGACAGCTTCTGGTACACCATCCCAATTCCCAAGGCGATCGTGTCTCGTGGTGATCGTGCGTTGAGGACATGGCCGCAAGCTGAGACTGTCCCTTCATCCGCCCTCAGGCCTCCGCTGAGTATTCGCATTAAGGTGGTTTTGCCCGCGCCATTTTCGCCGACGATCGCATGCACTGTTCCGGCAGCAACCTGGAACGTGATATTCCTGTTGGCTACAACAGGGCCAAACCACTTTGTCACTCGTTCGAATTCAACGGCTGATTGATCTGACATGAACCTTCATGCTCACACAATGCAATACCACAACCACTATCACCAGGCTCGTAAGTTGTTCAATATAAAAGGACAACATTTGGATACGCCAAAGATCGACTAGGCGCCATTTCGAAATAATATCATATATGATAGCATAAGTATGGTTCTGCATAGTTAAGCCAGAAACCCGCATAGCCCCGTCGATCTGCAGGGACCGCTCAGAGTCGTAGACCTAACCGGCGGTGTCGGTCGTTCTACCGTTTGGTTGAGGTCCGCCCGGGTGCTGCATCCCAGGTGAGTTTTTTGCCCTATAGTTCATGATAGTTCATGGTGACTATTGTGAGCTTGTTGCCCTCTTCGCGAGGCGAAGACTTTGCATCGAAAGGCTGTCTGCGTCATAGGTCTCTATCAGCCACGGGAACAAACGCAGGCCGGCTCAAGTAGCTGAAAACCGAGTTCCGAAGATCCAAGCCTGATCGGAGCTGGGCGCTAGCGGCCAGCAGGGTCAGCTCTCGTCCGCCGTCGCCCGATTGGGCTAAAACACATTTCACTTCCCTCTCCATAGCCTTGCTGCGGGGAATCACCAGCTGAAACGTTACGGCATTCAAATTGCCTCCACCTTCGCGACGGAGCAAAGAGAGTGAGGGATCGCCCAAAGCACCCTACACTTGTGCAGAGGTAAGGCACTGGAATACAATCGGTTTCCGTTAAGAAAGGCTGATATGACCGCTAAGGCTAACCTTGGAGCCTTGTTGCTAATCACCGCTGGTTGCTTCGCGCTCGCCAGCTGCGACCGGATCGGCGGCAGATCCATCACCGTTGAGTTCCGAAACGCTGAGGGCGTCCGCGGCGGGGAGGCGGTGTACCTCGCTGGCGTAAAGATTGGGCACGTCACGGACGAACCCGCGGTGGCGAACGGCAAGGCGCGTGTCCCCGTCCTCATCGGACTTAAACACAAGGACGGTATTCCATCTGGGACTGTATTCCTGCTCACGGCCGACCCAAACGATTCCAAGATGCTGTGCCTCGTCGCTTACTCCTTAGATTCGGGATCACCACGCGCCGGAGGTGCAGAGGCCTTGTACGTTGGGGCAAGCAACAAGGCCGAACTCGTCCTGATGTTGGGCGCGGAGAAAGCAAGCAAACTCTGGGAGGAATTCACGAAATGATGCGCTTCCAACTTCGCCCTGCAGGTGTTCGGCTACTCATGGTTGCTCTGTGCGGACTGACGGGCGGCCTCTCCGTGGTTATGGCCCAACCTGCACCTCAAGCCCCGGCGAGGACGCAGATCGACCTGATCTTGATCGTGGATACCTCGGCCTCCATGGTCGGCAAAGCTGGGGGCCAGAACATTTTCCCCGAAGTAAAGAAGGCATTGAAGGATTTGGTGAGCTCTAGTAACCCAGGCGACAACATCCTTCTGATTCCGTACGACGCTGATGTCCGGTCCCGCCCGACTGCAGCCATTTACGGGCAACAAGACAAAGACTCTATTCACGGCGAGATCGACGTAATGAAGGCTGCAGGGCCATGGACGTACACTGCAGCCGCGCTACAGAAGGGCTTGGAGGAAGCCAAGAGGCTCGACGAAGCTCAAGGTACCAACAAGCACGCGAAGGTCGTGGTGCTCCTGACTGATGGATTGAACGATCCACCACCCGCAGTCCGCGGCTCTGCTTCCGAGGTTCGTCTTAGCGAAGTGGCTCGCCGTTTCCAAGGGATGCCGTGGTTCGTGTGGCAGGTTCAGCTCGGTCCCAAAATCGACGGCGGCGTGGACGAGGCTTTTCGATCGGCCGAATTTCCGAATTATAGACCTGTGCGAACTGCGGCCGCCGACCTCAGCAAGGTTAGGGCCGAGATCCTGAAAGAGATTGAAGCTGAAAAAGCTCGTCAAGCAGCGGAACAGGCGGAAGCACAAAAGCGTAGCGCAGCTGCCCCGGCTGACGACGGAAAGCGCCAGGTAAAGGAAGAAGCGAAGCCCCAGATGAAACGGCAAACCCTTCTGCTCTGGGGGGCAGTGGCCGTTGGCATTGTTTTGATCGGGATCGCTATCGTGATGCTCCGACGCCGGCCAAGACCTCACGGAGCTCTGCAATACTGGAAGCCCGGCGAGGCACCCCGCACCTTTGACCTTGCTGCGGCAAGCAAGAGGCGACTTCGGATTGGTCCGCCCACAGGCGACCTTGTCTTGACGGACGTTGGAGAACATGGGCTGATCTTGACCGCCGCGCGCATCGAAGGGCAAGTACTTTGTGTTATCGAGGCGGAGGACGGGGTAAGCCTGAAGTTCAAAGGGCAGCCGGTAACCCGCCTCGAACTGTATGATCGGGATCAGTTTCAGTTGGGTGCTTATAGCTTGCAGTATGAGGGAGAGGTCGGTTCGCGAGTTGGATGAGCCAAGGGCAACGCGGCCTTAGGAGGAATGAATATCATGCCGGACACGAAGCTGAGAACTGAAACAGCGAACATCGATTTGACCGAGGGCCTGGGAGATCCGGAGGAACTGGGTGCGACGGTAGATGTCGACCCGACGGGAGCGGAGACGAAGGCCGGCGGCGTGAGTGGCGTCCAATTCCATCCAGCAATCTTGATTGGTCTCGGTGGCACCGGCATTGAGTGCGTCCGAAGGGCCAAACAGAAGATCCTGCGACGCGTTGGGAAATTACCGACGGTGGGGTACGTGTACGTCGACGCGGACGAAGCGTCATTCCTAAACAAGCCCGGCCTTGCGCCTGTCGAACAGAATGAGCAGTGCTTCATCGGCGGCGAACAACTGCGGCCCCTGCTCGACCAACCAGACGCCCACCGCTGGCTTCTCGACCAGATTCCCGGAAAACTTGTGCCCGCGTATTATGAAAAGGCAGTCAAGGGGGACGGTTGCGGTCAAATCCGCACGGTCGGACGCATCGCCGTTTTGGCCTCAATGTTGAATGTGAAGACTGCGTTCACGGCCGCGGTGAACCGAGTCCAGACACTTGTTTCGGGATTGAGTACCAAGCTCAGAGCTCCGAATCAAACGGCCACCGTGGTTGTGCAACCCGTGGTCTACATAGTCTGCTCACTTGCCGGCGGAACCGGCAGCGGCGCTTATATGGACGCCGCTCTACTGGCGCGATCCCTCACTAAGCAGCGGGCGAAAGTGGTCGGCATTTTTGTTTTACCGGATGCGTACGACCAAAAAGTTCAAGGTGATGAGTCGCAGCTCAGGATCATGCGCGCAAATGCGTATGCGGCGTTGATGGAACTCCAACTGCTCCAAGATATGCGCGACGACCTCCGGCTTGAATCGATCATAAACGCCGAGGGCGAAACATTGACGCTTCCCAGCGGGAGCCAACTCTTCGATCTCTGTTACTTGATCGACTACAAGAATGAAAGTGACAAATCATTTTCTCAGACAGAAGATGCGTACGAACTGGTCGCACGCCTATTGCTGCACGAAAACGCGACTCCGTTCAGCGTCAACGCACACAGCGTGGAGCGCAACCTGAACACCCTAAGGGGAGTCGCGCGTTGTCCCGAGACGCAGCGGCCACGGAACTTCAGTACGTTTGCGAACACGAGGCTGGGTTTCCCGGTTGAGGCGTTGACCCGCTACTGCGCGTGGTCGACACTTCGCGAACTCATCGAGGACGGTATCCTGAAGACCCAACTGCAAACCGCAAAACGCGCAGAGGAGGTGCGGACCTTCTTGACGACGCACCAGTTGGATGAACAAGGGCCTGTCGACCAAGTGCTGAACCGCCTTCTCCAGCATCCCCAAAAGCAGACACTCATTAGCGAGGCGAGCGAAGGCGTAGGTAGAACTTTCGGCAAAGACAAGTCGACACGCGATTTCGTGAGCGTGATCCGGCAGAAGGTGGATACGTTCAAGCACCAGAGCCTCCCGGCCGCCGAGTCAGCCGTTACCGCAAATGTGGCCTACTACTTAGGCAAGGTCACCGTGTTGGAGAATCCGCTCAGGGATTGGTTGGAGGAATTGTTGGATGACTGCCTAGCAAGATTGGGCGCCCGCGGTTGCGAAGGCGTGCTCGAAGAGTTGATAACAAGAGCAACCGCGCTCCGTGGAGAGATGCTCACCGAGAGTAGCGCGTGGACCGAGAGTGAAGGCAAGGCCAAAACGAAGATCATGGACGAGGCGCTGGCAGCCTTGGGCGGAATGAGTCGCCTCAAAGCCCTTATGAGCAGCAAGGATGAGAAATTTAAGGCAGAAGCAATCGGGGCCTTCCAGTCTATTGCTCGGGAGGAACTGCGAACGGTTGCCCGGAACGCTGCGGTTAGGGTTTATGACGAGTTGATTTCTCTCGCCACGGCTCGGAAGCAAGCCGTTGACAGCTTCGTGTCGACCTGCGAGACATTGGGTAAGACCCTTAATAGTCGACTGAATACGCTTCGGTTGGAACGCCGCAGGGAAACCTCAAACTTCGTCGTGGAAATGGACGTTACCGACCACGGGTTCCTGGAAGAGTACTATCACGCGAATCGAGTGCCGCCATCCAGACTGCTCAAAGCCGCGAAGGAGGCGGCTGGCACTGATCGGCCCTATTATTTGAGCCTCCTGCCGATGAACACAGATGGCTTGGTGAAGGAATTCGGTCAGAGAGCCGCTGATCTCTATTTCCCGAAGATCAAGAGCCTCACCGTTGTGGATTACATTTCCTCGAAGGCGGACAGACAGAGTTCGCTAACGGTCAAGCTCGCCGAGCTGTTTGAGATGTGCCAGCCGTTCTGGAACACGAGGCTGCCCCAGGTCAATATGCAATACGACCAAAACCTTGCGCTTGGCTGTATGCCGCAAACGTCTGACTCCGGTGATGCTGGGGGATTTCCGCCGGACGTGCGCCGGTGGGTTAGCCAATATACTAAAGCGACTCGTGGCGGCGTGGCGGCACCGGCGACGCTGGTTGCCACCAGTGCTCCATACGAGCTCGAACTTGTCAGGTACACTCACGGCGCCTGTGCGTGGTATTTGAGCGATGCTGCCGACTGGAAGGAAAAGTACGAACAGACGGTGAAACAGAAGGCGTTCCCGCTACTCCTGAATAAGAGCCTGTCCGACGTTCCAGACTTGTTTCCCGACAAGAAAAGAATCGCGCGCCAGGTTTTCGCGATCGCAATGGCATTTGGTTTTGTTGCAAAACGAGGTGACTACTATTACATGAACCTTGAAGGCGGTCCGGACGAAGCAGACGGTGCCTACCAAGTTCCAATGGACACGGAATGGCAAACCGCCTTTGGTCCATCGGCTGAAAAAAAGATCCCTGGCGAATCGGGCCCTATCGCGTTCCAGTTCAAGAAAAGGAAGCCCAAGGAATCCCTTCTCCTTGCCCAAGGACGAACTCAGGCATGCTCCAGGCTCGGGCAAGAACCAAAGAAGATCGAGTTTATTCTCGCTGGCCTGTCAGAGTACGTGAGGGCGGTTGGCTCGGAAACGGTCAAGGCACTACTGTCTTCCTACGAGGCCTACCTCGATGATTTCAAGGCCGACAAACTGGGCAAGCAGATCGAACAAGAGCGCGATTCGATCAGAGACTATCGGAAGAACTTGGAATAGATCGAGTACCGAGAATATCCCATGGTGGGTTTCGATGACGTATCTCCTCATTCCACGCGTGTCGCCAATCTCACTTTCGTGGTTGGAATTGGATCGCTGGGCACTCGTGTAGTCTCGGAACTTAGAGGGTTACTTAGGACAGCAGAAGAAGGACATCGCCGGGCAGTCACTTCCTGGTGCTGCACGGACAAGGAGTCCGGCCTCACGGAGATTGCCCAGCACTTTCTCTCGAACAAGAACCTCGATCTGCTTGAACAGATGGGGTACCAGATTCCTGGTCGCGGTGTGGGCCAACCTCCGAGGTTGAGTGTGGTTTTCGTTGTGGACTTGGACGACGCGCAGGCGTCCCAGTTCTTGGAGCAAGCTCGTAAAGATCTCAAGCCCCTCTGCGACACGACGACGTTGGCGATTGTAGCACTTGGCGAAGGTCCGGCCGCCAAAATCATCTCCCATGACGTCGTTTCCAAGCACCCCTGGAATTGTGCGATTTCAATTCCCACACAGGATCGTGTCGCTGGCGTGCGATCGGCAAATGACGTCGTTGCCACAGTGGCGCGGCTTGTCTTCCTTCTTTCCGTCGCCGATCAACCCCACTTCGGCTCGAAAATTCTCGGGCATGTTGGTTCCTCTTCAGTTTCCGGCACATCGATCACGAACATAGGGGGGGCATTCCTGGACTGTGGCCTCGAAGAGCTTCTAGACGCGTTATCAGGCCCAGTAGCGGGTAAACTCCTAGAACGCCAATTCAAGGACGCGAAGAACTTTCAACCGGCGGCGGCTTTTGACGATTTGAGGCGCGCTAAACTTCTTGAGCTGGTGAAGCCGGAGGCCTTGGCTCGAAAGCTGCTGGCAAGGACTCCGTTTACACTGTCCGCGGATCAAGGTGAGGTGTGGCACATCGGCCTTCCATCGGGCATTATTACGGCGGAACTCGAACGTGTCCCCAGACGTCGATGGATCGCCGTTTTGCTGAAACTTCGAGATCTATTTGATTTCACGAAGGCCCGGCAATGGCGTGAAGCGATTGAGGCTGCTGAGTCCGAACTCTTGGAGTCACTCGACACGGCGATCAAGGAGGACGTGAGACGGCTGCATCACTATGAACGCGGACCTGATCGCCTGCTGACATGGGCATCGTTGGCACAGGCCGTGCTCGAAGTCCAGCCAGACATCGCCCGGTCGGCGAATGCTGACTTCGACCGGGCTGTCGAAGCGCTTCGAGAGGAAATCCGAAATGCGCCGAATGCGATTGCAATCTGGGTTCGGGTGGCGCTCCTGGCTTGGCTTGGCGCGGAAGGAATGCGCTATCTCGCGGCCCTGCTCTTAGGCAATGTTCTCGGCTGGGTGGTTTTCGGGGTTGCGTTGCTTGTTGCCGCGGTCCTAGGATTTCGCCTGCTCGAACGTGCTTATCGGGGGCTCTACTCTGCGCTTCGTGCAGCCCAAGAAGCACTGATGCTGACGTATGAAGCACAAACCAGGGACAACCTAATCCTTGTTCTGGACCGCGTGCGCAGTCACCTCTTGACTGGTGTCAGAGACGAGGTTCATAGGCTGCAGACCCAGGTTGGGATCGCTTCGACACTCGCCATCTCAATGGCGGGGGACTTTGGGGCCGATGCTATGGCCGATCTCGTTAACGTCGAACGACTCGTACCAGTTGCTCTCCGGGCGAGTTTGCTCGATTCCTTAAACCTCCCGTTTGCGACGCTGCAGTCCAAAGCCGCAGGGGATGGAAAGTTTGTCCCCGATCCGACTGATGGGGAAGATTGCATGGCACAGACGGTATCGGGCCTTCGAGAGTTTGCAAAGAAGCACCTCGAATCGCGCCTGGACGATTTGAGCCTCCTGCATCTAATCGAATTTCGCGATCAAGAAGAACCCGGCTTCTTGAATAGGGTCGTTCGCGACCTCGACCGGCGGGCAACGGCGCTTGCCGGACGCGCTCCCCTCCGTGCAACCTGGCACGGTCCTACGGAAGTTCTGATTCGCTTTCACGATAGAATTGTTGCACTGGACTCAGCCGCTATCGAAGAGCCCGAAAGCTTTGCGATGCTTGGCTGTCTCAAGGTCGGCTCCAGCCTCACCTTGCCGCGCGGGGAGGCTGGATGAGATTCGCGCGGATAGCCGCCGCTCTCATTCTCCTGGGAGCGGTTCTGACACCTGCGAAGTATACCTTGCGCTACCTTTGGGGAGTATCTGGAAGAGAGGGTATTTTCGAATCACTCCTTGCTGGCCTGACTTACCTATTCATCCTGATGTCCTCCTACGCGGTGCTAGCCGCCGTACTGTGGTTGGCTCGTCGGCTGTTGGTGTTTGCCGACGCTTGGGTGGGACTCGGCTTTGCTGACATGGATGTCGGAGTACACGGACGTTGGCCCTACCGATGGTTCCTGCTGTTAGGGATCATGCTGGTCGTGGGCGCAGCCCTCGGAAGTCATGGAGAGTGGCTCAACGGTCTTGTCGAAGCGCTTGCAGCGAGTACCGCCGTTTTGCTCGCGCTGGTCGGACAGCCGCCGCTGCCGAATCCAATCGATGAGTACGACCCGCTGCCTTTCCCGTCGCCTGTACCTATCCCGGAGCCGACGCCAATGCCGCAACCGCCTTCCCCTTTAGACCTTATCCCGCTTACGATGTCGTGGTTTTTTAGAAAAGAGCCGGGAGTATTGGGGTCACCAGCAACGGGCTACGAAATCCGAGTGCAGGCGTCCAAGAGCAGGTACGAGATGCTTCTTTCTAGGGATCACAGCGTTAGGGCAGTCGGCGATTACGGACGTTTCGTTCGCGACGGCCTCACGCCCGAGATTGACGAAACGGCTCATCAGCTAAGGCAGATTACCGAGAGGGATGGTCTCCATACTATCTCTGAAATAAATAACGTCCTGGCGCTTGCCCAACGGTTCCGATACGCCTTGGATCACGAAGACAAGGGCGTACCGGAATACCCGAAGTATCCATTAGAGACGATGGTCGAAGATCGCGGCGACTGCGAGGATCACGCCATTGTGGCGGCAGCGTGTTTGGTTAGATTGGGTTACGAGGTGCGCTTGGTCTCCCTGGAGTACGGCTCTGGCCCAGGCCATATGGCACTTGCCGTCGCCGGCGCCGACGATCTGCCGGATGCTTTCGCCCTTCGAGACCCCCTCTCTGGCCAGAAGTTCTATTACTGCGAGGCAACCACGGACGCCGGCTCGCGCGATCCTCATGCTGTGGCTTTCAGGATGGGCGAGGTTCCGGAGCGTGATCGCCGCGCAAAGATGGAACTCATTCTCTTGTCCTAAATGCGACGAACGCCCGAGTACTCTCTGGGAGCGGTCAGGATTCGCATCTGTGCGCGAGTCCCCTTCCTCTTCCCAAAGGGCTGCCCTCACAGTGCTCGCCTTACTGCACCACTGGCGATCAGTGCGGAAAAGAAAGTGATGAGACGTTCGGCGACAACTTGTGATCGCACCAGGACGCCCACTTCGATGTTTCGTTCCTGGGCCGCCTCCGTGAAGTTGGCAGACGACACGAATGCCGTCCGTCCATCAACGACAATACATTTGGCGTGAAGAACCGCTTTCCGTTTTGCGTCGATCGCGAGCGATCGGGGATCGAAGTAGATCTCCGGCAAAGCTCGATCTGTCGGCCAGTGCTCGTTGCGAAAGCGATACCCGAAAGCGGCGATGAGTTCACTATCAGTGGTGGTATCCCCAAATGGCCGCTTGACGTTCAAGAACATTTGTACGGTCGGTCTAGGTTGGTCGCCCATTCGGTCTGCCAAAGTGCGAAACACCGGCTCCGCCTGATACAGCTCATAACCCGCGACGAGAACACTGCGCTCGGCATTTCGGAATAACTCTTGAACGACGACCTGGGTGTCACGGTTTGTCACCGTGCCGGCCTCGGGACCGGTCGTGACGAGTTCGATCACTTCGTCGATGGACGGTTGTTGGGCGCGCGCGGCCGCCAGCAATTCGAGCGCGGCGACGAGACCCTCACGGTTGGTACCGGAGGCTATCATCCCCTGAAGCGCTGCTGAAACGTCGCCTGACACGGCACGCGGGACGATCCTTTCGATCAGCGTGGGCAGAAACGGCGCAGGAAGGCGCCCAGTTCTCAGAGCCTCCTTCAAGGCGGCGAGGTCCGACACCGTGAGCGCGAGGAGACCGTTCATCACCATCCGACGTCGCCAAACAGCTCAGCGCCCAACTCTTCCACAGTTTTCACGACGAGGGCGCGATCGAGGAAATCGTTTTGCTGTTCGCAACTTGTCTCGGCGGTCAGAACACAGCCGTGACAAGCCGCTCCGTGTAGGTGGCGATGTTCTTGCCTGTTCTCCGGATCATGCTGCGCGCATACTGGATCGTTCGAGCACAGCAGCCCGAGTTCGAGCGCACTTCGCACCGAATTGTGGATGCGTCTGCCTACCTGGATCAGTCCGCCCAGCGTCCCTTCGGCATCCGAACTGCCGGTATAGAGAAGTACCCCATAGCCCACGCTCGGAATTGCGTAGATGCGCTCCCGGATGGAACTTGCCGGATAACCACATTCCAGGGCCAGCGCAGTCAGCAAAAGGTGCGAGAAGCTATGCAGGGCGACGTATGGTAATCCGGGAAACACGCGCGAACTGCCTTGGCGCTCGGCCTTCCAAGCATCGAAACCTTGTTTAAGCCGGATCCCCTGTTTGACGACCGCCGGTCTCTGCGCCCAGTCATTCAGGTATGCCGCGCTGAACTTCAGGAAGATACCCTCACCCTTGTTCTCGTACGCTGGCAGCCAAGTCATCTCCCGAGCCAGCACAGCGCGCTTGACGCCGAGGTCCAACTCACCCTCAATGTCCGGCGCCGCTGACTCGAAGCGCGTGAAGCCGACCTGCGCCACCACTTCTCTCAACCGATGCACCAACACGATTCGCTCAATCGGCTTCATCCATGGCTGGTCCCAGATCGTCTTCGGCAACGAGCGAGCGTAAAATACGCCTTCTGGCTGATCCGATCCGATCTCCTCCTTCGAGGCGGCTAGCGTCTCCAGTTCCGCCTGTTTGACAGACTTATCCGGCGTAGGCGCAGCCGCGCGCCGGGCCTGAATCTGCGCGAAGGCTTCCTCCAACGAAACCCCATCCAGTGCCTCGCGCACTTTTGGTCGACGCAACTCGCGCTCCAAATCTTCTCTAGTCTCGACAATTTCGAGATAGTCCCAGGCTGCGTCTACAGCCTTCCGCACGGATTCATCGCGGTCCGGCAGCGAGATTACGCTCAGTGTCTGTGGGAAATAGGCATTCGATGCGCTGCGGATCAGCAATCGGCTCGGCTCGCCGCAGGATTCCTTTGTGTATGGTCCCAACCACGGTCTGCTTCCATCGCAGTTGCCGAGCGCGCGGTCCTGGAATCGCGCTGCCTGGGCGACGCTGCGCTCCGCCTTGCCGCATTCACAGCGAATGAAGATCTCGGTCAGATCCCCGCTCGTTCCCCGCTCATCAATAAAAAGTTGCCGCTGCTGCTGGGTGCATTCAGACTTGCCCTGATGGACGAAAGCGTACCAGTCGATATCGCCGATATGTCCACAGCGGCAGGCCCTCACGAAACGAATCGGTACGACAGAACGTCGCTTCTTGTTCCGGTCGATGTACGCCCCGCGCGCGAGAGCCTTCCGGTGCACAAGTAGTCGCGTCCGTCCGAACATCGCTTCCGAATCCCGCTCGTTGTCTTGAGTGATGAACCACTCCGGGAACTGAAAAGCTTCAATGTGCGGGTTCGGCCCCAGCGGATCGTCATCGGCAGGTGGTGGCGTCACTAGGCGCACGGAAGGTAGTTCCAGCAGCCGCGCCGCCTTTGCGGCCAAGCGGGCCTCGAAGATCTCGGTCCCTCCGCCACTCCAATAGTCCAGTCCTGCGATTAGCACCGAGTGTTTGGGCAGATCAACCATCGAGCCTGGTCCGAACGTCATCACGACCTGGCTCTGCCGCAGCTCGCCCTGCGGCTTGATGTAGCGCCCGTTGCTCATACTTCGTCTTCCTCCACGGGCTGCAAGTCGATAGTCTTCACCTGGACGGCGACACTCGGCTCAACATCACGCAACGAACGGTTTGCCCGGAACTTCATGCGGCGATGATTGGCCGGCAGATTCTTCAAATCGGCGCTGAGAAAATCGCGTAGCAGCGGCTGCGCGCCGCCCGCTTCCGTCGGGTTGTACTGCAAGCCCACACCGACGTTAGCGAGTTCCATTGCCTCCTTGCTCCACTCATCGAGGAGATCAAGTGTCCTTTCCCGTACTCGCCGCCGCATGAGATCGGCCTCCGCTGGTGGAAGTGTTGAGTGGCCAAGAGCCCGTTCCGCCAGCGTATCGACGACAAAGTCGAGCCGTACCCTTTCGGCCAGAATCTGCGCGGCTCCTCGAGCCGGAGTCATCGGCGGAAGACTGTGCCGCGCCAAGCCCACCAACGTCCCGGCTAGCCCCTTATCAAGTGCGCGCGGGGAGAAGGGCGTCACGCTGGTGACTTCCACGCTTCGGTAGAATGTCTCGTGATAGATCTCGAACCGCTCGTAGTGGGAGCGGTCGCGCGGCTTATGGACGTTGTAGATCGTCACCACCAAACCCGGCCGGTTCTGGTCGCGGCCTACGCGGCTCGTGGCCTGGATGTATTCCGCGCTCGTCTTCGGCTGCCCGAAGACCACCATCAATCCTAGCCGAGTAATGTCGAGGCCCACCGAGATCATGTTGGTCGCGATCGCGACATGTACAGCTTTATCTTGCCCAAATGGCAGCGCCAAGCGACGCTTGGCCTCCGACACCCGTGCCGTGCTCTCGCGGCTGGTCAATTCGACTGGTTCGTAATCAATTTGGCGGTTGGCGAACAGCCCTTCCGTCTCACCTTGCCGCTTCCTTGACGAGTAACCCACCAATCGATTGCGCACTTCGTCTTCGATAAGCCGCCGCGCTCCACCAAGTTCCCGCAACGCGTTGTAATAGCCAACCAACGTCATGTATGGGTCTGCCGGATTGTCCTGCCCCTTCATCTTCAAGCGGTCGAAATACTTCTGCGATGCGCCCAGCAGCGCCATATAAACCCGCAACATCACCACCTTCGGACTTCGTCCCTGAGCGGCGATTCCGGCATACTGCCTTGCCGGACTATCGGAAGCCGGCAGCGTGTGGGCAAAAAACGAATCGCGCCGGTCTGGTCCCGGTGGCGGAAAGATGTCCACAGTCGCGCGATTGAATAGCGCCCGAATCTGACTATCGGCTCTCCGCACTGTAGCGGTCGAGGCAATGATCTTCGGCTTGACGTCCACGCCATCCAACTGCCGTACGCTGAGTGCTTCTAGCGCAGTCTCATACAGCCCGACCATTGTGCCGAGCGGACCCGATATCAAGTGCAACTCATCCTGTATGACCAGATCGGGAGGTAGCAGCCGTCCTCCCGGTATCGCGGTGCCCTGTGCCGTGTCGCACGGTCCGAAGAACCCGGCCCTTGCGTCATAGCGGTTAACTCTTCCAAAGAATGCACCAACCTGACCGACCCATGGCAGGCCAGCAAACTTATCGACCGTTGCGATTATGAAGCACGGCAGACGGCGATAGATCGGATCGTCCACGGCGAGAATTGGCAACGAGAACTCGCGACCAAACTCACAACTCCGGTTCACGCAGCGGATGCGCAAGTCGGTCGGCTCATCTGGATTCGGCAGGAGCTTGAAGGAAATCGTCTTGAACTTCGTCCCGCACCACGGGCACTCTTCCAGCGGAATCGGCGACGGCTTGCGATCATCATTCAGATACGCGATCGTTCGCGCGCGTGCCGACTCGCGGTCGTTGTCGCCTTTCTTCCCCATACGGTTCGGAGTCGCTGCCCGTCCTACCCAGAGACCGATCTCAAATGGCCAGTCGCCTAGAAGTTTGGCATCCTTCTGCCGCTCCAGCTCCAAGGCACAGATCAACGTCGCCGCGCGGCCCAACTGATCCAGCGTCAAAAGACGTAGTGTGTAACGCATCAGAACGCTCACACCCGCGCCAGAGATGCCGGGATTTTGCATCCGTCTCAGCAGGAGCGTACACGCGGCCAGACCCAGATAGGCTTCCGTCTTGCCGCCGCCTGTCGGAAAGAACAACAGGTCCACCACCTTGCGATCCTCCGCCGTGGGACGGGCGATACCAGGCAGATTCATCAGCAGGAATGCCAACTGGAAGGGCCGCCATTCCGGTGTCACGGATTCGGGCGGCTTGCCCTGCATGACGCCCAACCGGCGCCGCGCGGCCAACGCCATCACCTTGTTTGCGAGTTGGAAAGCCGCCAGACACTGCGGATCCTTGAGCAGCGCGATACCTTGGGCGATGCGGTCCGCAGCAACTTGGGCCCGGCTCTGCAAACTCTCGGCGGTTTCTTTGCGCTTCGCAGATAACGTGGGGGCGGTTTGCGCAGAAATCCACGCTCGGTACTCGGTGACCAACGGATCGAGCTTTGCCTGCGCGTCAGGAAAGTCCGTCAGAGCCGCCAGCACGTCCATCTTCATTTCCGCTCCGACGATGGCTGCAGGAGCGACCCTCTCCACCTCGGCCGTCGGCACCCAGCAGGAGCGCACACCCCGGCAGTGGCCGTCCGTCAGAATGGCTTCGGTCGCAACATTGTGGCCTACGGCGTATTCGCCGGTGTCGCGATACTGCAAGTCGGCGATGCGGTCATCCCAATCGTCGCTGGCCAGGCCCCGCAGATCGGGCCGTGCAACCAACGGCGCATCTGCGCGGATCTCGAGTTGTGCTTGGAAGGCAAATGCCTTGTCCTTCGCTTCATCGGGCGCGGGCTTGCGACGGTTGACCAGGAACACGGACACCGTCCGCGTACCGGCGGGCAGTCCGGCCTCGAGAGCAGCGGACTCAACCGGACGCACCAGCAGCGCGACCTTCAACCCCTTACTTTCCGGAACGGCGGTCTCACGCGTATTGCCCGTCTTCGCTGGTAGGTTGAGCGTCAACCGATGTTCACGCGGGGCGCGGGACCAACTCTCTGGACTGCTGCGCGGCTCGTAGTCGCCCCACGTTACCGTCACTTCGAGCGCCTTCGCTCCAGCGGAAACCAGCACACTCATGCCCATGGACGAAGCGAAAATGCGATTCCGGGCCGATCCGCGCTCTGGCGGTTCGTCATCATCCACGCCGCCGGACTCGGCCGAATCTAACTCCTCGGTCGCTTCTTCATCGACCTTCTGCGACGATCCCGCGTCGATGGGAACCAGAAACCCGGTCAGATACCAACGCGAGGGCGATTGCGGCAAAATCTCGTCCGCGGCGCCCAAACCGGGGCGCGGGCCCACCAGATCGAGTTCCAGCGCCTCTACTAATTTTGAGCGGACTTCAGCCGAGGTCATAGATCCAATTCTCCCTGATCCTCAACCGATCCCTCGTCCGCATCAGCCGACTTCCTTCGGCGGGTGTCTCTTGACCCATCGCCTTTGTCGTGCAAACCCGCCCGGACCTCTTCCTCGTACCGCTGCTGATTCAAATTCAGCAGCCGAGCCAGCACGTCGTCGCGGATCTCGTCCGGCCAGCGGTATCGGAAGTGCTTCTTTTTGGGGGTGGACTCCTCTTCATCCTCGTCGTCGTCGAACTCAGGGAAAAACTCGCAGACTGGTCGGACGCTGGTCCAACCATAAGCCTCTAGCACAGCGTGATCGATGGCATCATGCAGACGGCGCAGTTGCGCGATGTCATCGGACATTTCACCGGGGTCGTGGAAGCGATTGTAAGTCTTGGTCAGTCCTTCGTTGCTCCGGACCATCAGTGCTGCGCGGAGTTCGTAGTAGCGTTCTCCGATTGGTACGAGGTTTTCAACAGTTTTGGGAAAAGGGAACGTCTCGTAGGCCCGTGAGTTCGTATAACGCAGATCATCCTTCATGGAAGATGATTCGCGACGTGCCCACACCTCATGAACGCGGCTTTGCAGTATCGAAAATGAGCACAGATCATCATGAACAAATAGAACGAGCGTGTTGGCCGCCACAACTGCGGTCGGGATAAAAACGGGTGCCAAGTGAGGAGTTGCTCCACAGTTTTGGGCGAGCATGCGTCTTAAATGTGAAGATGCCACTCGGAGCTCAACGCGCGGACGCTCAAACTGCCACCATGGTGCTGTCGAGTGTGAAGCGCGGGTACCCTTGATTTTCTGCTCCACAATTTCTAGCAAATCCGGCCAGTCAGCCGCGACCTCGCCTGGATAATCCGGAGCGACTATTCCTTCCTTCAACTGCGTCCGTTGCGTCTCTTCAGTCAAGCCAAACCAACTGTGCCCTGTCTCCTTTCGTCGCAAAGGAAAATCTTCGAAATTGATCACGTGCCGGTGGTGTGCGTGCGTGGGGGAGTCGCTCACTTCTTCGCCACCGATGTAGGGGAAGATGCGCTCTGCATTGCGCGGATCTTTCGCAATTAGCCGGTGCATCTCAGCGAGGGGCGAGGCGACCCCTTTTGTGTCTGTGTCGTCAAACGTAAAACCCATGCCCAGAACGATACTTCCTTGAAAACTGTGGTCTTCGTTGGCGACCAATTTCTCGGGATCTTCACTGCCACCGGCATCTAGGAGATAGGCCGTGATGCGGTCTACGGAGCGGCCATCGAGTTGGCATGGCCCCGAGAACCCACCTTTGTGCACATGCACCACACTGACAACTACCGCCGCCACTCCCGGCCACTTGTACCGCTTGCGGGCGCGATAGATGGTGCCGCCATTTCCACAGATCCAGCGCAGACCGGTGGATCGAGTGTCGCCCTGGCTGATGGTATTCGTGGCAATCAGTCCGAAGCAGCCACCCGGCCTGAGCAACGTGAACGCACGCCGGAAGAAGTGCGCGGCCAAGTCCGAGTTGCCGTGGGAGTGTGTATGGATTAACTTTAGCCAGTCGAGATAACCTGCGGCGTGTCCCTCTGCGATGGTATTTTTGCCTGCAAAGGGCGGATTGCCTACAATCACGTCAAAACCGCCGCGCCGGAAGACTTCAGGGAACTCGAGTTCCCAATGAAGGGGTATGACGCCTTGAACCCGGAGCGTGCGGACGATCCCTTGGATCTCGTCGTCGGCCTCAAGATCGGTGATGTTCTCGATGGCTCGCTTCAGCAGAGCGCCTTTGGTCAAACGGTCCTTCTCCCGCGGCTTCGGCTTCGATGACGAAAAGTACGCTGCCGCCAAAACATCGCCGGTATGGCGGGCATCGATCAAGTATTCATCGGCTTTGCGTAGTCGCTGCTGCTGGGTCTCGTATGGCACGGTGTCCGGCGCATTGAGAATGATGGCGCGGTTGCGAAGCACGAGTTCCAGCTTGTCCTGGAAGCGTTTGCCGAAGAGGTCCTGCTGGGGATTTCCAGCCCAGTCAAAATAGCTGATCTGGCGGGTGGTGAATCCGACCAACGAATCGCCATGGCGCAGTGCGTGATCGAGAAACGTGAAGGGATGCTCCTTGGCGAGTGTGGCCAGCCACAGCGAGAGCTTGGCCAGATCAACAGCCATGTCGTTCCTGTCCACACCATAGAGACAGCGCTGGGCCACGACCCGGCGGGCATGGAGCAGTTCGTCTTCGTCCGGTGGAATCGGCGGCAGCAAGTCGGTGCGGCGCCATGCGTCGAGCAGGTGCTCACCCAACTGGCGGCACACTTCCACCAGGAACGCGCCAGAACCCATGGCGGGATCGCAGATCTTAAGATCAAGAATCTGTTCCGGCGTGGGCTCGGGACCGAGTTGCTGGAGTACAGGAGCCAGGGCGGCCTCGACGATGGGGCTGGTCAGCGACCGCGGCGTATAGTGTGACCCGCTGCGGCGCCGTTCGGGCGACGGCTGGAAGATCATTGACCCCGCAGGGACCACCGCGGGCGTCAAGTCTTTTTCGATCTTACGATCAAGTGCCGCCAATAGGTCCGGGAGCGACGCAGCTGATTTCAGCGCAGCTGCGGCCTTGGGGGCGAGCTTCTGGCCGGTGGTTTTCTGCAACCACTCGGCGCGCTTGGCGGGCGCGGCGCGAAGCAGTTCTTCGAGGTTGATGGTGACGGGCGCCCCGCCCTTCGCCTTTTTCGGTGAGGTGATCGCGATGGCGGGTCCAGCAGCTACCTCAAGGGTGAACCCCATAACGGCTTCGTAAACACTACCGATCTGTTCCACGTCGAGGTTGCGGTAGCTGAGCCGTTCACCGTCGAGGATGAGCAGGTTTTCGAGTACGCGATGGAGTACCCCGTCCGAGATGCGGGGAATGGCGATAGAGTCCTCGGAAGCTTGGCGTCCTTCCAGGAAAGCGTAGCGGCTCGGATCGAAGAGGTAACCGCGCCGGGCGGGTAGGTCGAACTTTGGTCCGTGGCTGCCGCCGTCATAGATGAGGCGGAACAGCGTGAGGAGTTGCGCCCAGGCTCCGAAACGCTGGTCCATGGTGTCGGGATAGCGGGCCGCGTCGGCACGGAGCCGTTCGAATAGCCCTCCGATGCCGTAGTGGTTGGTGTAGATGGGATCGGTCGAGAGCAAACCGCGATCCTCGGCGAAGAGGATGAAGACCAGACGCAGCAGCACCGTAAGCAGACCCTGGTAGACCTGATTAGGATCGTTCGCAAGGACGTCTTTCAGCAGTCGGCCAGAGGATTGGTCATGGCCGGCCTGGAAGCCGCGCAGTAGTTCGTATAGCGCGGCCATGACCTGCCCCGCCAAACGTGTCGAAACGACGTTCTGGTATTTGCGGCTGGCGGCGAGGATGGCCGGGAGCTGCTCTTTCTTCTCGACGACGAAGAGACGGTCTGCAGAGAGCAGCATGTCGAGGGCGGCGAAGATCGGCCGTCCTGCGACTTGGGTCATTTCTGGGATACGGAAGGTGAGGAAGCCACTCGATTCGCCGCGCGGAGCATAGACCAGGCGGAGGGCTTGCTGGTTGACGAGCAACCCAACCGGGACTTTCGTTTCACGCAGCAGGCGCTCAAAGCGGGCTTGAGGGCTGGCCTGCCATTGCCGCACTCCGGCTGGCGGGGCAGTGTCGAAGTCCTGAACGCCTGGCAGTTCGTCGACCAGCAGCAGCCAGTCGGAGTCGGATTGGTTAAAGTCGCGCAGCGCGTATTTCGGTTGGAGCGTTTCGCCATAGTCTCGCAGGTAGAACTGAAGCGTTTCTGGCAAGGCGGGACCTTGCGGCGCTCCAGCGATGTCGGCTTGCGACCAGCCGAGAATGGATTCGGCGAAGGGCAGAAAACCTGGCAATTCGCCGATGGGCTGGCCGGCGCGGTCCTTTGGCAGAAATTCGAGCAGCGCGCGGTGGCGAGGCAGGAAGTTCTGGTTGATGTGTGCGCGGGCATCCAACAGTGCCGGAATGGAAACCACCAGGCCCTCAGGCTGGATGTAGCCAAGCCACTGTTCATGCGCGAGCTGTTCCGGGGACTTCGCCATGGAATTAGTTGGTCACCGGCCAGAGATACACGAGACCGATGGGTTCGACACGGCGGGCCTTGACTTCATAAAGGGCGCGAATGCGCTCGGGCTCTGTCTCGCGTTCGCGATGCACTTCGCCGAGGCGTGTCTCCCAATAGCGGCGGTCATGCTCCTTCTGGCGGCGCTCGTCCTCGTTGAAATCGAGCAGCAACTGAAGGCTCTTGTCATGGGCACTCATGGTGGCGACTAGGTGGGTCTGCTGCAAATCGAGGATCTCGCGCATGGCCTTAGCCTCAGCGTCGGCGCGCTTGCCAAGAGCGGCGCGGGCGTCCTCTTCGTATTCCTCCGCCCGAGTTTCAAGGTGAGGCAGCAGATCCTGGATGTCCCGGGTTACCGTTTCCAACAGTTGGCGGCGGATGGTCTCGTTGAGACGGTGATCGCGCGGGGCGATCAGGGCATCTTCGAGCAATCGTAGCGTTTCGGTTTCGGCGGTGCGGGCGTACGGCGTGAGCGGCTCGGTTCGATTGGACTCGCGCCAGCGGGCGGTCACGGGAATGATCTCTTCGTGAAGGCGGGCTGCCCCGGGACCGTAGAGCGCCAATCGTCCCAACAAGATCACGCGCGGAATGGCGTCGTTCGTCTGACTTAAGCAGGCGCGCGACAGATCGTGATGCACGAAGCCTTGGGAGACAAAGCGTGATAGCAGACGCCGGACGACCGGGTGCTCCAGATGAAGATGTACCACCTCATCCGTGACGATTCCGGGATCCTCGAAGACCACCGGCCGGATGGGCGCATTGCGACGCCACTCCCAGAGACGCTCGCTTCGATCGCGCGGCTTGCGAAGGGCGTCGAGCGTGGCCGCCCACGTGGGATCGGCTCCGTCCCGCTGGTCGATCGCAGGGAAAGTGTACTGCGTGGGGCCGTGGGTTGTTGAGGGCGTAGGTTCGGCAGTTTGGGCACCGAGTGGCTCAGAACCCGCGATACGAAGTCCACAGGAGATGGCAGCACGGAAATGGTCTTCTTGAAAGGCGACGGCTTGGCGCGAGCGATTGAGCATGCCTCGAAGGCGGTCGATCTGCTCGCGCAGGGCGTTCTGCCGTTCGCGAGCGCCTTCCAGTTCGTCCTGCATCGTTTCGCGGCGTTCCTTTTCGATATCCGCTTCGCGGATCTGCTGTTCGAGTGTCGAGAGATCGCGGCGGCGGATGCCGTTCTTCATTAGTCTTTCGAGCCGACTTTCGATGACTTGTGAAAGCGATCCAAGCTCCTCCTGGATGCGTTTGGTCTTTTCCACCAGCACCTTCAGGATGCGATCCTCGGGCCGCTGCGTATAGAAGAAGTAATGACAATAGACATCGGCGCTGGGCTGCAGCTTGCGGTCGATGCGACCGTTGCGCTGCTCCATACGCCCTGGGTTCCAGGGAACGTCGAAATGGAAAAGGTTCCAGCAATGGGCTTGCAGGTTAAGTCCTTCTCGCGCGGCATCGGTGGCGATCAGAATCCGCAATGGATGCTGATTGGGATCTGCATTAAAGGCTTTCTTGATGCGTTCGCGCTCCGCTGCCGGGGTCGGGCCGTGATAGACCGCGATGCGCTCGTCGGGTCTTTCTGACTTATCAATGAACGCGTTCAGTTGATTGACCAGATAACGCTTCGTGTCGTCGTACTCCGTGAAGATGATGACGCGAATGTCGGTCCAATGTTTACCGTCCTTGAGCTGTTCGGTGCGAATCCACTCCGTCAGCTTCCTTACCCGCCCATCGGGCTGAAAGCGAGCCTTTTCGGCAAGCTCCGTCATATCGTCGAGAAGCTGTTGCTCGCGGTCGAAGAGGGATCTCGCTGATTGATCCTTAGTCGGTCCGATGGTCGCCGTGGTCGCGGCCTCCATCTGAGCGTCGGCTTCAGCGGCGAGGGCCTCTTCGGAGAGTGTGGCTCGTTCATCGTCCGCTCCCACTGAATCTGGGAGCAGGTCAAGCGATGTCGCGGCGACTGGTGCCGATGGGGACTGTTCCCACTGCTTTCTGACAGTCTTGCGATGGACCGCCAACGTCTTAGCGAAGGCTTCAATTGAAGAGAACAGCCGCTGCTGCAGGCCAGTGATCAGCAGGCCGGAAGCGCTCTGCGTCCGCCTGCTTTCTGCAGCCAGGCGCTCCTCACGGAGGGCGCGGTACTGGTCGAGCAAGGCTGCAATACGAAGCTCTGGAGAGTCGGCTGGCAGACCCGAAATATCGACCTGCACTACATGGCGCTTCGGAAATCCGCCAACGATCTCACGCAAGTCATCCTTGAGGCGACGCACCATTACGTCATCCAGGTTGCGCTTGACGACCTTGACCCCTCGGCAGAAGCGCTGAGGATCTAGGAGTTCGAGCAGAGCGGTGAAACTGTTCGAATGGCCGTTGTGCGGGGTGGCGGATAGAAACAGCCGGTGTTCGAACCTGGGGGAAAGTCCTTGGATCGCACGCGTGATCTGCGAGTCTATGGCATAGCGCTGACCGCTCGATGGCGCGGCGTGATGCGCCTCGTCAAGGATCAGCATGGTGCCCGGACGGAACGTCCCAAGCCAGTTGCGAAGAGGTCCGGCGTAAGCCTCGTCGATCAATAGCCGGTGGGAAATCAGAAATCGAGAATGGGCGGTCCAGGGGTTGACGCCGAAACCTCGTTCGCGGCGAATCTGGGCAATGAAGTCTTTGTCAAGGATTTCGAAGTGGAGGCCAAAGCGCTGCTCAAGCTCTTCCTGCCACTGGAGCAGCATCGACGGCGGGCAGGCTACAACGATTTCGCGCACCTTCTTGCGCATCAGCAACTCCCGCGCAATCAAGCCCGCCTCAATGGTCTTGCCCAAACCAACGTCATCGGCAATAAACAGATTCACGCGCGGCAGTCGCAACGCCTTCCTCAATGGTTCGAGTTGGTAGGCGTCGAGCCGGATACCCGCACGGAACGGCGATTGCAAGAGGCTAGCGTCGGTGGAGGTGACGCAATTCCATCGGAGGGTATTGAGATAGGCGGAGAAGTACTCCGGCGGGTCGAACCCACGCTGGGCAAGTCGTGCCCACTCCTCACCCGTCAGGACGGCAGCGTCCAGTTCTCGCTCCCAGAGGACCTCCAGTTCCTGCCCCTGGGCGTCGTCCTCAATGCACGAGAGTTCGACCAGCGTCGAATCTTGCGGCCGCGGCCGCGCGACCAGGCCCTCCACCAAGTACAGTCTTTGGCGGACGCGGACGATCTGACCGACTTCGGGGACGGAAGAAGTCACACTCATAGGAAAAAATGTTTAGAACACTAAGGTATCGCGTTAGGCGGGAGCATGTCGCCCGATCAATCGTTCGGCTGGTTACCAAGATCCATTTGCTCCAGGCGGTCACAAGACCGCTAAGGCGCGGGCCAACTTTCACGATTGACCAGATTGAGAATACAATTTACGGCACCAGACCAATAAATCCTGGGCAGCCTCGATCAAACTACGCAGCGGTTTTCCGCTGGAGCCTGCGCCCGCGCCGGGTCAACTTCTTCCACTCCTGCGGGCTGATCTGCAGAGGCTGCACTCGATTTTCTGCGACGTTGACGAAGGCTCCATGGTGATCGATGCGGCCGTATCGAAATAGCCTGGTAAGCAAGGCGAGTGCGTGTTGCGCCAGCGTCTGATTGACAAATGGTTCCTGTCGTTCGAGCGCCTCTGCCGCGCTGCAACTCGGCCCGTCCGTTGCGTCGAGCGACTCGTCGGAGAGCTCGGGGAAGATCTCCGGTGCGGTGCGAAGGCGGTCCACCGAGCGCCGATTCCGGCCGTTCAACGGCTGGCCAAGCACGAATTGCCCGCTGTCGGCCGAGTTGCCTAGATCGAGCCAGTAGCCGACGCGGCTCCGCCATCCCTGGACCTGCTTGCCGATCATTATCCGTGCCGCCCGCGTATCCACGCAACCGATCACGACATCGAAATCGTGGATTTTGCTCTGCGCCGTAAGAAATTCGGGACTGGCCGTCCAGCTCAGCCCCCAGAAGAGATTCAGGCGGCTGACCATGACAACCGCCTTCGCAAGGCCGATTTCGGCTGAGGAAAAGGGCTGGCGAACGCAGTTGGCTGGCGAAATGATGTCCCCATCCATCAACGTTACACGCAAGCCCCCGGGGTGTCCCGCCACAATCATCGCCTGATGCAGGTAGGGCAATCCGGCGGCGACTGCGCTGCCATTGCCGCCGCAACCGACTACTAAAACTCGGACCTCGCGCCGCAACAGTTCGGCGATGAGCGTGTGCATCGTGACCCCTCCTACCGTGGTTCACATTTTACGAACTCCAAGAGTGTCTGGTTCGCCGGAGCCAAGTGCTCCATCGGAAACGGTTTTCGACTTCCTGATAGGCTCGCCCACAGTCCCAGGAATCCTCCAGGATGGATGGTGAGCCGCCGGGCACCGTTCTGGTGCGTGAATTCACTTTGAAAGAACGCCCGCTCCCACAGCGGAATCGTCGCGACTCCGGCATCTTCCGGCGATCGCATCGTTCCTTGGCAGGTCAGACCATCCTCGCCGCTTACGTTGAAGTACGGCGCCACCCGCAGTTTCGTCGTAGGCTTGGGGCGCGCATTCTCCGGCATTGCGCGCACCCACAGTTCCCGGCCGCTGACACACCACACGAGTGGAGGATGTGGGAATTTCTTGCCGTTAAGAGCTTGAGTGTCCTCGGCGGTTGAACGGAAGAACATCGTTCGGTGCGCCGCCGGCGTCCACCACACGACGGCTTCCGCCGTGCGGACAAGCACATTCTCCGGGAGAATCTCTACTGGAATGCGCGACCCTAAGCCTTGAGCCAGACCGTGCACGAATTCCGTCGTCAACTGCTGGGCCTCACCGAGAAACGGAGCGCCTTGCTCCAAGTGCCTCGCCTCGTGCCACGCTACGAAACTGCGGCTCTTGCCCTGGTACACGAGTAGAGCCCCTTTCAACGTGAGCGCCTCGCTTCCCCCAACGTCCACGTAGATATTCATACGCCGTCCTCAATCCGGGCGCTCGTTGCCCGGCATAATCTTCATCAACCGTCTTGCACAGGCCAGTGTCTCGCAGCAGGCTGCAAGCCTATCGAACGCATCCCGAACACTCTCCACGTCTTCTCCGTTGAGCCGGATGATCAGATTCGGTTCAGGAGTGACTTCGAGCATCCCTTGCGACTCCTCATCAAACTGCCCCTCGATTGCGTCGTGCTTCTCGAAGACCGCTAGCAGGCCCGGAAGCGCTTCTCCGCAATCGGCCAGCATGGCACTAGTGTCCTCATCGATGACAGGGCGAACGACGCGAGTGGCGGCCCGCTCGATATCGAGGAGGTTCTCGACCAAATGCCTCGCCGTTGTGTCCTTAATCGTAGGGCCGATGCGTGCTAGCGTCTTCGGAGAGAGCGGGCGCCGCTTCATGCAATGCGGGATACTCGATTCGATATCCGGCAGCTGCACCTCTTCAGGGGTTTCCGGCGGGTCCACTTCGTACCACTCCCGGAGCCTGTCCACGCGTTCCAGCGCATCGCGCCAGTCGTACACCCGAACCCAGCGATTCATCGAGCCGAGGAGGGTATGGGCGAACGTGACCGGCAACCCCGGGTGTATTGTTTCGAGCATCCGCATGGTCGGGCCCAGAACAACGTATCCAGCCGATTCCGGCTCGATCGTGAGATACAGTTCCGACGTGGCGGTGGGCCCCTGGTCCGTGAAGTAACGGTCCAGGCTCGTCGAGAGCGTAAGGTGGAGTCTAAATTCCTCTTGAATCTCCGTGACCCAGTGTGCAGCTACCCAACGATTCAAAGCCATCTTCACAAAATCGAAGGGGTTGCGCTGTGCTCGATACCAGTCCTCATCCGACGCTAAGCCGGCCTTCAGGAATGCCGCGGCTGTTCGCGCCGCGGCCTGCTCACCTTGCCACACCTGATGTTCCCTCGGAACACCGTCGAGACGAGGTATGGTCAGTCCCGATCCCCTCGCCATCAAGCGGTCGGCGGTAGCCATCCTGGCGAAGGCGAGATCGGAACCCCATGCCGGCGCCGATGTAGAGACGCATCGAGCGCCCGAACAATTGAGACCGCCGCATTCTGCCAGTCCGGACATTGGGTAAACCTCATCAAAGGAGTCTGCTGCTTCGGGTGTGTGCCCTGCGCCAGTCTCTCGATCTCGCGCATTACTTCACCGGATGGCGATTTCGCGCTGCGCGGCATCGGCATCAACCTTTGCTGCCGATCGCTCGATCGAACGTGTAGCGCAGCTTATCGCCGACAGCTTCCGGACCGTTGACGACAGCCGTCGTCAGTTCGGGGTATTGGGCACTATACAGCGCCTTCACGTTATCGACAGTCATTTCTGGGTTGGGATCAGGCAAGCGAATCCCATTGAATTGGAAAACTCTGGTCATCTTGGTGACGGTGAGAGCCATATCGTATTACTCCTTCATATTCTTTTCTGGGTCGTTTCTGCGACCGTAGTGATGGTCGCCAGTCCGGATAACCACCATGTCTGCGGCATCGGGCGCCACGAAGATCGCCGACGTTCTTGAAAGCATCCCAGTCGTTCGCGGAAGAGCCGAGCCAGCCTATGACGAGTTTCGCGAAGCGATTTATACTCGAAGTCTACGAAGCCATGGCCGAAACCAAACAAACGGGCCAACCATACCGGCGCCGTCCCGACGCGTCGCTCGGAGACGGGTGCCCGGCGCATCCGTCAAGTCGACGATGAATACAGCCAATTCGCAGCAGTACGAAATGACGGGCCGACAGCAGTTGGTACATCGCTCTTTGTCGGAAAAGAGCGATTCGGTTGCGCTTTTGTATGAGTCTTCCCTACGGGTTCTGGCGGACAATGCGAATCCCGGGCGAATTCTCCAAGCCTCACACTCCATTCGGGAGATGACGGGTGGATTGCCGAAAGTCCTTGATCTGCCAATTCTTTCCGAGCAGGGGAGATTGGGCGATCGCGTGAATGCGCTTGAGCCGATCTGGCTCGGCGCGGCGAAGAGCAAGTGTTACAACCAGGGTGGTTGGGCTGGTGAGATCGACGGCCCCCTCGGGAAACTCCTGGGAGCACTCTACAACTTTTTTCAGTGGTGGAAAGATAGCCGGCCGAAACGACGGGATGTGGTGGCGGGACTCTTTCGGTCCACGGACCCCTCGGGTCAGCGCCTGCCAGAGACGCTTGAGCAGAAGCGGGTCCAGCGCTGGCTGGATCTGCACGACTATTTCGTCCGCGTCGCACACGGGTCTTCGACAACGGAAGACGAGTTTCGGTCCGCGCTTGACGAGCTTGAGCAGATTTTGCTGGAGAACTTCCATCGTCGGCCCTCGGAGGACTTCTCGGCCATCGACGCCCTTCTCGCAGAGGATACACCGAATGCCTAGCGCCGAGACAGTGGACAACGCACTACGGGAAATTGGGAAGGGCTACGCCCAGTATCAGTACTTCTTTGATCGACTGAATTCTCCCGCATGGCTGAAGCCTCTAGCGGATCGGGGCTTCTTTCAAAAGCCTCCCGAGCCGATTCGCGAGGGCCAATACATCAGTTTTCCGATCTGGCCTGAGTCCCGATATTTGATCCGAATGGCGCGGGTTCCGGAAGTGCAGAATGCGGTGTTGGACGTCGCACTTCGCATTCCCACTTCGGAGAACAGTCGGGTTCACGATGACATAGCTGACGTTGGCCTAGCTCTGCCACCGTCGCTGGCAGCGAAGCTGGTCCCTCAGATTTCTGCGTCTATCCCCCTCTCAGTGAAGCTGCTGTTGGGCGAGAAAGTAAAGGACTTAATAGTCCACCTTGCGACTGGGGCACAAGGGCCGGCTGCCATTGAGCTCACCGCCTCAGCTCTTGCCCTGACTCCCGATCCTCGAGTCGACCGACGCGAGGAAGAGTCGATTCTATCTCCAGAGCCCCAGTCGCACTTCCGAGACTGGTACTACAGCCGAATTGTCGATGCAGCCGTGCCGGAAGTCGTGAAGTGCAGTGGCATTGAAGTGGTCCGGCTGTTCTGCAGGCTTTTGAACGACGCCATCAGGTTGTCGCGAAAGAGCGAGGAGGAAGGAGACGAGGACTATCTTTACATCAGGCACCCGGCTATTGAGCACGGCAAGGATCCCGACGATATCCCGAGCTTGCTGCTCTGCGCAGTACGCGATGCGGCCGAACTTCTGATCACTGCCGACCCGTCGCAGCTACCGGCTGTCATTACAGTGTTGCAAGAACAAAAGTGGGTATCGTTCCGCCGGCTGGAGCTGCACATCGCTCGGCTCTTCCCGGAACAAGGGTGGGCGCTGGCGGAGCAGAGCTTCCAACAGCCGGACATTCTGAGCCGTGCGAGCACTCGACACGAGGCCGTCTTACTGCTGAAGGCAACCTTCCCAACCTTGACTGCCGAAAGGAAGCAGCAGATCCTGGTGTGGATGGATGCAGGGCCGTCGGAAGAGGCTCTGCGCAACTGGCTGGCCTTTATCGGGGAGGAAGTCACAGAAGAGAAGATCCGCCATCTTTCGAATCGTGGGCGCCTCGATCACTTCTCAATCCTCGAAGGTCAACTGCCTGAGCCATATCAAACGCGGTACGAAGAGCTCAAAGCCCAACTTGGCACACCAAGTCCGCCCGATCGCGTGTCGTATCCGCGTTTCGGAGCGATCAGTGCTGAGTCGCCAAAGACTGCCGAAGAGTTGGCGGAGTTATCGGTTGACGATCTGCTCGGGTTCCTGAAAAGCTGGGTGCCCGGGCATGATGTCTTTGCACCTACAGCAGAGGGCCTCGGAGGCGCGCTCACAAGCGTCGTTAGGAAGCGCCCGTCTGATTTCGCAGCCGCCGCTCCGAAAATGGAGGGACTCGATCCCACCTACATTCGGGCGCTTTTCGGCAGTCTCACTGCAGCACTGAAACAAGGGGAGCGGTGGGACTGGGGTCCGGTGCTCGAACTGGGGAAGTGGGTGGTCGCACAAGGACGTGAGATCCCAGACCGAAAAGGCGGCCTCATGGATGCCGACCCCGATTGGGGGTGGAGTCGAACAGCCATCATTGACCTCCTCACGACGGGCTTTGAAGGTGGTCAGGATCGGCTTCCGCTGGACTACAGATCTTCGGCTTGGGAGGTGCTTCAGCCGTTGACGGATGATCCGTATCCGGGAGTCGAAGATGAGCGTGGTGAAAAGTTCGACCCCTCGTTTCTGTCAATCAACTCCACGAGAGGCCGCGCTCTCGATGCGGTCATCGACTACGCCTGGTGGCTGCGCCGATGCACTGATGCGGCGCGCAAGGCAAAAGGGCAAACACCCATAGATTTCGATTCGATGCCCGAGGTCCGCGACGTTCTAAACGCACATCTCGAAATCGAAAGAGAACCAACTTTGACGATCCGATCCGTCTATGGCCGCCATTTAACATCGCTGGCGAGCCTTGACTGGAACTGGGTTCGCGCACATGTGGATGCGATACTGCCGCCGGGGCGGGATGATCAGCCGCTGTTCAGTGCAGCGTGGGAAAGCTTCATCGCCTTCAATGAGCCGAATACCGTGCTTTTACAGGCCCTATTACCGGCCTTCCAGCGTGCCGTCGCACAGATTGGGCAGGCGATGGGGATGATGCGGCACCCCGGATCGCCAGAAGACCGGTTATCGGAACACCTGCTGATTTACTACTGGCTCGGTAGCATCGAGTTCGGCTCTGTCGACGGCCTCATCGAAACCTTCTATGCCACGGCATCAGATGCGTTGCGCGGGCATGCGATGTGGTTTGTCGGGACGAGCGTTTCCCGTTGGGACGACGCCGCTCCAGCTCAAGTATTCGATCGACTCAAGACGCTAATGGAGCGGCGATTGGATGTGGCGAGCCAGGCGGAAAAACCCGACTTGTTCGTGAAGGAACTCGCGAACTTCGGGTGGTGGTTTACATCCGAGAAGTTCGATGAACGCTGGTCCCTCGAAACGCTGCTGTCTATACTCCGGCTTACAAAGAAGGCGGAAGGTGAGATGGGCGTCGTGAAACTGCTCTCGGAGCGCTGTCCGAGATACCCGGTCGAGTGCGTCACGTGTCTCCGCCTGATGATTGAAGGTGACAGGGAGCGCTGGCTACTGCTGGGGGTGGAGAGCGATGCCATCGAGCTATTGAGGAGCGCCCTGAACAGCAACAACCCTGATGCCGCCCTGAGCGCGCGCCGGCTGGCGGAGGAACTGATCGCAAGGGGCCATTTCGGATTCCGGACTTTATTGGCGTGATCAACATGAATAGCGACAACGCTCTCCTCCACCATCCATCCACCTCGGCTATCTCCCCGGTGAGCACGTCGTTGCCCTCCTGCGGCGCGCAAGGGCGAGCATCCGATTTGTCGGACCGGGACTGAGAGCTAACGAAGCCACTTGGCCGTAACCCGCGCAAGTCTGAGAATGGGATCGCCAAGGCGTCATTAGTCCGGATAATCGTTCCCTGCGACAGTGACAGCGGCTTGTTTCACGGTATCAGCGGCATTCGCAGACAAGGCCTCCTCAGGTTCGTTGCCTTGGTCAAACAGACCAAGCGATGTCTGCCCCGATTCTGCTGGTTTCACTGATTCCGGTTTCGCGTCCGCGCCGGCGGTAGGTGGAACGACCTTGCCTTTCGTCTTCTTCGAGCGTCGCTCGTCGGCAGCTTCTCGTTCGGCCTTCTCGGCGGCAGCCAGTTCGTCTTTGACCTTCTGGATGTTGGTCGCAGCCTTCGCGTGCACATCTGTGAATTCGCGGAGTTGTGCGGCCAAGTCGCGGTCAAGCTCTTCCGCGCTCGCCGTAATGCACAGGGCCGTCGTCAGCGCGTCGCTTTCGTCGTCTCTTGCTTTCTTCGGGATCACGTTGAGAGTCAGGAGCCCTTTGCTGTCCGCCGCAACGGTCATGATGACCGTCCGATTGACGAGTAGAGGCGCCAGGCCCTGGAACAGGCCCGTAGGTTCTGTGGTCATGGTTGAGTTTCTCCTTGTCGCTGGGCGGCATTGCCGCCGATATCTCGTTGATTGTCAGCATCATGCGGAGCTAGCCAAACTCGCTTGGTGATTCGGGTTCTTGGCCGTATCCTGCTGATGTGATTGGTGGCGCTGTCGAGTTGCGCAGCATCGCGGAGGTCGTGACCTCCACCGGATCCCTGCAATGCCGCTTTGAGGACGGCACTACCGCTGAGGCGCCCGGCATTCTTGCTCGGTTCCTCCAGCGTCGGGACCAACTTAGATTTCTAGGGGCGAGCACCGAAATCTTGATCCAGCACCCGACGGGTCGGCGACACCAACAGCTTCTGCACGCGACCATCGGATACGTCGGTCTCCCCAAACCCGGCAAGAACGGAGAAGCCTTTGTCCGCGCTGACCTCCCAGATTGTAAGGAGGGGCCCAAAGCCTTATTCCTGTCCGGCAGAGCGCTCCGGCGCTACTTCTACCTGCTTGATGGGGACGAGCCGCAGTCTTTTTACCGGCTTCTCCGCGTGCCGCATACCGCAACGCTCGATCAACTCCGCTTCGCTTGGCGGATGCGTTCGCTCGAGCTTCAGGTATGCGAGTCGAAAGCCCGGGACCTTCCCTGCGTCGAAAGAGCTTTCAACGTTCTGGCACACGCCGATCTCAGAAATTGCTACGACGCGCTTTGCAAGAACGAAGATGCCACGCCGTTGTTTCCGTACGGCGGGTTCGGCTCGATCCTGGTTGACGGCCATCTCTCCGACGACGAAGACGCTTTCTTCGCTGACCGGATCCTGGCGTATAAGCCGGAAATGACCTCACGCAAGGTAACCCTGCTGCTCCGCCGTTGCGAGTTTTTCGCGGATCGGGTCGTCTGCCGCGATCCGCGGCGGAAGCTGGAGGTCTGGCTCGATTCGAATGTCCTCCCAGGGCTGAACTGGGATCTCACATGGAACCATTGGAAGCATTGGCTACGGACTCGTATCGAGGTCCAGGCGACCTTCGTTCACGCCGGCAAGTACCGCCTGTACAACGGCGAGTGGATTCTCCGAAAATGGCAGGCCGCGCTCCCATCCCGGCTTCAGGTTCACGTGCCTTCGAACGTTCCCGAGGACCTTCAGCACGCCCAGACGATCCATGCCCTTCTCGGCGAGCACGCCGATCTGGTTCAGCACATTCGCAATCAGTGCGAGAAGATCCCCATCGAGCACACGCAGGTCGAGCGCTGGTTCGATCAGGTCAACGCGTCCGCGCATCTGAAGCCTCAGCATGTCACGTGGCGTCCGGACTACGAGCCCTACTACTTCGAGCAGCTCCGCAAACGCAGCCGGACGTGGTTCCTCTTTCGAGATGAATACTTGTTCGTGTGGCGCAACGTGCTGATTGCGGAAATTCCGGAGCCTGGGCACGCCACGTACCTTTTCGCGACGCCCGAGAACCAGGATGATTTTCTGGAACGCTACGCCAAGCTCACGCGTGAGGACATCCGGCGCAATCGTGATAATCTGGCCACCGCGTTAGGCTTTGTCGGTCGCGTGGTCCGCGGCAAGAGAAAGAAGCGTTGGTTGGCCGATGTGCTCAAGCAGGCCGGCGAAAAGGCAGACTACATCGAGGCATTTCATTGACAGGAGGACCAGGATGGAGCCGATGACCGACAAACTCAAAGAAGCAATCATTCGCGAGCATCCAGACGGCATCTAGCTCGTTCTCGCAGAGGAGAATCCGCCCGACATCGTGGCGTCCCACGACCTGCTCTGTCGGCGGGCGTCGAGAGACCGCAATTCCGTTTCCACAACCATTCGCAGTTGAGCACTGAGTGGTCACCCCGTGTTGACGGTTGAAATTGTTGAGTTCAGGTTAGTCCGAACGGACCCGGGCAATCCAATTGTAAGGGACGCCGACGATCCACTCCAGAGAAATTGCCAATTCCTTCAGCCTGTGGAACTTCCACCCACCGCATCGGGTGCGTCTCGGTCACGCATCGGCCGGTCAAGCCAAGGGGGCGGAACCGCTCACCCAAATCTCGCTGGACTCTCCTCCGACATGTGGTAAGATTATCTTACCAAGCCAAGGAGCCGCCGATGCCAACAACAGAAGAGATTCAAGCAAAACTGATGGAGACAATTTGCGCTGTCCAGCGGGACACTGGTGAATCCGAACCAACGCTAACAATTAAATCATGCCCTATGAAGGACTTGAAAGGCTTTGACAGCCCGCTTGGCGTCGTAGTCACAGGTCTGGTCGCCATTGGTCTTGGGATTGAGATCCCGCTGGAACTTAACGTATTTGTGGACGACAACAAACGCCTGTTGACGATTGAGGAAAGCGCGAAACTGATATGCAGCGTGGTGAAAAAACGGGGAGCCAGCAAATGAAGAAAGAAGACTCGAAGCGGGCCGACATCGGCGCGCGAATCAGGATGGCGCGGGAGATGGCAGGCTTATCCCAAGGTCAGGTCGGGAAACTTATGGGCCTCCACCGGCCCTCGGTAACTGAGATGGAAGCAGGAAATCGTCGAGTTTCAGCCGAGGAGCTTGAACAACTTGCGGGTCACTTCGACGTGAGTACATCGTGGCTACTGGGCGAAGACGAAGGCAGTAGCCCGGACGCGGCAAAGCTTCAGTTAGCCGCGCGAGAACTTCAGAAACTCAAATCCGAAGACTTGGACAGATTGATGAAGTTATTGGCCACCATTCGGCAGGAGAAATAGCATTGAAGAGCCAATCGAGTCAACTGGCCACCAGAGGGATGCAGGCCGCATTGCGAGTGCGGCAGCAAGTCGGTGCTGACCTTCACTCCCCGATTTGCGTGTACGACGCCTGCGACAAGGTGGGCGTTCAGGTGCGGTTCGCGGAGATCAATTCAATGGAGGGAATGTATTACCGGGGAACGCCAGCCAAGATTGTGATCGGCGCAAGGCGTCCTTTGGCGCGACGCAATTTCACCTGTGGGCACGAACTTGGCCACCACGTTTTCGGTCACGGATCAACCGTTGACGAACTTCAAGAAGCAACGTCAAGCACTGCTTGGCAGCCGGATGAGTTTCTGGTCAATGCCTTTTCCGCAGCACTGCTCATGCCGCATGTGGGGCTCAAACGGGCCTTCGCGGTTCGTGGTACGACTCCTGACAAGGCAACGCCCCGGCAACTCTTCGAAATCTCATGCAACTTTGGGGTCGGCTACGACACTCTCGTTAACCACTTGGCGTACGGTACTCAGCTTATCGGCCCCGAGCGTGCCAAGGAGATGGGCCGCTCTTCTCCAAAAGAGATTCGCAAGCTCATACTGGGGCGGGATGTCCAAGAAGCCTTGGTCGTCGTGGACGAGCACTGGACGGCTCCCACCGTGGACATTGAGGTCGAAACTCTCGCACTGGCCCCAAAGCACACGATTGTTGAGGGCGCATCCCTACGTCATTGCGGCAGTCTTGAGATCGGGGAACTGTTCCAAGCTGTCAATCCCGGCTTGGGCCGATTGGCAACTAAACCGAATGGGCACTCACGATTTGTTCGGGTGAGCCGCTTTCAGTTTGTAGGATTGAGCAAGTTTAGACACCTTGAGGAGGTTCCAGACGATGAGCACTAGCCCACTTCTCATCAACGAGCCGAGCATTTCGCGCGCATGGGCGAAGACGATCCTTCACGTGCTCTCTCACCCCGGAAAGACGATTTCCCCGCTCATAGTCAGCATTACAGGATTCGACCAGAACCAAGTCCCGGAGGACGTGGTATTTCGTGCCACCGTTGATGCCGCACTTGAAACGGCGAACGAGCAGTCAGCTCACACCGTCGCAAACACCATTTTTCCGGAGTCTCTCTGGCGGCTGGCGAAGTGTGATCGCCAGCGCCTATACGAACTCTATATTCAAAGCTTCCCACGCCTCCAAGCCTTGGCCAAAAGGCAGAATCGACGCGGCCTGTATTTTGAACGGTTGATTCGCTGGCACCCTGAAGGCAAAAACATCAACCAACTGGAATGGATCATCGGCCAGTACCACAACCGCGCGAGCGTCCGTCGCAGTGCGCTCCAAGCCTGTGTGTTCGACCCGCGTCGCGACCACATTCCAGACGCACAACTCGGCTTCCCCTGTCTTCAACAAATAAGTTTTGTCCCCGAAGGAACCTCTCTCATAATGAACGCCTTTTACGCCAAGCAGTCGCTGTTCCAAAAAGCTTACGGTAATTACCTGGGACTCTGTCGGCTCGGCGCATTCATGGCTGGCGAAATGGGCCTCACGCTGGAACGAGTCAATATCACCATCGGCGTCGCGGAGTTGGAGATGCTCACAAAATCGAATCCCGTGGTGAAGGACCTGAAACACGCAGCGGAACTTCTGTGCAGCCCAGCGGCAGCCGCTTAACTGAGTTCAATGATGAGGCGGAAAGCAACAAGAACACGGGGACGGTTGATAGTGCTTGAAGGGCCGGACGGCGTTGGAAAGTCAACGCTAGCTGCGCTCTTGGCGCGGCGACTTGAGGAGTCAGGCGAGCAGACAGCGGTTCTGAGTTTTCCGGGGCGCGAACCCGAAACCCTTGGGGCGCATGTCTACGCCGTTCACCACGACCCGCTGCGGTTTGGGATCAAGAACATGACGGCGGCTAGCAAACAGTTGCTCCACATTGCCGCGCACCTCGACGTCATTGAAACCAAGCTTCAACGCTGGCTACGGGATGGTATGACCGTCATCCTCGACAGGTACTGGTGGTCAACATGGGTGTACGGACGGGTTGACGGCGTTTCAGCGAATCTATTGGACGCCATGATTAATGTAGAACGCGAGGCATGGGGGAGGACTCAACCCGCCTTGACTATTTTGGTTCGCCGAAGCACACCCATCAATCGGAATGTGGATATGTCGGAGTGGAAGAAGCTCCAGATTCAATACAGCGACTTGGCTATGCGCGAGCGAACTGCAGCCCCGGTGCTGTTTCTAGATGATTCACCGAGCTCGGAGGCCGCGTGCGATTCCATTTTGAAAGCGTTAACCAAGCAAGTGGCCGACGCTGGTGCGTCGTCGCGGCAAGAGACATTGATTGACCTGACGGTTCCTGAGCAGCCCGCATCTGCGCCAATAGTGCTTACGCATCTATCGCCGATCAAAGCGACGGCGGCTTATGATACGTACTGGAAATTTGCGGCTGAGCGACAAGGAGTGTTTTTCAGAAGACTTGAAGGACGGCCTGCGCCCTGGACAGCCGACCCGATTCTCCAGACGTTCAAATTCACCAATGCCTACCGGGCCTCTGATCGCGTCAGTCAATTCCTCATCAGGAGCGTGATTTACAGAGAGCAATATCCGACCGACTCCGAAGAGGTCTTCTTCCGCATCCTTCTCTTCAAGTTGTTCAACAAGATTGATACTTGGAAGCTGCTTGAGCGTGCCATTGGGCCGATTCTGTATTCCGAGTACTCGTTTGACCGATACGATGATGTGCTAACGCGAGCGATGGCTCGCGGAGAACGAATCTACTCCGGCGCCTACATCATGCCTTCCGGAGGCCGCATTCTGGGATCAAGCACGAAACACCGAAACCATTTGCGTCTCCTCGAAAGAATGATGGCCGATGATGCGCCTCGAAAGATTCAGGACGCAAAGACGATGCATCAGGGGTTCGACATTCTGTTGAGCTATCCGATGATTGGGGAGTTCCTCGCCTACCAGTACATCATTGATCTCAATTACAGCGAGCTGACATCTTTCAGCGAGCGTGACTTTGTCGTTCCGGGGCCTGGTGCTTTGGACGGGATTCGAAAGTGCTTCATTGACCTCGGTGGCCTCAACGAGCCAGAACTGATTCGGTTTATCGCGGATCAGCAGGATCGAGAGTTTGAGCGTCTTGGTCTGCATTTCCGCTCTCTGTGGGGGAGGCCACTTCAACTGATCGACTGCCAAAACCTCTTCTGCGAGGTGGACAAATACTCGCGGGTCCACCACCCAGAAATCGCCGGGATCAGCGGTCGTACCCGAATCAAACAGAGATTCTCTCAGAACCCGGCCCCGATTAGTTATTGGTATCCCCCCAAGTGGGGGATCAATGAGCGGATCGCCGCAATGTCGAAACCTCAACCCCAAACGAAGGAGGCTGTATGACGTTCGATGAGTATCAAGTAAGGGCAAAAGAAACTGATCAGGTGCCGGGCGAGGGGCATGACCAAAAGATTGTTCCGCTCCTCGGTTTAGCGGGTGAAGCGGGTCAGCTGTTGAGTGAATACAAGAAGCACCTGCGGGACGGAGACGCCCACCGCTTGTTCAATGAACGGGTTGCTGAAGAACTGGGAGACTTGCTTTGGTACGTCTCTACGGTTGCGACGAAGTTTGGCCTTCAATTAGAAGACGTTGCGGCTGGGAACATTCGCAAGACGCACGCTCGCTGGGGCCATGAGGCGCGTTCGGCGACGCTCGACCTATTTCGCTTCTTCGATGATGAGTACTCAGCCGGCGAACGCTTGCCGAGGTACTTTGAAGTCCAGATAAGTGACACAGTTGAGAAGGGATCGGTCAAGATGCGGGCGTTCATCAACGGCACGCAGGTTGGAGATCCTTTGACGGACAATGCGTATTCGAGCGACGGCTATCGCTTTCACGACATTTTCCACTTTGGCTTCGCCGCCGGTCTTGGGTGGTCACCCGTGACGCGAAAGAACCTTGGATGCAAGCGCAAGAGCAATCCGAAGACGGACGAAGTCGAAGACGGTGGCCGCGCGACAGCGATCGAGGAAGGACTCTCGGCGATCATCTTCGACTACGCAAAGGAGCACCAGTTTCTAGAAGGAATCAAGGCTCTTGACTACGATCTGCTCAAGCTAATCAAGAGCAACACGGAGTCCCTCGAAGTTGGACGCCGATCTGTGGGTGATTGGGAAAGAACGATCATCAACGCCTACGAGGTTTGGCGTGAAGTCACTCGCGGCAAGGGCGGAACTGTGGTCGTCGACTTGGAGAATCGTCGTCTTAGTCATCGCGCGGCGTAGATGGCGCAGCTATTCGCTCTCGTCGGTTGCGATGACACTGGCTGTGGAAAAGTGTTTGGTATGGCTGATCGAAAGTAACCATCGGCGGATGTTCTTCTGCTCGGCAATCGAGGCCGTCCTTCCCGACAGCTTAACAGTCATCCCTCCGGTCGGGAGTGGAAAGGCGATGATCTCATGCCAAGAGATTCCTTGTGTCCAACCCGTTCCAAGGGCCTTCATCACGGCTTCCTTGGTCGCGAATCGACTGGCGAACCATTGCACCGAGTCTGCAGATGCCTTCCCAATCGTGATTTCGGTCTCCGTAAAGCATCGCTTCAGAAACGCATCTTCTTGAGCGACAAGGCGAGCAAACGAATCATGCTCAACGAGGTCAATGCCATGTCCGATTGTCATCCCGACACTCCTCCGGCCAGCCTATCGCGTCACGGTCTTCGGCACAACACCGAGTTCTTTGCGGGCGTCGCTTCGGGCGTCAATGGCCATGCCAAAACTTCGCCGCGTACCGTCTTTCTTATAGATGGAAACGGCCAAAGAGCGGATTCTTGGAACGCGGAGGCGGCTAGACGGGCTCCTCCTCAGCGAGTCGCATTTTGCGCCCACCCGCCTTTACCATCATGCCGTCGAGGTCCGCCGCGAGTGCGGCCATGCCCTGTTGCACGCGCGTTCGCATGTCGCCATTGGACCGCAGATCATCGGCCGCAACACCTTGGAGCAGATCCCGGGCCCGGCCCACCAGGTCCTGCAGCTGCCGGTCGTCGGTCACGTTGCGGAATGAGAAATTCGACAGGAACTCTACCAGATTCGATACGGTCGATTGCTTGAACTTCAGCGGCTTGCCGTCCGCGCCATCCTTCAGCCGCTCGGCCATGTGCGCGACTAGGTCGGCCATCGATTGCCGCAACACTTGCTGGATCTCGGACGACGCCTCCGCCATCCGCTGGGCGGCCTTGTCACGCTCCTGCTCCCACACCTCCTGAGAGATGCCCTTCAGTTGGTCAGGCACGCCGAAACTCACGTACTGCCATGAGAGCCCGAACTCGCGGGTGACTTCGTCGATGGGAGGGTAGTCGGCGGGGTTGTACAAACCGCGCAGACGTTTGGCCGCGTCCTGACACAGGCTGGGGTATACGGAGAGGAAAGCGGTCACCAGAGCCTGACGGTCAATGGCGAACTTCTGCAAGCGATCCTCAACGGTTTCGAGCGCTGCGATAGGCAGCAGGTGAATGCCGATTTCGAAGGGCAGGCAGATGTTGTAGAGAAACCGGCGGATCTCGCCGTCGAAGCGGCCGATCGCCTTCAACTCCGCTGAATCCAGCAGATGCTTCGATACTCGCAACAGGTCCTTGTCGGCATCCGCCTCGATCTGTGACGTCGAGACCTTGCGGGTGTTGCCCATCGTGGACAGACGCATCTTGATGCAGACGGTTTTCTTGGCCAGATCCACGCCCGGGTCCTGGATCACAACGCGAACCGGCCCAGCTCCGTTGTTGTCGTTGTTCGTTGGCTCGCCGCCGACTGGCGCGGGCTGGCCGGTGAACGGAAAGAGAGTTACTTGAGTCGCCATCGTAGAGTACCTCCTGAATTGACTTGGATTGAAATAGGACAGGACCGTCCGTGAAAAACGGCGGCCGGATGAGTGAAGGAGCCGGCCTCGCTAGAGAGGCAAGCCTGCAAGCGGGAAGCCGGTAATCTGCACGAAACCTTGGGCTTCGATATGAACCTCGAATTCCAAGGGCTTAAAATGCTCCTTGCGGTAGCGGTCGCTGAAGAGCCGTAAGACCTGATTGGCGCTGGTTCGCAGCGGGAGCATGCTCGGCCGCGCAGCGACGAATCGCCCGAGCACGGCAAAGTCGAGGTCTTGTTTGATGTCAGCCCAGACGCGACGCCGTGCTTCTTGCGCGATTCTGTAGCGGGTCCAGAAGCGGCCACTGTCAAGTTCACGTTCCGTGTAGCCGGAATACATGCCAATGCTGAGTTCAGGCCGCGCACGTTTCAGAAACTGTATTAGGCCCAGCAGATCCGAGGCCTGCTGCATGGGCTCGCCACCCGAAAATGTGACGCCATCGATGTCGTGCGTCCGGTGTGCGGCTGCGATCTGCTCGGCGACATCCTCGGCCTCACGCGGTAGACCAGTGAACGCATGCGTTCCTGGGTTCCAGCAACTTGCGCAACCCAGATTGCATCCTTGAAAGTAGACGACCGCGCGCACGCCGGGTCCGTTCACCTGGCTGTGGGCGACAAACCCATGAATCAGCATCGCTGCCCCGCAGTTCGCTGAAATGCTTCGAGGAAGCCCTGGTCATGAATGTTCGCGTCCCACATCTCCATGAAGCTTTCGAGGTCGTGTGTCTCGCGGGGCCGGCAGGTCATCGACCCGTCGGCCTCTTGCCGGCGGTTCCATCGTTCCACGCCCGCGTAGTCATTTCTGAAGTAGTACGGCCAGAGCTTTGCTGCCCCGTTCTCCACAACAACCTCGGCGCAGATCTCCGGATCCCTCATGGCATCGCCATTCTGCTCTCCGTAGTGGGCAATCGACAATGCGCGGTGGCCGTTTGGACCCGGCTCACCAAGCGACTCGATCACAAGAAGCATGAACGGCGGATTCTCGATCCGCGTCCAGGTGAAGGTATCAAGGCCACCAGCCTCTTCGACGATCTGCAAGACCGTTTTCATGGCGCTTCGTCCTCCTGTTCGATTCCCGAAGGAAAACCCAACGTTTCACCAGCCCGGTCGGATGCTTTCAGGAATTCGGAGGCAGCCAACAATTGATCGGCGTCGACCGTTCCGTCTACGTGAACTTCGATACAAGGCAGGTCGCTGTGATTGAGCCGCGGCACCTCGTGGTACTTTCCGCCGGCACTGGCGAAGCAAGCTCCGTCATAACCTCCACCGGCATCGTGCCAACCACGGAATACGATGCCTTTCTCGGCGAGAGCCTGAAGCTCGGTAGTGGCCCCTTCGGATGCTTCTGCATCCGCCATCGTCACCACGTTGGCAGGCAACGCATGACGGAACTCTTTCATGAACCCGAGAGCCTCAAACAGCGGCTCGTCTTTTTCACGGCACACGATCTCCACGTACGCGCGATCTCCCATAACATGTTCTCCCTCGGCTGAACTGCATACTACGTTTGCTGCTGCGACAGCTTCACGGCAGCCGCCTGGGCGTAGAATTCACGTTTCTTGCTGGACTGGGTGACGGAGTCGCCGCCACGGAAATCCTTCGCGACATCGCCACATCCCTGACCTTGAAAACCTTCGAGGTCAATAGAGCTGTTTCCGTTTTCGTCTATTTCGACGGTGATGAGTTTTTCCTGCATGATGGTTCTCCTCGCCCCTTCGTTAGCGAACAGCGAAACGCAACTGCACCTTTGGTCCTTGCGGCGTTTGAACTATTTCGCGGCCCCGGAACACGTAGCCTTTGGTCTTGGCCACCGCCATGGTCTGCCGCTCTTTGTAGGCCTGCGCGACTCGGCCAAGCCAGCTTTCGTCGAACCCGCTGCACTTCCGGTCTAGGTCATCAATGACGGCCTGAAAAACTCCTGCTTCGTCCCGACCGAAGCCGACGGGCGCCAAGGCGCCGCGAAGCTGCTCCCTCGGGATTGTGACCTGGACTGGTCTGTTCCAACTGACCCCGCCGTACCCTCGTAAGGCCGTTCCCCCTGTTTGTACTTCGGGCTTGTAGCCCATCTCCGTCAGCGCCTCGACCAGGTATTGCTGGTCGGTCATGGTTGTGGTGAGTTCCTCGTATTGGCTCATGATTCCTCTCTATTCCGTTTCTCGAAATGCCCGTCTCCCAGACGCAGCAGGGCTGTCTGATTCGGTCGAAAATACTCCCGGTCGCGCTGCGCTCAAGAATCGCCCAGATGCCTGCCGGCGCAGTGCTTCGATTTGATCCGCCGCCGATCTCGAAACCGGAACGATGTACTCGGCCGATTCCCTCAATGACAGATTCAGCCGCCACGCCTTGCGGCAACATTCCCTGATCTCAGCACCGGTCCAGCCTTCGTCGTTTGGCCGTTCTCCATCAACGTTCCATTTCGCGCGGTAGATCTTCCAGATCGCCTCACGCTCCTCGGCTGACGGCAGATCGAAGAAGAACGTCCCCAAAGTGAACCGGCGTCGCAACTCCGGGGGCAGGCTCGTGATCGAATTACAAGTTGCGATCCACAGGCTCTTTCCCTGGGCAATCGCATCGACGACTTGAAGCGCTGCGCGGAGGCGCTCACCTGAGCCGCCCACCAGCGAACTCTGCATTGCCGAAAGATCGAACGCGACGGTGGGAATCCCGGCCGTGTTACCCGCGGCTTTCGCGATCATCGACTTCGCCGCCCCCGGAGGGCCTATAGCGATGATGCCGTCCGCCCCGCGGTCCTGCATCCACCCGAGCATCGTCCCGGTCATCTCGGTCTTCACACCGGACGTGTCGGTGCCAGTGCCGGCGAACGCCTTCTCGATCTCGTCGACAAACACCACGACACGCGGAGATTCCTGGCCCGTGAGCACGGCGCTAAGAAACCTTTTGATGTTGTCGCAACCGCCAATGTCCGTGAACGTTTCGCCGCCGCGCCAGATGGTCAAGCCCGGTGCCTGTTCCACGGCCTGGCGCTTTCGCTCCCATAAACGCTCGACATCCAGACCTTTCTTCGACAGCGACATTGCCAGCGCTTGCTCCGCCGGAAAGGCCGCGAGTCCCACCAAAGCATCGACGGCTTGATCCACGACCGTCCCGTCAGGTGGAGCCAGCTCGGCTGACTCGAACATGCCGGGAATGATTTCGCGCAGATCGTCTGCCGATGGCAGTGGCTCGTCAATAACCATTACGTCGTTCTGCAACTCCACCGGTAGCACCGAGCCCGGAGTCGTCACCAGCACGAGCATCTGACCGCCAACCTTGAATGCGTCACGGAGATTCCAGACGCCCTGCACGATGTCGACCTGTTCCCAGATGCGCTGCGGGTTGTTGAAGAACACAATGGCGTCCGCAAACTGTTTCACCGTGGCGCCCTTGTGAAGGGCCAACAGTACATCCGCCGGACCGGCGACAGCAGCCTTCTCGCCAAATACGTGGGCCGCGGCTTCTTTGGCTGCCTTGTTGCGTGCGGTTATGCCGACCATGATGTCCCAGGCGAACACGGGAACTTCGGTCTTGCCGCAAAGGCTTGCCGAAACCTGAGCCATCGCACTGGCCGGATCAGCCGTCCTGACGGCAAGCAGCGGAGTACCGGCCCGGCGAGCCGCCTTGAGCAGGCTGCGAAAGTCTTCTGTGGATCGAATCATTGAGTCTCCTGAAAAACGAAAAGGGGAGCCCGAAGGCTCCCCAGGTTCTGAACATGTGTTGGAATCTACTTCACGCGAGAAGCGCCGCCGCCATGAAAATGACGGCGTTGTACGCTGAGTGCGCCAGGAACGGCGACGTCGTCGAATTCGACTTGATCCTCAGCCAGGCGTAGACGACGCCCATTGCGAAGATCACGCCGATCTGCGGACCAGTGATGCCGGGTTTCAGAAGATGACAGAGCGCGAATACTGCCGCAATCGCGATCCCCGCAATCCAGCCTGCCTGGGGAACTCGCTTCCGGAGACCCCACTCGGCGAGGCCGAAGAGGTACCCGCGAAAAATAGTCTCTTCCATCAGCGGGCCGAGAGTGATTCCGATCCAGGCATCCTGCCATTTGAACGGTGTACCTTTGTAGAGCGCTTGGAATAGCAGTGCTACCGCCAAGCCAGAGACCGCGCCGAAGGCCAGAGCCTCCCCGTTCTCGCGGGCGCTGGTCCGGTTCCAATGAAGGAACTCGAACCCCATGGAATTAAGGCGGCCGCGATTTGCCCATGCCAGTGCGAGCAGAGCCACTGTGAATATCACACCGGCGATCTGAAGATGAACCGGAGAAAAGAACATGATCCAACGTCCTACTTGAGAATAGCCAGCCCGTCCTACGTGGTGCTCCAACTTTCATACCTTAGTGTTTTCACCGGACGCGGACGTGGCTGCCAGTAACCAGCCGCGCACCTGCAATCGCCTCTCCGTTCACCAGCGCCGCGCGGATGGCTTCGCCGTTCACCTCCCAACCGTCCTGGAGGGCCAGTTCCAAACGCCGACGCACTTCTCCTTCGGTCAGTTGATAAACGATCTCCTGCAATTCAGTTTTGCTAAAGCGGACGTTCCGCTCGAAAAAGTGTTCTGCGATTTGGAGCGGATCGTCGATAGCCAGAGAGGCAGTGCTGTTTCGCTGCATGCCGATGTCGCTCTTCTCGCCTTCCAGCTTCTTGATCCCGCGGGCCATCATGAAGGCTAACAGGAATCCCTTCAGTCTGGTCACCCGATTCTCGGCCGCCTTCTTTCTCGCTGCCAGTCTCTCCGCCTCCTTGGAACTGATGTCGGCAATCGATTGCTGCCACCGCCAGTAGCCGACGATGCGATCCACCTTGAGCCGGTAGGCCTCCAGATACGTGTCGATCTCTTCGGCCAGTTCCTTCGAAATCTCGCCTCCAATGTCCGCAGCTTCCTCGACGAGCCCCATCAATTCAATCAGCCTGTCGTCGAGATCGAAGAGCGAACGATGGTCGCGGTCGGGCTTGCGGACTATGCGACGGCGCAGCGCCTCCACTAAACCGGTGGCCTGCTCTCGTGTCGCATCGGGAAGTTGACTCTGGACACCCTCTGATTCGCTCTGCTCGAGCAACTCCGCGAGTCGCCGCGAAAGGCCGGAGACCGTTCCCGGTATAACCGGCGCTATTGCCAATGCGGACATTGATCACCTCCAGGAAGCACTTCAAAATAGGGAGAGCTGAACCGCCGGCCCAGCCGGTCGAATCCACGTCGCGATCTCCGGCGGGTCAGTTTCCTGAACTAGCGTTTCGGCGGCTACCGGCAATGCTGCGTCCGTGACCTCGACTGGCCCTCTGTGTCGACCCAACAAGTTCTTCCAAACCTCCGCGGCGGCTTCGCCTACGCCTTGCCGCGTCACGAGATCGCGGGCCATTGCGGTGAGCAGGTCGTCGTCCGCGTCCATGGATTGAAGCCCATCAGCGTGGAGCTTGCCTTCCATCGGCAGCGACGCCATCAGTTTCTTTCCCATCAGCCGTAAGCACGACTCCTGCGCCGTCTCTGAGTAGGTCAGGAATCCGACGCGAATCGGGCGCTTCTGCCCAATCCTCCAACTCCGTCTGCTGGCTTGACGGAGCGTGTATGTGGAGTACCCGGTTTCGTAGAACAGCAGCACCGGGAAGTCCAGTAAATCGAGGCCGACGCTGCACAGCTTTGGGTGAGCGAGGCAGACTTGCATGCCATTCCGAAGTTGCCGCTCGTACCAGGCCTCGCGCTCGGCTGGCAGCACTTCCGCGGTCAGTGTCTCGACGCGAATCCCTTCCTTCAAGAGAAGATGCTGGAGCCGTCGCGTCACGTCCCGCTTCCTCGTATAGACGGCGAACACGTGGACCTTTCTGCCCACCGCAAGTTCGCGTTTGATCTCTTCGATCAGCCGCCGCTCTTTCGCGTAGACGAACTCCTGGTCCAAATCCACAGGCTCCGAAATCACGAATCGTTCGCGCTCCCCTGTCTCAGGATTCCGGTCAAAGCCATAGAGTGTTCCCAGCCCAAAGGGCCGGTCCGGATAAAGGAGAAGCGCGTTCATGGCGGTACTGATCACCGAGGCATTGCCGCGATGCTGGCTCAGTGCCTCCCGAACATCATCCTCAAGCCGTCCGTATGCCTCTTTCAGCACCGGATCCAATTCGACCGAAATCACTTCTTCCTGGTATGACGGAAGCGCATCCGAGATGTCTTCCAGTGAAACAAACGCGGCCAAGTTCATCAGGAAGCCGCCAAAGAGCAGCGGCGATGCGCCCGGCCGGCGCTTCACGGTCGTCGTCACCTTGGCCTTCGAGCAGGCGTTGTCAGCGGCCTCGATGGTCGTAACCTTTTCGAGCACGCCGTACACGCTGGCGAACTGTCGGACGCCAGCCTCGCCGTGATCGAATCCTTCCTCGCGCATCCGCTTGGGTTCGACCCGGTAGAGGATGTTGAAAACGTCGTCGGCGTAGCCGCCCAACAGTGTGCCAGTAAGAATCACTGTGCGGTCGCAGGCGGACGCCATCGTTCCCAGGGCATTGCCTTGCGCCGTTTCGCCCTTGAGCTCATGGACCTCATCGGCGATTCCGTAGTCAAAGAACCCATCGAGATACCGCCCGATAAACTCCATCGGCGCCATGCGAGGGATCTTCGCATTGTCGGCTTGCCACAGCGCGCTATGGAAAGGAAGCCTCGCCTTCAGCGAGTCCGGCAGAATCAGCTCCGAGTGCTTCACCTTTAGGAAGTCCGCCCGGCGTAGTTGATCGTCCGACGTCAGAATCGGTTTCCCCGTATCCGGATTCACGACACATCCGTGAAACGGCCCCGAATGGGGTGTTCCGTAGGCGTGGCGCCAGAAGTAGCCGAGCTTGGCCCGCTCTCGCGATATGACGAAGATCGAGGGAGCACCAACATTAGCGTTCCAGCGTGCCCGCGCCGAGCGGTGGCGCTTCGCCAGCCGAAGCTCGCTCAACGTCGTCTTCAGTCCCTCCCTGACGATTCGTCCGTTACGGAACTTCACTTCGTTTACTCCCGTGAAGCCGTTTGACGAAGCGCCGTTTCGCACGCCATCGATGAAGAAGACCCGAACGCCAGGTAGCGTCAAGAAACATTCACGTGCCCATTTTTCAACCAACTGGGGCGGGACCATAGTCAGAGCCGTGAACCGCTTCCCACGCGCGTGCGTGAACACACTCCCCAACGAGATGAGCGTCTTGCCAGTGCCGCATTCGGCCACAGCGGCCGCGCAGCGCGCCTCCTGCCATCGCTTGACGATCCCCATGATCGCTAGCGCCTGGGCAGGAAACGGATTCCGCTTCAGTTCGTTGACCGCGGGCCAGACCGGGTCTGAGGGTTGATGGAGCGGCGGAAACTGATTGACAACTCTGTGGCCCAGTTCGGCTCCATAAGCCTTGAGATAGTCGCTAATGCAAGTCAAAGCGCCCATGTGCGCACACTCCTTCTGTTCCTGAGAAAGGCAAGTAGGGAATAGGATACGCAGACGGCGCGTCTAGGCAGCTTCCAATGGCAGGATGTACGCCGATACTTCCGGCGGCACTGCGATGAGCTTGCGTTTTATGCCCGTGCTCAAGATGCGCAACATTCGGAGCTTGGTGCCCTTGATTGCTACGGGTGAACAATTGAACCCCAGAAGTTCTTCCACCAATCCGCGCCGGTCAAGATCAGTGCGAAACCATTCGGCCCATTCGGGAAGCGCCGGGAGGCCAAACCGCAACGCCAAGCGATGCAGCACGAACTCCGGCGAGCCGTCGTAGAGAATTGTTCGTCGCGCTTGCCCGTCGGCTCCGAGAGTGGTCCCAAAGAGTGTCTGCGAAACCGCGGCCAGATGCCGCACTGGTCGCTTCCGGCCGGGAATCTGGAGCGACGCCCGGTACATCACCGCCTTCTCGCCCAGGAAGCCGAACAACTCGGCCCGACCGGGCAAGCTGATCTGAAATCGCTGCTCATCCGCGATGGCCGCTGCAATGGCGCCAACCTCCTGGTCGCCGCCAAACACAGATACGAGATGAATCTGCACTGCGGAGTGCGGCTCCGTGGGCTTTTCGGCAGGCTTTTCTGCAACCAAGCGATCCATGTGCAGAGACACCTCGGTGATCGTGTCACGCGTCTGCCGCACGAACTTCAGCTTTCCCATTCTCAGGTGGGCGTTCTCCATGTGGGGCCTCCTTGCCGCCGTCTTCTCTTGGCTTCTCAGACAGAAGCTCGATGCGGCCGTCGGCGAACAGGAGCGTCAATCGTTGGCTGAAGCGTTCCTTCTCCCGAATGACTGTCTCCCCGTCATCGCCTTCTTCCTCCGTTTTGTCGACGACCTTGATCGCCTCCCAATACGCGACATGACGCTCGGCTCCGCTACCGAACATGCCATTGAGCAGACCGCTCACAGCGCACAACCCGACATGGCCAGCGTGTAGAGGAGTTAGCGGCCGCCCGAAGAATTGCTTTCGTTGGGCGTGCGTGACTCGTTGGGCCTGTAACCACGCCGGTGACTTCGCCAGCAGATCTTCAACCGTATCCAGCGGGAGCCCCCGGTATTCCATTCGTACGGGTCCGCTTTGCGGTACGGCATACGCACGATCCGCTTCGTTCGGCAGCGGCGGGATCTCTTCATATCGTCGCGTCAACTCTTGAAGCTTCCAGTTCGCCTGGTTCACGGCATGGTCGTTCAGCCGATTCTTCTCTGCCGTGGATCGTCGAACGCCGAACAATACGGCCTGCTTGTAGCGCTCTGCTTCCGGCTCAGTCAGCCGGTAAATCGCCTTGTCCTTGAAATGCGGACTCAAGATATTCCGGCACTCATAGATGCGGTCGAACGGGATCACCAACGCGAGTACGCCGCCGGGTTTGAGCCAGCGGAAGAACTCTTCCAGAAACAGCTTCTCCATCCGCTGATTCTTACCTTCGCCGACCTCAAAATCGTAAGGCGGGTTCAGATACAGCAAGGAGAACGACTCGACAGGTGCCTTGGCGTCGAAAGCATTGCCTTGGGTCACCTCATCGAGAATCGTTCGCGCTTCCAATGCGCGGTGCGAATCAAGTTCAAGTCCGTATCGTCTGGAGCAGCTATTCTCCGTGATCGCCACCAACGCCGCGCCCGTACCCGCGCAAGGATCGAGCGCACTCGCCGGCTCATTCGGGAACTGCAGGAATCGCCGCATCCGTTGGGCTTCCCGCTGATCCAACGGATAGTACCCAAGCCGCATCCGTCCTTCCAGCCTCATTTTCGGACCCCCTTCATTGTTCGTGGCGGCGGCTGTGACTTAAACCATAACTTTGCCGTTTGGCAAGGTTATGGTTTATCTGGAGCTGGGTCGTTCGCCACGTGAACGAACCGCAGGGCTGCCGACGATTCCTAAACCCTTACCGACCACTCGCGGGAAATCCGCAACGAACCACTTCAGATCTGACCGTTAACGCTGCTCGTCACCGATGCGGCTGGGGGACCTCGCTCGCTCAAGCTGATGGGATTATGAACTATGCCACGTTGTGTCCATTGCCTGAATCCGGCAGGAAACACCCGCGACCACGTGTTTCCCGGCTCCTGGTATCCAGAGGGCACACCGGGAGATGTTCAGCGGCCGACCGCTCCGAGTTGTAGGCCCTGTAATGGGAAGTCTGGAAAACTGGAAAACTATCTGCTTGGTAGGCTTGGTCTCTGCATTGACCCGACAAAGGCTGAGGCCGCCGGAATAGCGGCCAAGGCGTTGCGGGCAATTGGAATCGGAGTGGAGGGTGAACTCTCGGCGAAGGAGAAGGCAATTCGAGCGAAGCTCAAGGCGAGGCTGATGGAAGAAACCATGCCCTACGCCCAGGTCGCTGGTAAGCCTGGAGTCCTGCCGGGCTTTGGGCCACATAATGAATTCCCGCGGGAATCCCAAATAGCCGTGTCAGTGAACGCGGAGGCGCTGAAAGACGTGTGTCGCAAGATCGTTAGCGGACTAGAACACCACGTAGCCGATCGCTACGTTGAACCTCCGTACATACTCGATGTATTCTTTATCGACGATGAAGCAGCCGGGAGGCTTGCAAGTGGTTTTGGGCCCCCGAGCTTACATCTGGGGCCTGGCTTTCACGTTCAGCGAGCGGGTGCGCATGACGACCCAGGCCACGTGCTCTATCGGATCAAAATCTGGGACACCCTTATGCTGCATGGATCAATCATCATCCCGGAGCCGACGGGTCTATGAGCCGGGACCTCCGGTTAGCCTCTGCCCCTCCAACACCTACAGCATAAGATGGTCACTCAACAATCTGCCTTCCCTGCCGCCGTAGTGTTTGTCTATCCAGTGCCGTCGACGTAGCCGGCATGTCGGAATGGGTGGAAACGATGAGCCCATGCCGCATGTCCCTGCACCCGCGCGGCAGAGTTATGCCTTACAGGCCGCACTTCCGGCAACATTGTGCTTTATGCGGATCGGACGGCTGGGTGACGGTGAGATACAAACAAAGGCGTTGCCGTGGTGTACCGGGCAAGGTTATGGTTTATTCGCGGCAAAGATATGGTTTAGATCACAGCGGCGCCCGCCAACGAACCTCATACGATCGCCGATGCTGGACCGGTACGATTGTCAAAGAATTGCGCGTGCAGGATCTCCATCTGGGTCGCCAACTCGCTTTTGAACTCTTCCAACTCCGGGTGCCGTGCGATGAAGGTCAAGACCGACGTTTCTGTTAGTCGCACTCGGTCGTCCGAAACGATCAACTGGTGGCATTGCTGGCACGCCGCCCAGTCACCGACACTCTCGCCGACAACGCCACAAGCAACGTAGCCTATGAAGCTCCGCGCCGGATGCCGCCACCCAGCGTCGGGCGCGGAGCAGAAATCACACAAGCAGGCCATTGACTCCTCCCTTTCGCGAGTGCGGGCTGCATGCAGCCCGCACAGTGCCGCGAACACTTGGCTGATCTGATTTAGAACGGAACGTCTCCATCGCTGCCATCGGCACCATACGCCGTTTCACGCGTTGCAGCAGGCGGCTTTCCAGGCGTCGGACGCTCGGCTCCCTCCGTTCGACCGGAACCCAGGAAACGCACGGTACTGGGGATGATCTCGACGGAAACTTCCTTGCCGTTCTGTTTTGAATCGTACTGACGCACCTGGAGGCGCCCCTCGACGAAAATGCCGTCGCCCTTTTGGAGATGCTTCGCGCAGGCCTCCCCTACGCCGTTGAAGGCGCAGATGCGGAACCAGTCAGTCGCTTCCTTCTGGTTGCCCTCCCGGTCCTTGTATCGCCGGTTCACGGCAACCGAGAAATTGACAACGGGGTCACCGCTCGGCAGGAACTTCATTTCTGGAGTTCCGCCAAGGTTGCCCATGATCTGAATCTTTGTGTATCCCAACATGTTTGTATCTCCTGATCGTTCAAAATGCGGACACCGTCCCCTTGGCGCATAGCGCGGCAGGAGCCGAGTCCGGTTAAGTGTTGATGAGAATCCCGGTGCGCAACCTGCCCGCGGGATCAATGAATGAGCGGCCGTCACTTCGGCGGCGCTCCACTGCTGGGGTCTACGCTGCGGCTCCCCGCTCAACGTCAGTCTGTTTGCGCGCTGCCCGCTTGCGTGCCAGCATCTTCTGCTGATACTCACGGCTCTGTCGGCCCTGCCGCAGCTTTGCGCACTTCCTGCATCGCTCCGCGTTGGGAGAGGTGGTTTTACAAGGAATGCCGCAATCAGCGCAGTCGTAGTGCTTGAGTTTCATTTGCGGGTACATGCTCGCCTCCACCGTCACGCCTCCGAAGGCCGTCCACTTATCCCGATGCCGCTCGACCCATCGCAGCGTGTAGCTTTGAAGCCCACGCAGCCAATCTTCGGGAACCTCAGAGCGCACCAGCCGCTCTTCCTCGACCGTGAACCCGTGGTCACCAGCCTGCCGCTCCCGCGAGCGCACCATGTACTCTTGCAACTCGCCAGTCCATCCCGCCATCGGCAGATACAGCCATGAAGGAGTGAGCGCAAACGCCAACTTGTCCGCCAGGCATAGTCGGCTGATCGGAAGTCCGATCCGGCGGCTCCAATATCGCGAGTGCCGCAAGCACTCGTCCTCCCATGCGGGTCCGAAGAGCCAACCCATGATGCGCGCTCCAAGTAGGACATGCCGCTCGCCGCTTGGACCGTCCATGTCGCCGCAGACAACGTATCCGATGTCGTGGAGAGCGAAGGCAAACCAGAGGCGAACGTCGCGAGGAAAACCGAACAAACGCGCCCAACCCCATGCAACGAAGAACGGGTGCAAAAGAAAGCAATGCGCTCCGCCTATCACACTTTTGGTACCGACCTTCATCGCAGGTCTCCTTTCGCGGTGCTATTTCGCGGCTAATTCCGGAGCCGTCTGTTCCGCGATTTCGGCGTCCTCGTCAACGACGACTATCCGGCGGCGCTTCGGCGCTGGTACGAACTTCCGGTAGAGCGGCCAAAGCAGCACTGTACCGGTAAGCGCGCCCATCAAAACGCCAAGCTCGTTCGTTCGGCCCGAAAACAAAGCGGCTAAGAACAGAAACATGCAGAGCTTCGTCAAGTACTCTTTCATCTTTTGGCTCCCTTGAACTCCCGCAATTCCTCAAGACGCGATCGCAACCACCGTCCCCGCAGGGTCCTTTGCTTCAGCAGAGCCCGCGCCGCCAACCAATCCGTGAACGTGCCTGCAGTTCAGGCACGAAACTCCACCGGCGACGAGTTTTACTGCGTCCAGGAAATCGCCAGGGACCGCCTTCACTTCTCCGCTCCGGGTCAGGAAGGCGGGCGCCAGCCCTTGCTTCCGTAACTTCTCCGACAACTGGCCATCTACGCCGCGAAAGATCACGGATGACTCGACCGGTGGCCGTTTCCCTTCTGTCTTTGGCTTTCCGAGCCGGTGCCTTGAGATCACCAGTTGGTACGTTTCATCCACGCGCGCCATTTCGACACCGATCAGAGCCTCACCAATCGCGATCGCATGCACGCCGTTTGCCCCGATGCGGTCCGCCTTCTGCAGCCATTCCATCTGGGACCCATCCGCCGCGAAAAAGGAGATATATCGCCCGAATTCCTTGGCGCTCCCGCCGCTTTCGACACCCCGGAGAACCCACCGCTTCGCGCGGTCCTGCCGTTCGGCGGTGACCCACGTCTGGCAGTAGATTCCCAGGGATGCCAGCTTCGCCATCATGGGCTTCGGTAGCACCAGCCGAGACTCGTTCGCCATCTCCTCCTCCTAACGCGCGTTCACCGGAGCAGGCGCACCAAGCGCGGCCCGGATCTGTATATTTGTGCAGCCAGCCCAGCACAGGTACTTCGTGGGCTCATCAACCGAGATGGCCAAATTGTCCTTGCCGCGATCACGCCCCGCCGCTGCACAACTGGGACATTGCGTGACCCAGTTGCGCCCAATGCGCCTCAGCGTGTCCCGATTCAATTGGTCGAGAATCTGAAAGTGTGGTCGATCGGTGCGCATAGTTGTCAACGGTTGAGGCCGGGGATGTACTTCTTCGACCGCAAGCCCATCGATCAGTTCAGAGAGCTGCCTCTCCGTGACGCGCCTTAGTTCACGCAGGTATTTCATCTGCGCTTCGAGGTCGTGCTGTGCCCCGTAAAACCAGTAGCGCCGGTTGACTGCCCGGTGAACACCGAGCGGTCCGCGGATCGCATTGCCAAATTGCGTAGGTTCGATCCGATCTTGCTTCGGAAACAGTTCAATTCCGTCCGAGGGGCCGGATGCCTTTACCTGAACCGAGAGTTTGCCGGCCAAGTGCCGGATGTACACGCGCGCGTGCTTGGCAAGCACAGGCGTCTCAAACAGAATCCAAAGATGTCCGCCCCGCCGACTCTGTTCAAGCGCCGCTTGAATCCCGTCCTGCTGGAGTTCGTATTGCAACTTCAGCAAGTCGTCGAGCGATCGCTTGTAGTCTGCGTCGATCCCCATCCACTTCACGCGCTGTGTTTCTGGATTGATCGCGTAGATCCCGAGCGTGATCTCGCCGGCCAAGTGACGCCGGACATCTTCCAGATCCAGGCCCCGTTCACCGCCGCCCTCGGCGCGTGGACGGTAGTAGTGGTGCCGCCCCGACTCGGAATGCGGCCGATCCGACTGCCGTGTATACGCAAGTCGGTTCACGAACCACCGCGCGTACTCGGTCGCCATCTCGGGCGTTGCCAGCAAGACTTCCGGCATAGGTATTCTTTACACCCGTTTCCCACAATCGCAAAGCGAGTTGCTGCTACCCTTTCGCCGCCCGGAGGAGGGAAGGATCTTCCGCGAAGTCCAACAGCCGGAAGTCCTTGATTTTCTGACGCATGTCCACAAGGGCGTACCCGCCGAACACGCTGTCGGCCAGATTCAGCAGCCAGAAGCTGCCTTTGCGCCGGTCATATATATAGAACTCCCCGGACCGTTCGTCGCCGGGGACCATCACGAACAGCAGCAGCCCTTTCGAATACTCGACCCAGTGGGCGACCACCGCTTCGGCCACCGTCAGGAAAGTGCCGACGATCTCGGTCACATCCCGTCCAGGGCGCACATTCATATCTCGCGTGCTGAGCACCTCGCTCGCGCTCACGTTCTGATTTCCAAACATCTGAGTTCTCCTTTTGAAGTGGGTTGGTTGTGGGCAGACACACGCCGCCCTCGAACCTACGCCTCGGGTGTGCGGCTGTCCTTTTGCAGAGGGTTAACGGCTTTCCGGGACGGGAGCCGTCAAAGAGGTGGGAACAGGATGCGTACCCAGGGCATGCAGCGCATGTATTAAGGATGAAGTTCGGGTCAGGCCGCGCTGCTCGGAACGCTCCGGGCCTGCCCCCACATTTTTGTGATGGGCCATTCAGCTAGGTGGCCAATTTGCTGAGCGCCGCTTCGAGAACAGGAGCGTCTGCATCAGTCAGGCTCTTTAGCCGTTCTAGCGTCACCTTGCCGTCGGTGGCCTGTGCGATCACGTCGCCGAACTTTGCAGGCCAGCCCGTGCGGCCACTGTCGGCAACCTTCCTGGCCGCTTGAAGCAACTTACCGCGGAGTTCCTCGATTGAGCCATGCACTTGTTGCTGGGTGGCACCGGTCGTTGCCGTGCCGACCTCGGCCTCCACGCGCTTCAGTAGTGCGCACAGTCCGTCGCGGTCGGGGATATCGTCCAATGAGTCACTGGCGAGGTTCAGCTCTCGGCAAATGGCTGCATGCCGCCCGTCGGGCAATTTCGTCGATGCGGTTCGAAGCCGCTCGATTCCGTTTGCCAGATCGGTCAGCTTTTCGAACACTGTCGTAAGCTTCGCGAATCCAATCTTCGAAGCATCCGTCACGCCGCCGTATTTCCGGAGCGTGGATTTCGAGAGACCGAAGCCAACCGTCTCGCACAACTGCTTTACCTTGGCCAAAGTCTCCTGCTGGACAAGTCCTTGACGCGGTTGCGTTGGTCCCGGCGAGTGCGGACGGGATTGCGTCTGTGTCTGCCGCCTCGCGTGAGCGGGAAGCGCCCAGTCCGGCAAGTTGGGACTGCGCACCGGACGGTTGTATTGATCCAAATCCTCCCAGACTTTGTCCAGGTCGTACAGGTACCGGCCCAGTCCGAAGCAGGCGCAAGCGCGCTTGAAGGCCTGAGCTTCGGCGCGCGTCGCCGAGTTCTCATCGTCTGCCCATTCCTCTCCGACGCCGGTGTGCGACCCAAGGCCGCCCACGGATACCGTTGAAACGACCACGACCTTGGCGCAAATGACGCTTTGCTTCTGTCCGTTGCCGCCCTTGTTGAGCGTCCGTTCAAAGTTCTGCGCCACCTGCACGGTGTAGGCGCGCGTCCACCCCCACTCCCCGAAAATCTCATTCAGCCGGTCCGTGTAGGCACGCTGGTCCGCGTACGCCACCAACTGGCCACGTTTCACCGGGCCGTTTCTGCTTTGCTGGCTCGACGTTGCCGTCACCCGCCACTTGATTTCGGCCGGGTCGAACGGATCGAGCAACTGAATTCTGATCTCCTCAACCCGCGCCGCCGTGAAGCCACTGTGCGCAACTGTGCCATCCATGCCGGGCACCGTCGCGATAGGCGGCGCCGAATTATCCTGGGTACCTGCTGTTCCATTCACGTACATCTGCTGTTCTCCTTCATTTGAATTGTTGGATTGACCGCATCACATTCCATTCCGTCGAGGGACCGGTCCCTCACCCGTACACGAAGAATTCCGCGCTCACACCCCCTGGCATTGCCAGCTCGCAAACGCGCTCTCGAAAGCTCCCGTCATACTCGAATGTCGTTCCACCGAAGAACCGGACGTGCGAATATCCCGGCTCCCTGAGTCGCGGCTTTAACCAGTTCTCCTCGAACCCTAGCGTCCACGCGCCATCGTATTCGCGATAGTCCACGAGTTCTTCGAGATCCCTGTACCGTGATTTCGTATCTGCAAACCCACCATAAGCCATGCTCAATCTCTCCTTTCGATTCCGACCTCGCCTCGCCGGCGTTCCTGACTTGCACAACGATCCGCGGCCACCTGTTGCGCTTAAGCCGCTCCAGCACGGACACACTTCCGCTCCGGCCTGCCATCCACCGCACCATCAATTGGAATGAGGACCACGATTGACGAGGGGAAACACGCCGCGCTACTTCGCCAGGGGGTCATGCTCAACGTGCTCGCTTCAAGTCAGCGCGACAACCGTGCCACCACTGCTACGCGCCAAGACCACATTGGCGTTTCACTCGCGCCTTCCACACGCACTTTCCGCACGACTAATCACCCACCCCAGTGCACAACCTCGCGCTACGGACAACCTAATTCCTCAACCCACTGGCACCACACCCCCACACCAGAACCCGCACTTCACAACCACCAATCCATTTCCCCACCAGCACGACGCACACACCCCACCACCAACACCCAATCGGCCAACCCGACAACCCCACTCAAATCCATCCGAACACGCCGATTCAGCCCTCCAGACCGAATACACCCTCAACCTACCGGTAGTCAGATCGCAAGATGCTGAGACCGCGCTACTTCCCGGCGCGGCGGTGCAGCAAAGACACAGCAAAGACACGCCAATTGCGCATCAAAGCCGCTATTTATTGGTGGTTCTAGGAAAGGCAGTCCGCGAGCCGATGTTGCACTTGCTGTGCAACGTCAACCAGCGCCGCTTCGGTGGGATGTTCTGCGAATTGGTGGGCCTGACTGACGTACACTTGGCGGCGAGTGCCGCGCAGACCGTTCAACAAGAAGGATTCCATCTGCACGTTGCACACGAGGTAGAGGACGGAAGTGATCTTCGTTTCGCCGTTAAGGATACCGGCGATGCGCTTGTACTGCTTGGTTGATTTCGGGCTGCGTTCGTATTCGAGCGCGACCCTTCCGGATTTCTGCCCGCACCGGAACGTCACGATCGCGTCGTAGTCCTTGGCGTAGCCGAAGTTGGTTAGCTCGTTGTCGGCGCGAATCTCTGGTTCGTACAACCAGGACGACACGACGCCAGCCTGGCGCAACTTCAGTTGCAATTCAAAAAGCTCGACATCGTGCCACACATGGTCGCGGTCTCCTCGGTTGGAATCTCGCGGTCCGGCCTCGATCACCGTGGGCAATCGGCCCTGCAGCGACCGGGCGCCTTCGTCTCCCAGCGCAAATACCGGGGCGGCCATCCCGTCAACAACGAGGCGAATGAGGAAATGCCGCTCACTCAGGATGCCAAGTCTGCGGACAAAGCTCTTCCACTTGCTCTCGTCGTAGACGGGATTGAGTGCCCGGTAGAGCTGCCACGCGGTGGCGTGCCCGGCCTGGTAGACCTTCCGAAGTGCCGGAACGTCCAGCGCATCGGACAGCACGATGGCTCCCTTCGGGTATCGCATGTCACCACCCTTTGACGTTCCAGTCCCCATCCGGCCCGCCCGGCGTGAGTACGGCCGAGCCCAGTCTGCCGCGCAACCAACCATGGCGGCCGACCAGTAGGAGCACTTCCTGCCTCGCCTTCCATTCCGAAAACGAAACCAGGAGGCTGTCTTTGGGATCCCAACTTTCATTATCGAGGGTCCCGACGAGTTGTTCAGTTATTGAAACGAGGTACCAATCTGGCGTCGAATTGGGCCGGACCCGCCGTTGAAGCGCCAGCTTTCGTATCCCCAAGTGCTCCCCAAGTGGCGATGCCTGCCAACACGATCCACTCAAACCTGACGTTCCTAGCGCCTCCTGATACAGTCTGCTGTTGAGTCGGACGTGGCCGAACACCTTGGCCCGGGGCCGCAATCCGCGCTGGTCGAGCACGCCCGAACTATTCCAAACAACCGGACGGCCGTCATTCGGCTCACGCCAGTAACTTCCCAACGATAGAACGCAGACGATCATGGCTTGGTCTTCCGATCTTTTCTGCCCGCCAGTTCAGACTCGGCGCGCTCGAGACGCGCCACCAAGTCGGGGTCTGGATGTGCAGCCTTGCGCCTTAGCTCGGCTTCGAGAGTCGCCAGCCGCCCATCCACCTGCGCATGTTCGACCTTGCTTTGGTCCAACTCGTGCTGCAACCGCGCACAATTCGCGCGCGATGCCGCAAGCTCCGTTTGCAGTTCGCGCACAGTCAGTGCCGAATTCCCCGCGTCGAGTGTCCCGCCAATCCCGGAACTCTGCCCTTCGATCACCCGATTGCACAACTCAATGTGCCGGTTGTGGCGGTCGATTGCCTCCAGAGCCCGGCTCTCGGCGATTGTTCTTGCGTTGAGCGCGTCGGTCAAACACTCCGCGGCAACCCACTTGATCTGGCGCATCTTGTCCCACCAGACCCAACACAGCATGAGCAGAATGACGATCAGTCCCAACTGAAATGACGCCAGCCGGAAGTAGGGATTGCCGACCGACTGCTCGCGGAGGTTCGCCAGTCTCCGGTCGATCTCCGTTCCCCAATTGATCTGCTGGGGATTGAGAACGCGCAAATAAAATCCAAAGATAGAATCACGCGGCGCCACCGCGCCTACGGGAATGGGCCGGTAGGGTTGCGCGGGATTGACGGCAACCACACCAGAGCCGCTTTCAACATACCGAATCGCCGGTTCCTTGCCTTTTGGATCTTGCCCCGGCGCGCTTTTCGCGGGCGCTGGTGGTGGTGTCTGTGGCGCCTGGCCGAATGCACCAATCGCAACCAAGAACATGAGAGTCGCTCTCAGTGACATCTTCTGCCTCCTACCGGCGCCGCGGAAACGCCACCATCGCCGCCAGCTTCTGATCCTTGAATCGTAGGTTGGCGCCTTCCGAATCCTCACGGGACGACTCCAGCTTCGGCAATACCGTGGGCTCAAAGAGCGGTACGCGGACATCGCTGGGCGGCCGAACATGCAGACGGCCATGTAATGTTCCCTGGATGGGGTCCGTCATCAGGATCTCCATCTTGCCCTTGCCAAGGTTCTTGATGTGATGATCGAGGGCCCGGAATTCGAGTTGCTCGCGCTCGGACGCGCCCAACGCCTTGTCGTATCGTTCGAAGCCCAGGAAATCGTTGCGCCACAACTGCTGCGTCCGCTTCTGAACCGGGACCTGGGAAGATGCCTGCTTGAAGTACTTGGCGGTCTCTTCGTCGCGGGTCTGCATCAGCATCGTGGTGCCCGGCGCCGACGATACGTCCTGCTGGAACCCTTTCCCGACCTCTAACAATTGCGGAAGGGATTGCAGGGAGAACAGGAACGCCGTATTCGTGCCGCGCGCCGTGTTCAGGATCTGCGCAAAGTTGCTGTAGCCAAAAGGAGCGAATTCATCCATGACGACGGAGAAGAGGGGTTTGTTCCGCCGCTTCCGCTCGGTCTCCGTCTCGTATCGCTTGCCCGCAACCAGTTGCAGATTCTGAAGCATCATTTTCCCAAGGGCTTTCACAGGGGCCGCGTTCTTGTTGATGTTGAGACTCACAAAGAGGATCAGTTCGTTGTCGATGACTTCATTGATGGACAGCAGGTTGTCATAAGGGCCGGTGATCACGCTCAGCTCGTCGTCGAGGAACGTCATGCACTCGTTGAGCAAGCCCTGGATCTTTTGCAGGCGCTCGCGGTCGCCGAAGGACTGGAATAGGCTATGGGCCGACATTTCGAAGTTCAACCGGCGCTGCGTGGAGATTTCCGGATCTCGCGCCATGCACAGTCGCGCGATGGCCACCTGGTCCTCGATCACTGCCTGATCAAACGCCATGACCATCACGTCGTAGAAGTTGAACCGCTTGCAGGTGTAGTGGAGAATGCGCACGATGTCAGCGAGGTAGTTCAGTTGATGCTTTGCGAAGAACTCGTTTTGGAGATTGAACGACCCAAATACCATGGACACCTGCGCCATGTAGTTGTCATCTTCGGACGCAAACGGGTTGTACTGGACCGACAGGTCGGGCCGGGAGGGATTCAGGAGGCGCAGGTCGGCCATGCGGCCGGCGCGGTGTATGTAAGGTAGGAGCGAGTGGAAGAACTCAAGGTCTCCTTTCCCATCGAAGATCACCATCGGGATCTTCTTCCGTTCGCCGGGAGGCCCGACGCGGCGCATCAAGTCCTGGGTGATGATGTTCCGAAGAAGCGTGGTTTTGCCGCTGCCGGTCTGGCCCAACACCAACGCCTGCATGACCCGGGTTTCGTCATTCCACTTCCAGGGTTGACCATGAACGTCGTATCCGAGAACGACCGCGCTCTCTTCGTTCCACGCCTTCTCCACCAGTTCCCGCTCCCCGCGTGGCGGGACGGTCGGTAGTTGCTTCGGCCAGGCTTGTTCTCTGATCGGGCCCGCTCGAAGGAACTGCTGAACGGCGATGAACGCCGCCGCAACAATCAGCAAGAGCCAAAGAGTCGCTTCGGCAATCTGCTCGTCCCGGATGAACCAGGCGTACTTGGCGACTGCGGCAACGAGCAGGTACGCCACCAGCAACAGGAGCCAGATCAGAAGCGCGGGGTTTTCTTCGATGAGAGACGGGCGGTACTTGATGTTCGGGTTCTCTTGCATGGAGGAGACTCTCTATCTCAGATGGAAGTAGCTGAAGATCAGAAGTCCGAGCAACGCGATGCCACACACTGCGACCACCCACCGCTTGGGCTTCCGTCGTTTCTTTTGGAACGGATTTCGCGGGTCGAGGAGTGTGTCTCCCATGAGATTCCGTAGTCCCATGTGGCGACGGTCCCGGAGCAGCTTCTCGAATTCCGCGTGGACTTCCTTTACGGTGAACACTCCCGGCTCATTCAATGGCGGGCCGGGCACGGGCCACCTCCGGTGCGGCTGTGGGCTGGAGAACCAGGAGCGCGTCCACCTCACCTTTCGCGTCAGCCGCAAACTGCAATCGCAGCACGGCTACGGTGTCCGGCGAACTGGGTCTAGTTTCTTCCAGCACAAGCCAGCCCCAGCCCTGACCACCCGCAAGGACCATCGCAGTTTGGTCGGCATCCACAACTCCCACCGCGGTTGCGGCATCGGCTCTAACACTTCGCGCGAGCTTTTCACCGAGCTGACGTTCTCCAGCCGGAATGAGAGACTGCTGCGCGCGGACGCCTTCCAGAAACCAGGCAACCGGGCGAATGGGTAGGTACCCGGCGCCCGAATGGTTGACCACCGCATATCGCAGGTAGAGCCGGTGATTCTTGCGATAGAGGTCGCGCAGGGTCACCACCACGCGTCCGCTCGTTTCCCGCTCGCCCATCACGGAAACCGGCATCGCTTCCGTCAACATCTCAACTGGCAATCGCGGGACGACCTCGGCCGTGGGTGGCGCGGGGATCGAAAAAGTCACTGCGGTGGCGACCTGATCGATGGCGAAGTGCATTTGATCGATGTCCGCGGCTGGAACCAGTTCGTAGGCATAACGGCCGCCGGTGGTCCAAATGAAGAGATTGGTCCTCGCGCCTTCGTCTGTGGGCGTAACAAATACCTTGTTCTCTCGGCGCTCGACCGTAAAAGCGCTGCGATTCCCGACCGCCACCATCGTTACCGCGTCGGATAGTTCGATGACCGTCAGATGGTCCTTCGCGGTTTCGACACGAAGAACTTTTGTTGGGTCTGGTTTCTGGGTCTCCAGCTTTTGTGCCATCAAGCCCAGCGTCATTGTCGCCGCGGCGACTGAGATCGTCAGGAACGATTTCATATGGTTGGTACCTCCTGGTTGGTTTGGCCATGGCCAGGAACCACAACTCCGTAGAGTAGTGATCCCTGGGCCAAGACCGACAGATTCGATGCGAGCAATCGCATTTCACCCACACTTCTGCCCGTCCGGTGTCACGCGGATTCCTGCGTGACACCAGCCGGGGTTGGTTATCGATTGGGCTTTGCCGGCGACGCTACCCACGGTATTTGGCGCGATCCGGGAACTTCGAGCTTCCCGTTGCGAATTTCACCCGCGCCCGCACTGTAAGGGAACGGATGAATCCACTGAACGCGACCCCCGTCAAAGACAACCTGACCGTCCCGCGTCACCGCCATCAGGAAGGTTGCCTTGGTATACATCTGACCGTCTCCACCATCGACATGCTCGACGAGGAAACAACGCCCCTCATCGTCGATTTCGACCATGCCTTCGCTCACCTTCGGTACCGCCAGTTGCACTGGACGGCCGCCGGTTCGCTCGACAATCGCTTTCAACAACTCGTTGGGAAACGCGTAGAAGGGAAGAGATCCAGATGCCTGGTCGCTCTTCGTGCCGCAGACCACCGTGTGGAGCGCCTGCAGCCATCCCATGCGATTCTCTTGCTTGTGCCCGGCCCAAGTGCGGACGAGCCAGATCAGGGATCGAATTTCTTCTTGCCACTGCTGGTCGTACGCCCCTAAAACCGCCCGAGCCTGACAGAGAGTATGCAGCAGCTTCGACTTCTGTTCTTTGTCGTCTTTGCCCGACTCGAACGCAGCTTCCGCTTGCTGAACCGTCCCTAACAGCACCTGCTTCCGCGCGATACCAGCCTGGATCGTGATGGCCCAAGCTTTGTTCAGCTTTCGGCAGTCATCGACCATGCCCTGGGTGAACTCATACCCCTGGACAAGGCCGCGGAACTGTCCTACTGGCATCCGGTTCGTGAAGAAGTCGGTGAGTTCCTTGCGGACCAGGTTGTACATGGCTCCAATGCGGTCGCTGGGCGGACATTCGAAGTGTTCCGGCAGATCCTTGACGGATCGAACCTTCTTCGCTCGAAGCCACTGCGCCGCCGGAGTCAGCTTGATCGCATCCCGGATGGAGCGGATCTTTTCCTGGTCGGGTGTTACGCCATGTTTCAGTTGATCCAGGGCGTTTTGCAGTTGCTCGACCAGTTCGCGCTGAAGATCTTCCCGGCCAGCCGCTGTGCATTGAGTCATCAGGTCGGTGATTGAGCCGATCTGATTTCCCATGGCGCCAACGGCCACCTGCGGAAGGTTCCACCACGGTGAGCGAGCCTTCTTTGCCTTGGTTTTCTCGACAAAGCCGTTGCCTTTGTAGTTGAAGCGATGCTCCACAAACCTCGGGAAGCGGTCTCCTTCCACTACGCAGACAAAGTCGAAGTCGTAGTCTCCTCCATTCTTGGCCGCGGTTTTCGAGTGCAACGTGAAGGTGCCCTCGAGTTCCAACTGCGTCGTCGCGATCACTTCGGCCAGGGTGTCTTTTTCGAAACATCCCTGGCGATCAAGTTTTTGCGCGAGCAGTTGCCGCAGTTCTGAAGTGGGGATCTTGGTGTACGGAAGCAAGTCCTCCTTCATGCGCACCGGATAGCGGACAACCAACCCACGGTTTGTGACCAGGGAATTGATCGAGCGATCCTGCGGCATCCAGTCGGACCCGGAGTACACTTTCCCGCCGTGCAGAAACAGGTAGCCATCGTCTGCCAACGCGAACGCCGGCATTTCGAAACCACCCGCCGTGCAGACTTTGAACGCCCATCGTGCCAGAACCCGCTGCAACTGATTGTTGACCCACGGATGCTGAATCAGGAAACCCGTCGGATCGGCTTTCAGAATTCCTTCGAGAACGGAGCGTTCCACGGAAGTAGTGTCGTCGCCTTCGGCCGGAGTCTCGTCCATCAGCGGGCGCTGAGTTTCTGAGATCCCGAGAAGTCGAAACAATTCCGTGAAGTCGCGGCTTTCGAGGAGTTCCTTGAGCTTGGAGGATTGGGCGAGGGCGTGCGGCTTGATTTCGTGAGCGAACGAGTCTTCCGGAGCGTGCTGGATGACCGTGTAGCTCGACTCGAAGTTCAGGAGCCGCGAACATTCACGAATGCCAAGAATCATCTCGCCGGCGAACGTACGTGCTTCGCCAGTGAGCCAGGCAACGATTTTGCTGGGACCCTTGTATTCGGGTTTGACGGACGAGACAGGCAGAACGATGTCGGTATCCAAGGCATCGGCGACATCGTCGCACATAACCTTGAAGCTGCCTTTCGCCTGTGTTTGTGCGAACGCGAGACGGAACTGGTAGAAACGGCCATCGGGTAGAGCCAGCTTGTCAAACAGCGACTTGCGGATCCATCCACGACAGTCATTCGTTCCCAATTCGTGATCCGGCACTACGGTAACGCGGCCTTGTGGAACCTGCATTCTCACCTGGCAAGGAGAGACCAGAATTCCGAAGTACGTCACAGCAGCTTGCGGCCAATCGGAGAAGCGCGCGGCGAGAGGACGTTCAAAACGAGCATCCACCGCGTAGTACTTTCCGCTTTTGGCCGATCCAGAAGCACCAATCAGCCGGTAGTCGATGCCGTCGACGTTGAACCGCGAAAGGGCGCTTTCGACCCTGGCGCGTTCCACTTGATCGAGAGGCTCCGGCGTCACAGTCACAGATGCGACACGAATCCCTGGGCACAAGGCTTCGAGAAGTGTGTTGTTCAACTGCGCTTGTGGGCTGACGTCGGTCATTTTGCGTTCAATGTTTCCTTCCTTCGTGACCTTCAGGTTGATGACCGTCAGGCCGGAAGTCTTCGTAACGGTTGTAGAGGGTGTCATGGGTTTCTCCTTGTTCGAACGGTTGGTTGTGGAAGCAACAGACCGTTCGTGAGGAAATCCCCACGAGCTTGGTTTCCCAAGTTGGCCTGTTGCCGAAACACTACTGTTTCGGGTCAGGCCTCCTTTTGAGAGACCGCCCTATTCCGTTGTGTTGCCCGGCCAGTGTTACCTGAACCGGGTTTGCTCATCGTGCTTATTGAAGGCCCGACAAGCGAAGTCCCACGTGAGGCGTGGGTGCCTTCTACATCAACTTGCGTTGACGGTAGAAACCCGTTGACTCGCAGCCGCGGCTGGTTCCTTTCCAAGCGTTACGCGACCACTTTCAATCCTCTGCATTACTGTGTATTCGCTGAGCAGAAACAGACTGCCGTCGGTCTTGAACGCCGCGACCAATCCTTCCGCCTCGCTGGCTACCTCCCGTTCGAGCTGTGGCGCCTCCTTATTGCGGCATGGCTTGCCCACGAAGAAGCGGATATTCTCCGCCGTGTTGGGGTTGCCCTTCCGGCTCCTACGCTTGGCCTTCTCCTTCTTTGGCCCGACAGGAACGGCCAGTGTTGTCGCCATTTCTATTGCCCCTCCTCAGCGTGTTCGCGAACCCTGCACAGGTCCGTGCCGAAGTCCACTTCGACCAGGCCGTTCAGGGATTGCTGGAAACATCGGCCGTCGCGATGCAGCAGAAGATAGCGGCGCGTAGTCGAATGCTTGTAGTACTCAACGCCAGTGTTCGCATCGCCGAACATCCACATGAACTCGCGGATGACTTCGACGTCGCCACTCAGCCTTGCTTCGAGCGGTGCCCAGTTCGCGTCCGTTGTGACGGTCATTTCGATACCTCGTCACCACGATCGAGCAGACCGCTCTTCTGGTCCAGGTCGATGTCCTTTTCCCCAACCATCTGTTGTTCCCAGAATTCGCCCACATAGAGGCCCGTCGGGTTGATCGTCGATCGGCCCATGTAGACCAACCGAACCTGATACCGGCACACCATCTTTTCCGTATACTCGATGTGTTGCTGGTTGAGGCGGTGGACCTCCTTCGCGGCAAAGACCTGAAAGGTCCACGGCATGCCCGTCGCGGGTTCGATCGACCGGATCTTGATGCTCGATGTAATGGCATCCGTCTTGACCTTGCCGAGGATGTCGTCTTCCCGGAACTTGTTCATCGTCAACTGCCGGAAGTTGAGCGTCATCATATTGAGAGCGTCAGCGTATTGGCGCTCGACGTTGGCCGGCGTGTACGTGAGATAGGTCGTGAGGAACTTACGCGCAATAGCACGGCCTTCAACCTCGCCAGGAGAATTCTCCGCCGCGTTCGCCGAGACCCTAATCAGGCCCATCAGCGCATTCGCTCCAACCTTCACCGTGTCGCCACCAACCACGGTGGCTTCGCCGGAATTGTCGACGCGAATCACGACCGGCGGCTGCAACCTGACATAGGCAAAGAGGGCCAATGTGCCCAGGGCGAACACCCCGCACGTCAGGCCGAGCAGGGCCATGCGATTGGCGTACGCCCGCAGAGCCCCGTCCATTTCGTAGTATTTGGTGAGATGCTGCTTTTCGGGCAGATCGCTTCGTTGCTTCGTTTTGGTTCCGAACACGTCTACGCTCCTTCCCTATCCTTCAGATCCATTCGTCGACAGACTCAGGCCCCTGTGGTCGGGTCGATACAGGCGGAGCAGCCGCGGTCTGCCTGTCCCCTGCGAGCATCTTCCGCCCAGCAGCTACTGCCTTTTGTCCGCCTTGCACCGCCATGGCAGCGACAGCTCCCCCAAGCCAGCCGGCAGCGTGTGGGATGTTCGGAGGCCGGTAGTCTCCAGGTCCGCGACCGCCACTCCCGCCGCCGGACGGTCCACCCGGCGCACGAGAACCGCTTCCCGCCCCGCCGCTGGGTGCCGACGGACCGGCCGGCGCGAGGTTAGAAGAAGCGGCGGCGAATCCGCCTCCGGAACCTGCGGCAGCCCCACCGCCACCTCCAGCCGACGCAGATTGCATACTGCCGCTGCCGCCGCCAGCTCCGGCAACGAACGACATTGCGGACTGGGCCAATGCGGTTGCCGTTCCAAGAACGGTCAGCATCGAGCTTCCGAGATCACCTTCGACGATTCGCTTCGCGAGAACCGGAATGAGGAGAATGCAGACCGAGAACAGGACGCTTGCTACAGCGAGGAGGACTTCCTGCGACGCGCCGGCAAGAGCACCCGCGAAGCTGTTGGCGGATGTGAGAGCCGCCATGCTATTCACATTGATCGCAATCGCCAAGCGGCAGAAGATTCCGTAGATCAGACCCCACGAGGCAAAGATCATGACGTTCACCGCGTACCGCCGCGCCAATGCACCTAACCCAAAACTGGGCATCAGTGCGAGCACGAGTGGTCCGGTGACGAATAGGATCGTGCCATAAAGTGAATAGAAGACGGCGAACAGCGCGTACGCGACGGGGTAGACAATCATCGCGACCAGCAGCAGGAGGGCGCTCAGCAACGCGGGCATCCCCGAGGTCACCAGATTCAGAAACGTGCCGGTCGTAGCGCCGTAGGCGAACAGGTCGTTTCTCCAAGCGTTAAACACATCGGTCGGTCCCAGGCCGGCCATGGTGTGCGAGATCTGATTGAAGGCCCCGAGTACGTCCCTGAACACCCGCTCGTAGACCGCCCCGTTGTTCATAAACAGAGCGCCCAGAGCCAAGTACTTGATGCCTGCTACGCCCAAAGCCCTGACATCGCCCCCTTTGGCCCAAGCTTCATAGGCGCTGAACAGGAGCGAGGCCAACAGGATGCCGTAGGCCACAGTCAGGATCGTGCTCATGAGCCCGGCTGCCATGATGCCATTCAGAGCAGTGTTGAACATCGTTTCGTAATAGAACATGGGGCTCCTTACCTAGCGGTTCATCTGGGTCAACTTATCCCGGGTTTCGCGTGCAAATCGAGCAGACTCCTTCAGCCGCGCGCCCTGTCCCGCCAGTTCGATCGCACGAAGGCGCATCATCTCCGAAAGTGCCTGCTGGGTGTATGCCTGGGAGCGAACGACCCAAGCGCCAGCCTGTGCTCCGATCATCTCCGCCGTGCCTGGAGCGGTGCTCGCTAACGCCGACATCATTTGATCGGCCGCGGCTAGTTCGCGATCCGCGATGTCGTCGATTGCCATGGATCTCTTCATCGCCGCCTGCGAGGCTGCGTCGGAACTATCGATCACATCCCGGGTTGACGGATGAACCTCGTTCGCCGCCGGCAACGGAGAATATACAGCCGAAAACCGCGCCGCGACGTTCGCGATCTGCCCCGCATCCTTCGACAGAATCACGTTCTCCAACCCCTGCGGATTCACCAGCGTCGCGCTGCGTACCGCGGTGTTCCAGATACCCCGGATCGAGTTGTAAATACCTTGGATCTGACCGACCAGGGCGCGGGCGGAATTGATCGCGGCCAACGGGTAGACGGTATTCTGCTGGAAGTCCAAGATCCCTTGCGTGATGCTCTGAATTGCGGACATGGCTCCGCTGATACTGCTCAGCAAGGGGCCGATCACGTTCTGCAAGGTGGTATTCACGGCGGCGAGTACCCCGCTCACGGCGCTCAATCCACTGGAAATGATGCCGATCAAGCCAGTTATGAAACCGATCTGGGCATTTGCCGGCTGAGGCATCAGCATCGCCATGACCACCAGCAGCGCGATGATCTGCATTCGGCGACTAACAACCAACTTCCAGGCCCGCCCAAGCAGACCAAGGAGAACAGTGAGACTTGTTGGCATATCTCCGGACCTCCTACCGATTCAGTTCTGTTGCCTTAGAGCGCGACTCCCGCGTGAAAGTGGCGCTTCGCTTGACCGTCATGGTGTCGTGCCCCAGGCGTGCCGCCTCCTGCCGAAGTGCGCTCGCGATCATCTTCTGGATGTGGGCGTTGCTCTGCAGCGTGGCAATGTGTGCCGCTGCCGTACTGTAGGCGGCGGTGCCTGGCGCGACCACGAGTCCGTGGCTTTGAATGGCTCCCGCCGCTGCGACCGTTTGATCGGCGCCTGCATCGGCCATCTTGAGCATCATCAAGTGGTCGATCGCCATCGCATCATCGACATCCATCAGATCCCTCTCCTGGGGATGCGCATCCGCTGCGGCCGGAACTGCTCCATAGGTCTGGACAAAAGCGGTTCTGAGTGCGGCCAGGTCTCCCGGACTCTTATTCCGCATGACGGATTCCAGTTGGCGCGCGTTAGGAAGTTGGGCGCTGCTCACGTTGATGTTGTACAGACTGTTCAGGGCGCCTGAAAACAGGGCGATCAGTTGCTGCACCAGCCCTCGAATCCGGTTGATTTCGGCAATCGGCCAAACGACTTGCTCGAAGAAGTTTCGTAAGGCGCCGAGAATATTCTGAACCGCTGCAGACGCGGTGCGGATGCTCTCAAGAATTGGCCTCATGACGTTGTTGATGAAGTTTTGCAGGGCCGCCGCCGCGCCATTCAACCCGTTAAGGATTCCGGTGATACCCGACAGGAGACCGCCCTGGGCGTACGCCGGTTGGGGCGTGACCATGACGACCATGAGAATGCTAACCAGTGCTATCGCCAGCGCTTTCGTGAGGATTGTGCTCATTGGTGTCCATACTCCTTTCCGCCTGGCCGTCTAAACTCCAGCAGCCACATAGGTCACTTCGTTTCGCTTCGCGCTCGCTCTTTGCACAAACCCGGCCACCTCTTCCGGCAGCGCCTCCTCGTCCGCGAGACCATGCGGGAACCGCGCAGCGAGTTCCTTGTAAAGATCGATCAATGGCCGTCCAGCGTTTTCCTTGAGATACCAGGCGCGGTACGCTCGCTCCCGCGGGTACGTCGTCGCCACCCAGTAATCCACTCCGGTCGGCACTAGCCGCACTGTTTGCGTGGTCTCGGACTTTTCGCCGAGGACAAGCAGAATCTCGGCGCTTCTTCCCTTGCGTGGCGCCGCGAATCGCTTAATCTCGTTCAGCGCGACTTCGTTCAGGCCCAAGTGATCGATAAGCGGACTCACGTCGCCTGGCTGCTGTCCGATGACCTTTACCGAGGTGTTCCGGAGAATACCGGCGCCGTGCTCTTTCGGCTTCTGCTTCGTGCCAACAAAATCCTCCAGGGTCTGGCTGATTCCCCATACGCTCGCGCCGCGTTTGCGTGCCGTGCGGAACAACTGAACCACGCAATCCGCTAATACGGGCGAGTCGAGGAGCGCCCAGCATTCGTCGAGCACTGTGATGGACGCCTGTCCTGACCGGCCCGAAGACCGCTCCGACATCGACTGCGCGATCAACATGCTCATCGCCGTTTCGAGGCGTGGGTCCGAGCTCAACCCCTCGATATTGAAGAAGAGCCAGTTGGCATCTGTACGCATTGTGGTGTGGCGGTCAAAGAGCTTCGAGTACACACCCTTCTCTCCGGTCCATTGCCGCAGCGACACAGACGCCAGTTGGGCCAGTTTCCGGATATGTTCGATCCGTTCTTCGTCATTCCAGTTGCCAAGCTCGTCCTTCAGGTCCGAGTATGTAGGCGTCGTGTTGTCTCCCCGAATCGCGGCGCGCTTGTAGACCTCGGCGATCGCCGACGTAAGAATGTTGTCGAGCAGCGATGTGTCGGCCTGCCCAAGATCCCCGATCATATGGCGCGTGAGATTCTTCAGGAACGCGATCTTGTCCTTGGTCGGCGAAATTTCGCCGGGCGGCAGATCCCAGGGATTCAGTGTCTCCGACCCTTCCAGATCCACCTCAATCACACGGCCGCCCATCAGTTCGACCAGAGGGCGATAGGAATCACCACGCTCGACGATGGAGATCAGCGGGTTCGAACGCGCCATCATGAGCAAGAACATCTGGGCCATGAACGTCTTGCCGCCGCCAGATTTGGCCATGAACAGCATGTTGGCGTCGCCCATCGAAGAGTCATAGGGAGAGAAGGGGATCAACTGGCGGTACGGCGTTTCAAGCAAGATGAGCGGCGATTGCACCGTGCCGCGCCAGGGTGTCTCGATGGGCAGTAGATCCGCCGCGTGCAGCGTGAGCGAACTCATCTCGCGTTGATTGGGGCCTGCCATCCCGGGCAGGCTCGATAGAAACAACCGGCGTTGAGCCAGCGATTCCGGGATGGCGCGGGCGCCATTCATACGCCCCACGGCGTGGATCACCCGTTCCCGACGACGGTTGAGCTCCCTTTGAGCCTCTTCCATGTCCGAACGACTCACAACCGGTTTGGAAGTGCGGATGGTGACGATCAACGAATACTCGCAGACTTTGAGTGAAGAGGAGATCACGGCGGTAAGAACGTCATTGAGCTGCGAGTGCGCCACGGCAGCATCCACGTTGATCATGCGGCCGCCCCTCGAATCGATCTGCGCCGCCTGCATCTTCTTCATCCGGCTCTTGAAGCCCGAAATTACTTTTGTCTGATCCGGGATCGTTACCTCGGCATTGACCACGACCGGGAAATCGAGCACCATCAGTTCCCGCAGAATGCCGGGGAACGTGCCGTCCGGCAGGTCCTTCATGCTGACGAACGTATAGAGAAACCCGCCCACCTGAATGTAGCCTTCTTGCTCGTCCTCGATGCTGGTGTTGACGATCTGCTCCCGGGCGCTCCGATAGGCGATCGAATACTCGCCGCGCTTGTATGGCCCGCGGTCCTCGAACACGGGATTCAGGCTCCTCTTGGCCTCGACAAACATCTCACCGTCTGTCATGCGGCGAGTGTGCATTCCCGTCGCCGCGAGGGTCTGCTCGACGCCCGCCATCAACGATGAGAACTCTGCCAGCAGATCTTCATGCTCCCGGTGCTCGCGCTGAACGCACTTGTCGACGGACAGGCTAAACCAACTCCTCTTTTTCCCTTCCAGGCGGTCCGCCATCTCGTGGTGAGTGCGGGGATTCCAGATGAAGTAGGCGTGCAGGATATGGCGGAGATAGAAACCCGTCGCGTCCTTCTCGTCCCACTGCTGCATCCGGATTCTGTCGATGTCCTGCAACACCGGATTCTCGCTTCGGTTGAGGCGCGGATACTGTTTTCGCACGTCGCCGATTCCTTCGGTGATCTCAAAGCGAACCTGCATTCGCATGGATCGCTCGGGCAACGACCGCACCAGAGCCTCAAACGCGTGTTTGGATCGATTCCGCCCTTCGTCGTCGTGATAGTACGAATTGAGTCCGTCGAGTTCGTAGCCCGCTACAAAGCTGCCATCCATCTGCACGGCCACGTCGTCCAGGTAGTCCCTCACTGGTAACAACTCGCAGAGCGGCGGCTTCCGCAACGCCTTCTTGTGTTCGGACATGGTGATCGGCATTACGTGAGATACTCCTTGGTCAGTTCGCGGTCCCGCTCCAGGCCGCAATATATGTGGGGCTTGATCTGCCAAATCAGGAGGTCGCGCAGGTAGCCTCTCGGCTTTCCATACTTGAACAGCCACAGGCAGGGCACCGCCAGAATCGGCACGATCCACAGAAGCAGAAAGCTAAGCGGGATGCCGTAAATCTCGCGGCCTAGAAAGCGACCGACGAAGTTAGCCAGCACTCCAAGGCCGAGCACCAGGAACATATCCTCGATCTCTAGGTACAGCCACGTCACGCGCTGGTGAAGGTTGCGGTGTACCTGCGTGACTTCAAGTGCCATGCTAATCCTCCCTAACTGATCCCACCCGTTCCCTGTTGAACGAAGAACTCCGCCATCCGCAGCAGTCCCGAAACGCTAAAGCTCGCCATGGCGATCACAATATGTCGTGCCCACGGAGCGCCAGGATAGATTCGGAATCCAGCGCCGCCATAGTGAAGAAGGGCCATAACCACCTGAAGGACCCCATACACAGGCAAGAACACGTTCGCCGACCAATTCACCAGTCCCAGCAGCGTGACCCACACCTGGTCCGGGTCGTTCCACGCACGGACCCGTGAGAACGTTTCGATGCCGCGCAGCATTCCGGAAACCATCAGCGACATGAATCCCGCATACATCGCGTACTGGAATGGCGCACTGCGAGCCGCCCGGAGAATCGCGATCACGAAGAACACTCCCGCGAGTGTCGGCATGATCACATTGCCTAGCCAGTTCGTAAGGTTGGTAAGTCCGGTTAGGAAGCTCACGATTTCTCCCGCTACATCATCCGATTGACTAGAAGCCACAGCGCGCTCACGGTCAAAAAGCCACCGGCACAGGCCACCAGGCGCAGATATCCAGGACGGTTAAAGGCGAACTGGATGATCGCTCCGCAGATTGCCAGACCCGCCGCGAGCGGAAAGATCCGGCTGGCCAGGTAGGTCCACATGGCCTCGAGCCCCAGCACGATCGAAAAACGATTGCCAACTGGAGTCCAAGTGTCGATCAGCGCGTGAGTCGAGGAGATTGCCAACAGGAACATCGCGCTCAAAAGCGACGGTAGTGGTCCGGCGCCACTGGCTGTATCGAGAACCGCCCGCGTGACGAAGAACGCCGCTAGAACCGGTGCGATCCGTGCGACCACGAAATCGTTGACGAAGGTCGTCAGGCCCGTGGCAATCCCTGACAGCCATCCGTTTCCAATCGCAAAGCCCGGTGGAAAGAAGACCGGAAAGCCAAGGAACTGGAACCACACCAGCGTCGGCTCCAACCCCAGGAAGATCACAGTCCACAGCATCCACCGCGAGAATCCTCCGCCGACCCAGAACACCGTCCCGCCCTCTTTTCGCAGAGCGATGCCCGCATTCACCAAGCAGATGAACGCCGCTGGACCAGTGAGCGCAAACATGACGCGCATGATGTCGTAGATCAGGGTTGGCATTGGTTTCTCTTTCGGAAAGCCGGAGGCGGGCTGCTCGGGCAAGCGTACCCACCTCCGCTTATCGGGAGCGAACTTACGAAATACCGCCACCTCCCTGGGCGATCCAGAATTCGAGCAGTCGGGTGACACCCGAAACCGCCAGGCAACCAATCGCCGTGACGACGTATCGCCCGACACCGCGTCCGGCCACATACGAGATGAGACCCCCGGCCAAAGCCAGCCCGGCGCCGACCGGAGCGATCACGTTGCCGATCCAGTTGACCAGGTTCAGAAACGCGCCTTCCGGTTGGGCGCCTGTCTGCCCCTGAACGGCCACGTTCACCTGGGGAGCCGCGCCCAGATTCTGAGCGACTATCACCGCTTGCGAAAACACAACAAGACATAGGACGGCCATCAGCAAGGTTGCTGCCCGCTGCCGGCTCGTTCCCGAAAGTTTCAACATGAGAAATACCTCCTGTAACGTTCGATTCGGATTCGGCCCAGGCATTCACCCGAGCACAGTAGGAACATACACGAGGTTTTCGAAACCACAAAACGAGTTGCGTGGGAGTTTGCAACTGTCTGAAACAGTTCAGGCGGCCTCACGACGTAGCGCCGATTACTCAAGTGGACACCAGCCGACCAGAAACGGGTAATCATGGGCAGGCACCGATGGTGGCACTTCCGCGAGTAGGCGACTATTCGTCCAAGTGGGACCTGACGGTAGACACTACGCCGTTAGCCGCGAATCAACCGGCCATTTTCGAAGAAGCCGACTTGGGGACCGCTCGTGCAAAGAGGGCTCGGCGCCTGATAACGTTCTGCGCCCAGAGGGTACTTCCCACCTTAAGATTGGGACTCAAAATCGCGCCACACCTGATCAGCGAATCGAAACGGTGGCGGCCGACTGGCTCCAGATGCCGCCGACGGAGACATACAACGAATGGGCGCCGCTCGGCATGGGCCTATCCGGCAGGCGCAAATTGACCTGTGAGACCCCCGCCACAATTCCTGGCGCAGGCCCGGCATACAGCACTTCCACCGGCAAGTAGGCGGGCCAGTCCAAGCTCGCCTCCACGGGTAGCGAGAGTCGTCCCGCGCTTTCCGCCATGACCCCGTCGACGGACGGAGGAACCGTCTGCCCAGCGCCCGTGAGATAGGCCACGATGATCCCACCGCGCGGCGCTGGATTCTGCGGACCATTTACAGTGACGGCTCCGGTGACCGGATCGACGTTGAGAATCGCGGCTGAGCCGGCGCCGCTGCTATCGAGGGTGAACAACCCCGGCGCGCTGCCCGCGACGTAAATTGATACGGGAGAGGATCGCCTCCCTTGGAATTCAATCACAACGTCGGCGCGGGATTTGGGCACGACGTTGAATGGAACGACGGCACTCACTTGCCCGGACGAGGCATAAACCATGGGCCCTGCAACGTCATTGAAGAGAACGCGGGTTCCGGCCAGCTCCGTCGGATATCTTCCTCCCGCGGGCGTTGCGATCACTAGACTCGCGGGGCCAAAATCGCGTCCAAAAATGGTCACCAGCTCGCCCGGAGTCAACGCGTTGGCGGAGAACGTGGCCGAACTCAGTACGCTGCCCCGGAGGAAGAAAGGACCCGTTGGCGCCGGCGGAATCCAGTCAGCGGTGAGTGTGAATTTTCGGGCGTTGAGCCAAGTCTCCAGGTACGTCGGATTGCAGCAATCGATCCGCCAGGCTACGACGTCCAGTTGGCGATCCCCATTGAAGTCGGCGACTGCAAAATAATCGGCCGTGTCGGGCAGCAGGTCGGAAACATCCACCAGACGGCCGCCCCGCGCAGGTCCCGTATTCAGAAACAGGCGTGAGGGTTGACTGGCGCCTTGGACCAGGAGATCGAGAAAGCCGTCGCCGTTCCAATCGGCGGGGAAGCTCGGGTCGACATAGGTGAGATTACCGCCGGAACCAAGAAATCCGCCCCGCTCCCAGGCAGGTTGGACGATGAGTTCGGTCGCGTCCCGGAATGATCCATCTCGATTGTTGAGCAGAATCTGGACTGCTCCCTCGGAGTAGCCCTCCGCATTCACCGTGCTGATCACGTCCTGCCAGCCGTCCCCATCGAAATCCGCGACTCGGATACTCACGGTGCCCCAGTTCCGGCCGCCGTACCGTGTGGATAACGCGCCTTCGGGCGCGAGCTGGAAGAACCCACGGCCATCGTTCAGCAGCAAGAGGTCACGCGCCCGGTTGGTCTTGTCATTCGCGCCCACGAACAGATCGGGACGTCCGTCGTTGTTTACGTCGATGAACCGGGCGGTAACGCTCCAAAATGCCCCGGGCTCAACACGGAGAATCGCAGGCAGCCGGCCTGCTTCACCAGCCACGAAGTGGCCTTGGCCATCGTTCAGATAGATCTCAGGCGGACCCGTGCCGACACCTATGAAGTTCGCCATGTAGATGTCGAGGTCTCCATCGCCGTCGATGTCCGCGGCTGTGATGTTGTGCGTAAACACCAGCCGCTGGGGAAAGTGAGTGGCGGTCACGTCCTCCAGGCGTCCGTCGGGAGTCTGAAACAGAAGGCGGCTTTGCGCCCCGGTATATATGGAACCGCCGGCGCAGTCGGTGCAATCGGTATTGTTGGCGATGACGACATCGGCTCGTCCGTCGCCATTGAAGTCCGCCACCACAAAATCGCGAGGCGTGTTGAATCGCGGGCCGTTCGATCCCAAAACTCGCGAAGTAGCGTCGCTAAAGGTCCCTTTTCCATCGTTACGAAACGCCGAACACGGGAGTTCAGCCGTAGTGGTGAGGGCCGCCTGACAAACAAGCAAGTCCGCGTCCCCGTCCGAGTCGAAGTCGATCGGGATAGTCATGGGGAATTGGATGCTGCCTGCAGGCATCGCCAACTTGCGCACCTGAAAGACCGGATCTTCCACAAACTCCGTTCTAAGCCAGATGGGAGTGCCCCGAGGGCGCAGCGTCAATGCCAGGTGGTTCGTCCCAACGTCGCGGCCCGCCGTCCCCCGTCCATCATCCAGAGGCCAGTCGGCGATCAATCCTGGCTCGCTCCCAGAGAGGACCTTGGTGGCAACCGATGCAATCTCGGCGGTAGGGAGTGCCCGGCTCCATATCCGAAACTGCCGCAAGCTACCAGGGAATCCGCAGCAAAGCTCGGTCCCATCTTTCTTCCCATAAACCTGGCCAGAGAGCACCCACGGCGATGTGTTGACCGCCGGTGGCCCCGCCGCGGTCATCGTCGCTTGTTGTTGGCCGTTGAGGTACAGCGTGACCCGAAGATTATTGCTGACGATCGCAACGTGATACCAACGGGCGGCGACGAGCGAGACGCCGATGTGCGCGCCGCGAGAGCTGTTTGGTTCGGCAGTCACCTGAGAGTAACTCAGCTCGTGCGTTCCCCGGTCGATTTCCAACTGCACTCCGGCTTCCTTCTGGAACACGCGCATAAACTGCGGGTCCACGCTGTCCCGATTGAGCATGATCCAGAACTCAATGGAAAACGTCGCGCCGAGGTTGAGGGCGGGAGCAACGGGAGCTACCGCCGAGGTTGCGTCGAAATCGTAGATGTAGGTCTGCGCCGGGGGGCGAAGGTCAGGCAGCGTCTGTCCGTGCAGCGCGATTGCTGAGCACAAGCAAAAGAGCGCAATTAAAGCAAACCGCATGCAGGAGATTATACGACGCCTCAGCAACCGGCCGCGGCTTAACCGCTATGTTCGAACTGCGATCGATGGAATGAGAATCTGGGTAAGTTATCAGTTTCCTGCGCAGACTTCGGCAAATGGACGCGAGGATCCACAGTCCAGATACAAACGACGTTCTGGGAAGCAGTCAAGTGTCTCCGCCCGGATCACGCGACAACTGGAAGTTGGGCTGTTCGGTGACAAGTTGACGATAAACGCCGATCGCTGAGATATGGCGAAAGCTGGCAGATCCCAGCAGACGGCGTGGTCGCCGGCGTCCGCCCCGGAGGTCGGATGACTCGTCAGGTCATGATCGACGGCGTTGAGGAAGATTAAGTGTTGAGGGAGTTTTCTTTTGCTAAAGAGCAAGTTAGAATCGAGGCTGAACTCGGCCAAGCGCTTCGTCGAGATCGGCTGGATCGAGCGGAGGTAGTTCCTTGGAGTTCGGAGCCATGCGCCGCATGGCGACCCGCTTCATGGACTGTATGGTGGCTTCGAGGTCGGCGGGCGACATCCCGGTCACCCGTTCGGCAAGAGTCTGGACTGTCAACCCCGCACCGAGACGAGCCTTTCCGAGGTATCGAGCCACAAGCTTGTGGTAACCGGCCTGGTCTGGAACCGGAATCTCCACCTTCTCGCTGAAACGGCCCCCACGAAGAATTCGCGGGTCGATCCGGTTCAGATAGTTCGTTGTGCCCACGAGGAATATCTGGTGCTCGGACTTCAGCGCGCTGATTTCGATGAGCGCCTGTTCGACCAACTGAACATCATGTTGATTCATCTGGCCGTTGAGTTGAGGGAACAGACCGTCCATCTCGTCAAAGAATACGATGGAGGGAGCATTGTCCTTGGCCCTCTGAAAAATCTCGGAGAGCCGTTTCACTGACCCGCCAACCGCGCTGCCGAGAACGTCACTGGGGCTCACCGCATAGAAACTGCGCTTGGCTTGGGATGCGATCAGCTTTGCTACCAGCGTTTTCCCGATCCCAGGCGGCCCGACAAGAATGAGACCCGTCGGCGCCGGTAGCGACAACTCTTCAGCGCGTCCGGGCGTCATGAGGTTTAAGAGAGTGCGCAAATCATCGGCCACCGAGCGCGGCAGCACGACATCGTCCCATCCCACCGGCTCGATCAATCCGTGGTCTCGGCCGCCGGCACGCTCCAGCGCATCCACAAGATGCCGTTCCTCAATTGATTTCCCCTGCGCCGACAAGGCCGCTCGATCCACCAAGGTTCCCAGGCGGGCGGGACTCCATCCCGGCGTCCGCTTCGCAATAGCGGCTAGATCAAAGGTCCCGGAACGGTGTTTTCTTAAGTGGACGGCAAGTATCTCCTTGCGCTCCGATTCGCTCGGCAAGTCGAGGCGGATCTTCGCGTCAAACCGTCCATCCCGAATCAGCGTGGGCTCAAGACTGTCCAGATAGTTGGTTGCCCCTACGATCAACAGGCCGTCCATATGCCGGTACTGGTCCATCGACTGCATGAGCTGCGTGACCAGCGAGTTGTACTCTCGGCCGCCTCCACCGGAATCCGTGCCGTACCCTTGCACTTGCTTTCGGCTGCCGATCGAGTCGATCTCGTCAAGAAAGAGCACAATCGGCCGATTTGCAGCGGCCGATTCGAAAACTCCGCGGATGCGTTCCGCGCCGGAGCCTGTCTGCTGGCCGACCAATTCCGGGCAGCGAACGTGAAAGAAGTTGGCACCGAACTCGCCGGCTATAGCTTCGGCCAGGAGGTTCTTGCCAGTTCCTTGCGGTCCGTGGAAGAGTATCCCGTTCTGGACGACTCGGCCTTGCTGTCTCGCGAGACGGTTCCGCGCGATTGCCAAGGTCTCTTCCTTCGCGTTTACCGATCCTCCAACATCCTGCATCTTGATCTGCGGGACATTACGCCAGCGCACTGCTGGTTCACTCTGCGGAGCGCTTCCCGCGAGCGTCACGGATCTCGACCTTGGTCGTAGCGCGAGCAGCACCCAAATCCACAAACCGAGCATCAGGACAATGGAGCCAACCGAGTAGGCCTGCTCCCAAGGCCCGACTGCACTCGGGTAGCTCTTCAGCGCCCGAAGGTGTAGCCTCTCCAGAATCGCAAGCAGCGTTACCAGTACAAACGCCCGCGCCGTCAGTAAAGGCCATCTGACGCGAGGGCGCGGGAGCGCAAGCAACACCGCGACCGCAAGCGGAAAGGATAACGCATGATCCAGCCGCGAGTCGAAGAACAATCTTGCGATGAAGAACTCAGTGCCAATCAAGGCGCACGAAATCACGCAACGGTACAGCCAGGCAGATCTCTCGACGGCCGATGCGGTCTTTGCCCTGTTGGCGAGGTAGCGCGCCTCATGTCCGGCTCTGGCTACACCAGCCCCGAAGAGCCAACCGACTCTGTAGGACAGCCAACTCCACGGACTCATGAAACCAAACTGCGGCATGGGCGCATTCCGATCGAGCATCCTCAGAATAGACGATTCTGGGCGCGACGAAAAGAGGCCAATGCCGCATTTTGCCAACTATTTATCTGGGAACTACTTCTCTGGTTCCTGTTGAGGGAGACTCTGTGGATTCTGCAGTTTGATGAGCCGGTTCATCTCGCGCATTTCGTTGCGGATGGAGATGAGTTCCTGCAACTCTTGGGGCGACATCCCCGCCAGAGGTGACCCAGGCGGCACCTCCTGCGCGGCAGAAAGAGCCGCAGGTCCACTGCTTGCCACAGCGTCCTGGCGCGGCGCGGGCGCGGTAACGCCCGGTTCGTTGAGCACGATGTAGAACCGCGTGTTCGCCGGCACCGTGACCACGATGTTCTGTTGGAAGGCCAGCATGGCCAACTCCTGCTCACCGGCCATCGCAACATTCGACGACAAACGTTCGCGCAGCAGAACGGAGTTATCCAGTTGGCCGCCCAGCCCACGGCCACCCACCGCAAAAGCGGCGATCGTGCCAATGCCTGTAAGTGCGCGGGTCAGGAACTTCTTGCCCGTGTTCTTTCCATTGACGAGTCCTTGGAGCACACCCTGTTCCATACTCAAGGCAGAGCCATTGATCTTCTCTTGTTCCCCGCCTGGGTATTCGAGAGCGTCGAATCGGATATTTACCCACCCTTGCGGCGTGGCTTGCGACAAGGTTCCGTATGCCTTAGTGCCGGCGGGAATGACAAGGTCCCCATTCTGTTCGTAGTTGTACTCAATGACGGCGACCACCGGCACCTTCGCGGCGGAACTGACGGCATACTGTAGCCGGGCCACCAACTTCGTCCCTTGAGCGAGCAATGCAGTCGGCTTCCGTGGTTGGATTGTTGGCATGGGGCCACCACCACCGCCCGTGACGGTCGGGACAGTGGTGCGCACGTAGACAAACGATGACTTCCGCAGTGCTTCGCTCGGATTCGAGACCGGCGCTGGTGTCGTCGGCCCCGCTGTCGCCGGTTTTGGATTCTGCTTGGCCTGATATTCGGCTATCGCGGCGTTCCAGTCCGTCACGTCCGTGGTCCTCTGCGGCGGAGGCGTCAGCCCTTGGCGGCGGTATGCCTCAGCCAACGCGGGATCCTCGAAGTCAACGCTGCTCAGCGGCGGTTTCGGCGCGGCGCGGCTTGGCAGTTGTTTCGCCGTAGCCACCGGCCTTGGTGTGTTTTCGGCTGGAGGCGGTGTCCCGCGGTTTCGCATGGTTCCAAGGAGATCTTTTTCGGTAAGTTCCCCTGTTTCCTCGTTTGGCTGCTGCGTGACGTTCAATTGCGGGACGACTGACCTGTTGGCCGCCTCGGCCGCCGTGGCCGTTCCCTCCGGTCTCCCCAAACTAGGCTGTGTCTTTCTCTCTTTCTTGGAGGAGTCCGACGTCGTTGTGAACAGCCCAAAGAAAAGAAACAGGCAGCCGATCGTAGTAGCCCCGAGAATCAGCGCCCCACGAAGTCGGTCGCCCGCCTTCTGGTCCCGCGCGGACCCCGCCGGGCGGCGAAACCGAGCCGCAAACCCTTCAATCCTGTCCCTGACGCTAGTCTCTCCAGGCTCGTCACCAGCCACTACAGCACCCGGCTGTGCGTTAGGATCTGGATTCAGTTCGGGCACCGCTGCCGGTTCTTCGTTCCCCTGGGATAGCTTTTCGTCTCTCGGATCATTCGACATGGCTCATCTCCTTCCTGATGGCTGAAACTCCGAACCCGATTGGAGCGAGTGCCGGCTTGTCCACAGCACCACTCTCCGCGATCTGAAGAAACAACGTTTCATTCGATTGTTTGAAATTGGGGCGCGCAAACACGACAACACCATCCACCCGCTCACCCGGTCCGATGCGGCGGCGCACCAGCCGGAAATCCTCGACGACAAGTTGTTGGCTCGTGCCCCAGCGGCTATGCTTGATAGGAAAGCCTTTCTTCACTTTCCCAGCCAATTGGATTTGCGGGGGCAGGATCTCGATCGCGTGGGCCTGCGGATTGACGACCGAAAACAGTACGGCCACCTGGCGGCCCCGATCGAGCACTTCCGAGATTCCCACCTTAACGAGATCCCCCTTCCCGTCGGGCGTCGTCGTCCGCATCCCCAAGAGCGTTGGCAACTGGGCCCGTTGCTGCCGTTCCAACAACGCGGTGAGCCCATCCCGCTCAGGCGTCCCACCAAGGCGTGGAACTCCAGTAGATACCGGCTCCAAGACCGCAATGGAGCGCACCGGCGCAAGAGGTGCACTTCCCGGAACCTCCGCCGCCCCAAGCGCACTTTCCTCGACCAGGAACGACCCTGCGGGACGGTAGTTCACGACGAAGTCCACCGGCGGATGCGCTCCACCTCCTTCGTTCCGCAATAGAAAGCTCAAATGCCGCCCGTTCACGGTCGTAACCAAGAGGTTGGACTCAGAGTGATCGTCGGAGACAGGCTTGACCAGAACCAGAGTCGGCTCCTTGTCCGAATGCTCCGCCAGGAATTTGACGGGGTCGCCAACTACGACAGAGCTAACAGGCTCAGGCAGTCGGATCGCCGTGGCATAGCGAGGAGCCAATCGAACGACGTTCACCTGCTCATTCACGGTTCGTTGACTCACGACGGGCTTGACCTGGGTCTGCGCGAAGATCAGCGCCGTACCTGCGAGAAAAACACCTAGCTTCATCTTGCCTCCACTCCTTCTCGTAGCAACGTCTCCCAACGGTTTCGACGATACAAGTACGCGACACGCGTGACGTATTCGTGAATGTCTTTCGAGTAAGCGAAGTTGAGTCCAAGCCGAAGTACCCGGTTCTGGCCGGCGATGTAGCTGGCAACGATCAGCCGCCGGTCTCCACCACACAGATCCCGTAGCCATGCCAGGTAAGCAACACCAGCCCGTACATTGTCTTGTACATCGAATCGGTTTCGGACTCGGAACACCGCGGCCGTATCAGGCATCAGTTGCATCACTCCAGCAGCTCCAGCACTCGATATCGCTTTGGGATCCCCACCGGACTCTGCCTCGATGACCGCGTATACAAGCTCGCGTTCAACCCCGTACTCGGCGGCCCAATAATCTGTCCACCGCCGGACCTCGGCAGGCTGGGCCAGGCAACAGCTTCCAGCCAACAAAAGGAATGCCAACCATCTCATGCAGCAGCTCCACTGTTGACCCTCATGGCGGCCAACGCCTCATCCCGATACTTTAGAGCCGTCACCACTAGACTCTTGAAGCCGTCCTTGAGGAGCAATCGTTTGACATCCTCTTCCGTCTTCGCCAGGAACGGCAGCAATACGTCGCGCGTCTCTGCCCGGATTTCGGTCTCGCCCAATAGCTGCAACGCTCGGACGAATTGAACAATTTCGTCGATCGAGGGCGGCTTGACCAAGTTGTAGCCGCGCAAGGCCTGCGCGAGCCCTACAGCCTGTGCTTTCAACTCAAGAGGCGCGTCCACGGTACGGATGTCGAGGATCTCCGCTTCTTTCCGCACGTCCGGGTGCTCGATCCTTTTGTAGAGGCTGCGCCGGCGCAGCGGGTCTCCCAAACGCCGCTCCTGGTTCGAAGTCATCACTACGAACGGAATTGTCTTGGCCTTCACCGTTCCAAGCTTCGGAATCGTAACCTGCCAATCCGAGAGGATCTCCAGCAGCAGTGCCTCGAACTTCTGGTCCACCTTGTCGAGTTCGTCGATCAGCAACACAATCGGCTTCGGTTGCAATACGGCCTGTAGCAGAGGACCTTGAGTGAAGAAATCCAGCGTGTGCAGGCTCGATCGCAACTTGTCCCATTCGCGGTCTATCACGTGTACCTGCGTCTCCAAGTAGAGGCGTTGCAGCGCCTCGTCGAACGATCCGATAGCCTGCTTCTCGGTAATTCCCTCGAAACACTGCAGCCGGATCAGGTCGGTCCTCGCCGCCGCCGCGAATGCCTGAGCCAAGTAGGTTTTGCCCGTTCCGGGGGGACCCTCGACCAGGATCGGCTTCTGCATCTTGGTTGCGAGCCAGATGATCTGTACTAGGACGGGGTCCGTCGCGTAGCCGGCCTCGCGGAGCCCTGTGGCGACGTTCTGCGGTGTTGCGAACATTTGAGAAAAGGATACGGCGCGATCGGTCAAAGACAAACTGAGCTTTCACTTTCTCTCGCCGGGAATCCTTCGAGCCACGCAAGTTCGTCGCCGCGCACTTGTCAATAGAAAGGCATAATGGGCGGACATCCCACGTATGTGAGACGCCCGTGACATCCCGCAAGGACTTCATGCCGAACACGCGAGACATGCCACATCGGCGCGACACCAGTGTTCATCCCCCAATCTGGAGACGCTCGTGACATCGCTCAGGGACTTCATGCTGGACGCGCGAGACATCCCCCACCAATGCGACACGGCCGGTCATCCCGCAGCCGTGAGACACTGGCTGACATCCCGCACGAACTTGATCCTGAACACGAGTGACATCCCACAGACTTGAGACCGTCTCGACATCCCGCAGATGATTGTGCCCTGTACGCCTGGGTCATCCCGCGAACGTGCGACGGCCAGGACATCACACGGAGCTTTACTGAGAACTGACACTATTTGGGCCCGAATGAGCGTAATATCCTGTGTGACGATTCGCAGCCACATACTCCAACGGCTCACCACGACCTCCGGCCACGGGATCGAAGACACGGCGTTGAGTCTCCTAGCGCTAAGGAATTCTGGAGCGGACCCTCACGCATTGCTCGGGACGCAACATCGCTCCGGCGCTTGGTCGGCCCTTCCCAACATTGGACCGCTGAGCGCCTTTCACACCGCGCTGGCGCTATTGGCAATTCGACCGTTTCAAACTACGGCGGTCAGACGCGCGGCCGAACGCGCATTCGAGTGGCTATCGGAACTGCGGGGCATTGAGTCTCATTGGCTCTGGCAGTGGAAGTTCCGTCTGTTTGACAGGCAAGTTCGTTTCGACCCTTTGAAATCTGGATGGCCGTGGGTTCCTGATACCGTGAGTTGGGTCGCTCCCACCGCGCTTTCCGTCGCGGCGTTTCGGGAATGGCACCGGGAGTCCACGCGTACCGCGCCCGCGATTGCGATGCTCCTGGATCGGGCGTGTCCCAAAGGAGGCTGGAACGCCGGCAACTCCGTAGTCTTTGGAGTCGACCTAGATCCACACCCCGATTTCACCGCAATGGCACTCCTTGCGTTGCGCAACGGTAGTCCTGGCCACGAGGTTTTGTTACGCAGATCGCTGGATTACCTTGGGACTCGCCTCGAAGGATCTCCTTCACCGTACTCTTTGGCATGGGCCGTGATGGCACTCTCAGCGCATGGGCACCAAGGCGTGGATCACCTGAAGAACCGTCTCGAGCACTCCGCCACCGCGAAGGTCGACCAGTTGCCTCACCGCGTTCTCGCGCTGGTGGCGCTCGCATTGGAAGACGTCCCATACACATTTGAGGAGCCCTCCCGATGAAACGCCGTTCATTAGTGGGTGCGGCCGCATTGGCGGCTACGTCTGGTCTAGCGATCCATCAATTCAAGGCGTCTCATGTCCCGGACAGAAGGCCGCGACGGTCCCATGTCGCGGTTCTTCACTGTGACCGCTACGAACGGACGCCACCGGTCGTCGAGCATGGCCTTCAACTGGTGAGACCGTCGGTTCAAGGGAAGCGCGTGCTTCTGAAACCGAATCTCGTTGAGTACTCACCGGCGGCCCCCATCAACACACACCCGATGTTGATTGCGGCGGTCATCGACGCGCTCTACAGGCTGGGTGCAGCCTCGGTGATCGTGGCCGAAGGCCCCGGTCACATTCGGGACACGGACCTTTTGCTGCACGAAAGCGGTTTGGGAGCGCAGCTTGAGATTCTCAAACGAGCCAGCTTCGTCGATCTCAACTTCGATTCAGTCACCCGCGTGGTACCCGGAACGGGGCTGACTCAATTGAAAGAACTCTGGCTCCCCACGACCGTCCAGTCTGCGGACGTCGTGATCTCTATGCCGAAGATCAAGACTCATCATTGGGCAGGCGTCACATTGAGTCTCAAGAACTCTTTCGGAATTCTGCCCGGCTCGATCTATGGCTGGCCAAAAAACGTTCTGCACTGGCAGGGCATCGACAACTCTATCGTCGAGCTCGCAGTGTCCGTCCCGATTCACTTTGTTATCGCCGATGGGATTGAGGCCATGGAAGGCAATGGGCCGTTGCACGGTCCGATGCGACGTCTTGGCTGCCTTGTCTTCGCAGATGATCCAGTCGCCGCTGACGCAACTTGCTGCCGTTTGATGGGGATTGATCCCGGTCGCGTCCGCCACCTTCAGATGGCGTCGTCGCTGGGGAATCTCGATCTGGCGAACATCGAACAGCGCGGTGAAAGCGTCGAGCAAGTGATGCAGCGATTCGATCTGCTTCCGGAGTTCGCATATCTTCGAGGCTGACCTCAGTCAAGAAGCCCCCTAACGCTGGGCCGTTTTACCGGAAGCGAAGGATCCGAGTATCCATTCAGAACTAACCATTCCTTTTGATCGCGTGGGAGCGTCGAGTATGGGATGGCTTCTGGGTGCTCGCGTAAGAGGTCGCAGAACGACGTCTCCGCCACGCCGCCCTTGAACCGCCGGAGGGCACCACGCTTGAGCAGACGATACACGGACGCGCGGGAGAGACCGAGATCCTTGGCGACTTGGGTAACCGAAAGCGCGGTTCGTTCCGAGTCTTCATCCGAGCCCACTGTAGCCGCGATGCACTGGTGACGCTTGACATACTGCTTGATCGCAGCCCCAGACCGGGTAGTCACGGTCCCTACGTCGAGTTGAAGAGCGGCGATCTCATCTGCCTCCCATCTGGGCCTTTCGGCCCAAGGCCGTTGTCCTTCGGGGAGCACTCGCCGCAGGAATTCCTGCACTGCTCGCGTAGACCGATTCAACTGAGCTGCTATGTGGTCAATGTGCGTTCTCTCGCCGACTGGTTCACGCGCCCACTCAAGAACCACCTTCGCTTCCTTGGTCGTCCAATTCCTCATCGCCTCCCTCCGTTTGATGGCGGATAGCGCCTCCGCGCATCTGCCACAGCCCATTCTGGCGACCAAGGGTGGTAGGACTTCGGGGAAGGAACAAATGGTTTCGACATGACAACCGCCCGATCCGTGCATTTGAGACTCGGCTAATTCAACCACGGCGTTTGCGCCTGACTGCGGGGCGCACGGCGAAATGGACGGCAATCCGCAGTAGCCGCCAATGGGCACACGAGTAGCGCTCAGTGCTAGCAGAACGTGAATTCCCGTGAACTGCGTCGATTAGAAACTGATTCGGGCCCCGAATTGAAAAGCTCGTGGCCCGCCCGATCCGAACACCTGCGTTGCTCGGCTGGCGGGCTGCCCAAACGCAGAGGGTTCGAGGAGATTCGTGCCGTATCCCGTGAGGTTGGCGACGTTGAGCACGTTGAAGACTTCGCCAAAGATGTTCAACTCGTATCGTTCGTGCAGCCTGAATACCCTGCCAAGCCGAATATCCATCGAGAATGCCGAGTCTCCAAAGACGACATCTGCCGGAAGACTGATCCTCGGAATCACCTGGCCCGTTGGAGTACGATTCCCCGCCAACGTGCTGTTATAGTCCGCAACAAGCCGGCTCAGATCCGCCTCGTTCACCCCTCGGTTCAATTCGTTCCACTTCGTTCCAGGCAAGACGTCGTTGATTGTGCCATCCCCGTTGAGGTCGAGCCCAAAGACCTGGGCGCGGAATGCCGGCTTGCTGACAAAGGTAGAGAGGTGGGAAAGTCGGAACCCCAATGGCAAGTCCATGATGCCGGAGACGGTGAGGGTATGCCGTCGATCACCCGCAGTCGGCCCGAAACTCTCGAACCAATTGGCGTTGTTCCGAATCTCGTCCAAACCCACGCTACTGGACAACGCGTAGGCGATTCCAAATTGAACCCCCCGGGACAACCGTCGATCGGCTCTTACCAACAGGCCTTGATATCGAGCACGTCCGGCACTTAGTTGTACTGAGATAGGTCCTGTCGAGCATTGCGCCGTTGGATTCAGAGCCTGCTGCCCGGTGCATGCTGGGATCGCCGGTCCAGCGGCGCTGTTCCAGCGATTGAGGTCAACATTGCCGGCGTTCTGATGGACGAACCGCTGCAAGACAAGATCTGCAGTCAAAACGAAGTCCCGTGAAAGTTCTCTTTGTATCCCAATATTGAAATGCGCCGCGTATGGCGCGACGAAATCGTGTGCCAAGAGATTACTACCCTGCTTGAACACCTCGATATTCCTGATGGAGAGGTCAGTGTTGTTGGGATCGCCCAATTGCTGTATGAGACCGCTGCGAACGCTTGGCAGAATGGAAAGAAGCAGAGCCCCGGTGAACTGAGTAGGGCCATCTTGGAAGTTTAGCGGCCGCCCGAGCGGAACTGTGGGAAGCCCTGGAACCGGGTTCGGAATCAGAGAGCTGTTGACGACTATTCTGCCAGTTCCTCGTGGGCCGATCGTCGACCGCTCCTGCAACCGGTCCAGAGCCAGAGGCAACTCGTAATAGAGACCCGCTCCCGCCCGGAGCACGGTCTTGTGATCCCGAGTCACGGCCCACGCCAGACCGAGCGAAGGCGCGAAGTTGTTCTTGTCAGGCGCCGTTGGCGCCAGGCCACCCATTCCAAGGAGTGGAGAGAGATAGGCGGGCTTGCTTAAATCGTGGTTCGCAAGATTCGTCTCATAGTGATAAGCCAGACCATAGTTCAAGGTGAACCGGGGCTTGAGCCGCCACTTGTCCTGCATGTAGAAGCGAATGATGTGATCCGTTTTCGCGCTGTCAGATCGAAAGGATGGGGGTTGACGCGGATCGCCGAACCCAATGGAAGCGCCTCCAAGAGGAAGTTGTAGGAGGTCGTTCAGGCTCCGAAAAGAGGCGGGAAGTGGAATTCGCCCCTGAAGCGGAACTCGAGGGTCAAGATTGTAGGCCCGCACGAGTTGGGGCGAATATAGGACCATCGATGCCGGCTCGACAAGCGCTAGAAAGCCACTCCCTCGGTCAAACTGCCACTCGACGCCAACGCGCAACTGGTGACGCCCCATCTGCCAGGTCACGCTGTCCGTGGTGTGGTAGCGACGGAAGTCTCCGCCTTGCGGCACAAACCTGTAATTCCCAAACACGAAATTGGTACCCAGGACACTGATCTCCGGCATTCCTAATCCGAGGCACCCGCCTGGGCATTCGCTCGGTCCTGGTGGGAGATTCCGCGTGTGCCAGTACCAATAGGAAAAGCGGAGATCGTTGGTCAGATTCGGTTTCAGGGTGGTTGTAAGGGACCCTACACTCTGATCGGACCAATTGGCAGTCCGACTCCAGTTCGACGGGAGACTTCCTTGTCCTGAAGGGGGCACAAAGCCATCATTGCCGTCGTGTGAATAACGTAGCGACAGACTATTCCTGTCGTTGATTCGAACATCGAACCGCGCAGTGACCTGGCCAGCCGTAAAGGAATTGGGAAAGATGCCACCGAATCCGGCAAAGTCGGGCACGCTTGGTTGTACGGTGACGACTCCGTCCTGATTCATGTGCTCGAAGTTAGTGAAGAAGAAAGCACGATCCTTCTTCAGTGGCCCGCCAACACGGAAGCCCGTCTGGCGCCGGGCGAAGAAGGGATCTGGGTTCGCCGACTCTCGACGCAACGCGGGGTATGCGGCAAGATTGTGATCGCGGAAGAAAAAGAACCCGCTGCCATGGTAATCATTTCCACCGGATTGGGTGACAACGTTAACGGCGCCCGACCCGGTCAGCCCCGTGCTCAGGTCGAAGTTGACCGTGGAGATCTGGAACTCGCGAACGACCTCCTGTGAGAAGTTCTGCGGCGTGCCGCCCGCCACCGGACCATAGATGGGACCGCCGTCCATCGTGACTCGTGTTTTCTCGGCTGGCGCGCTCAAAACGGAAACATCGAATTGCCGAGTGAAGAAGCCGGCCGTCGGAGCGGACGTGACGCCGGGTTCAAGGACCGCCAACTGAAGGAACTCCCGGCCGTTGAGCGGCAAGTTTTCGATCTGGAACCGGGAGACTATGCTGCCTATCCCGTGTTGTTGATCGTCAAGCGCCGGTATCCGGTCGGATGCTTCGACAACTTGCTCGATTACCCCAAGAGGGAGTCGAAGGTCAACTTTTGTACTGTGCCCGGTCCATATCGTGACCGTTTGAACCAACGTGCGAAAGCCCTTGGCTCCACCTCTGACCTCGTAGGGTCCCGGCGGCAAGTCGGCGATGAGATACAGTCCGCCCGAATCCGAGGTCGCCGACCGCTGAGCGCCAGTCTCGCGGTTCACAATTGTAACGTTGGCATCTTGTATCGTGGCTTCAGATTGGTCCAGAACCGCACCTCCAATAGAGCCGGTCGGAACCTGCGGGAATGAAGGGACCACGCTAATTGCCAGTACCACGATGGCCCGGGGAAAAAACATGTGTCGAGCTCGCTCTTTGGATTTCATGAAGAGGCGCCCTCCTGAAGATAAAGAGCACTTTGCGGGAGCAAAACCTCAAAACACAACCCCAACCAAACGAAGGGCTTGTCGTACTGACCGGATCTCTGCGCCAAAGACCTTAGGCTGGCGTAAGAATCTTTTGAGGTTTACAAGTTTGAAGGACTCTCTATTATTGACTGTATAAGCAATCCTTCCGTAGCGAACGACCGCGTGGAGGGGAAAACAGGTCGTCTCATGGAGGACCAGAGAACCACACGCCCGCCGCTCTGGATCAGTGAGACGGATGAACAGGGCAACCGGGTTAGGCGGGAGGTGCTTGAAGCCGCCCACCGGATCTGGAATCGTGTCCTCCAGCATCTTCGGTATGCCGGGCAGGATGTAGCGCCTGCCGCCGAGATCCTGGAGGCGGCCTGTCACTGCGTTTCAAGAGCTATCCGGCGGAATCTGAAACGGAATTCCATTCGTAATCTGGACTCGTACTTGTTCTGGGCATTCGTCCGGAAGCACTCCCGCCGGATGATTCGTGAAGGCAGGCTACAGTATGTGGACTCCGTGGAATCCGTTGCCAACGCGAATATCGGAGCCCAACACGATTGGGTGTCGATTCTAGAAAACGAGATCTATCTCAAACAAATGCTTTGTTACCTTGACGAACGAACGCGGGACATGCTGATCCTTAGGATTTCAGGCGATTCCTGGGCGGAAATCGGGGAGCGCTTTGGGATTAGCGCTCACAATGCTGAAGTACAATTTGCAAACGGAGCCAAGAAAGCTCGGAGCCGATTGCTACGCATCGGTTTGGCGAAACTAGGACGGGAACAACAGTGAACCCAAGAGTTCCAATGTCGGCAATGTCATCCGAGAAGTTTCCTCCCGAACTGGAACCGCAACTTCTTGCGGCTGCAGCCCGTATCTTCCGAACTGACTTCCCCAATGCCGAGAGAACCGGTTGCCCAGCACGGGAGGCCCTACGGTCCGTCGCCCGGAAGGCGGCCGGGGACAGTGAATACCGGAACGTGATTGACCACGTGACCTGCTGTTCGCCCTGCTTTGCCGAATATGAACGCCTCCTTCACCGAGAAAAGATTTGGAGGAACACCAAGCTCTTGGCTCTTTGCGCAACGCTGCTGATCACCGCAGGTCTCGCAACCTGGTTCTATGCGTTCCGAGCAGACCGCAGTCAGCGCGCACCCGAGCCAACGGTCGTTAAAGAGGGGCCGACTCCTAGGCAAGCCGCCCCAATTGAGTTCGAAGTGGCTGTCCTCGATCTCAGGAACCGGTCTCCCGTTCGAGGTGATCGGCAACCAGATCCCGCCGATGATGTTGCTTCCCTCCCAGCGCGGCGGCTTGAGTTGTCGGTGTACCTACCGATTGGAAGCGAAGAGGGAGAGTACGAAATGCAGATTCTTCGTGAAGCAGACTCTCCTCTCGTGTCTCAAAAGGGACCAGCCAGCCTGCGCGATCAAAACGTAGTCGTACAAATCAGAACTGATCTCACCGGAATCAGTTCAGGGCGCTACTTGCTGCGCCTGCGGCGAGCCACTTTTGGTTGGAGGTATTACCCGGTCACTCTGGTCCCTTAGAGGAGTTCTAGCGATGTCCTTGAAGCTTGGTAGTTACTCAAACCATATTCGGACGACAACTGGTTCCGCAGACCCAGAGCAACAGAAGTGCGGAGTCGACGTGGACTGGGACGCAGGGCGGCGACCCAGGGCCAGGTCGCTCGGCGTGGAAGACGGGCATCGGTCCTCGACGGTGCGGTCGGAATCGTTATACTACTCCCAGTCTTTCTCGGAGGTTCCATGAGAAAGTTGACAGCACTTGGGTTTCTGTTGTGTGCATCGCTCGCGCGCGCGCAGGAGACTCCTCAAGCTCTCCTCGAACGTGCCCTTCGCTTGGGCGACAAGTACAGTTGGGCGGACGCCCGGGAGTTGTTTTCTAGGGCTGAGGAGGGCTTCCGCAACAACTACGATCTCAGGAACGCGCTCTACGCAAAGATTGGCCGACTGCGTAGCAGTATGGAAGAGCAAATCCTCCCGGCCCTCTCTGCCGAGCTAGATGGTTTGCTGACGGACCCCCTCGTCACAAATGACCCTCAGCTGCGCCTCCTTTGCCTGATCGTGAAGGGCGATGTTGATGGCGAGTTAGAAACGGCGAGCGCAAAGCGCGACTGGATAGCGGTGCGCGATCTGGCTGACAAGATCGGCAACACACGCTGGAAGAATCGGGCCAACGGTGAACTTGGATTTCAGGCTTTTCTTGAAGGCGACGTTGCCAGTGCACGTCAATTGGTGGCAGGGGCGTTACTGGGTGCCGTCGCCAGTGGCGACCGGGCCGCGCAGTCTCGATTCATGGGGGCGATCGGCACAGGACTCGCTTTGACCGGCCTTTATGACGAGGCCCTGACCTACCTCGATCGAGCTCTGATCGTCGCAGGGTCCGATCCTGAAATGGGGTATCAATACGTCACCCTCGATGGTAAGGTCAGTGCTCTCAAGGGAGCCGGGAAGTCGCAGGAAGCCCTATCGTTAGCGGAAGAACTTACGGCGCGCGCCCGGGCTGACCGCAAGAACGTTAAGCTCTGCCAAACATTGATCAGAATGGCGCGCTTGGCTAGAGACCGGAAGGATGATCAGCGGGCGTTGACGCTCGTCTATGAGGCGATCGAGCTCGCTGAAAAGGGCAGCTTCCCTCGTCTTCTGGCGAGCGCCCGGTTCCTGCTTGCCGAAACCTATCGAACCATGGGCGATCTGGAAAAAGCTGGCGCCATGGTAGAGCAAGCTGCCGACTCGGCTAGAAACAGCGGAGACCTCTACTTGGTCCCTGAGCGACTGCATATGCTCGCGCTCCTGAAAATGGACCTGGGCAAGTACGAGGAGGCTGATCAGTTGTTCATCGAAGCTTCCGACTATGCGGATTCAATGCTCGCCAACTCGCCCAATCCCCGAGTGAAGGCTGGCCTGGTAATCGCCATGAGCAGTATCTATTCGGATCATGCCGGTCTTCTATTAGGGCACTTCAAGGATCCGGCCCGAACTTACAGCGTTGTCGAAAGCGCACGGGGGCGAACGCTCACTGACTTGCTTCGATCAGGTCTGACTGGCTTGGACGGTGAAAATCCAAATCTTGAGAAGGAGTTCAGCGCGTTGCGCCTCAAGATTGCATCTTCGCGGTCGGCCACCGAAATCCGAAGTATCCGGAACGATCTATTCATTCGCGAGCTTGGCAGATGGTTACCTCAAGGAGTGGCTCAGCCGCTCGTCAAGCCGGCAGAGCAGGATGGTCCCGTTCCGCTTGACCGAATCCGGGGATCACTCGCAAAGGACCACATAGTACTCGAGTACGTCTTGGGTGAACCGCACTCATATTGCTTGGTTCTGACCAGGGACGGAATCACGTCCATCGAGCTCGCAAGCGGGAAGCGTATCAGTGCGCTGGCGAACGAATATCTGGATGGCGTCACGAAACGTCAGGCCACCGCAGCGCTTGGCAAACGTCTCTTCTCTGAGCTGCTCGGCAAGGTACCCGGACTTCGAGCGGCCCGGCGTTTGACGATTGTCCCGGACGGGCGACTGAACCTCTTGCCCTTCGATACGCTGGTCAATCCTCAGGGACAGTACGTCCTGATGACGCATACAATCGCCGTCGCCCCATCGGTTTCGGCCTTCTACTCTCTGCAGACAGAGTCCGAACCCAAAGTCGTTGCGAGGAATTTCCTCGGCATTGGCGGCGTCCCATACGATCGGGATGCCTTGAAGATCGCTACTACGCGGGGCTATGAAGCCACGGGACTCGGAAATCTTCCGGGTTCCGAGGAGGAAGTCGTCACTGCTGCTGGGTTAGCTGGTAGCAAGAGTCGCAACACGCTTCTGCTTGGAGTGAGAGCAACCGAAGCTGCTTTCAAAAAGGCTGACCTGGGAAACAGGAGCGTAATCCACATGGCGGTTCACGGAGTCGCAAACACCCTGCAACCGGATGCCGCGGCGCTAATCCTCTTGAGCGATCCGGGCGCCAATGAGGATGGGCTTCTCCAATTTTCAGAAGTACTGCATCTGCGCCTCAACGCGCGGGTCGTCGTGCTTTCGGCGTGTGATACGGCAGTGGGTCGCCTTCAGGGTCAGGATGGGGCGGCAACACTATCTCGCGCGTTCCTCTTGGCTGGGGCAAAGAGCGTGGTGTCGACACTTTGGTCTGTCGACGATACGGTTTCGGCATTTCTGATGAAGCGCTTCTATCAAGGCTTGGCTTCAGGCAAGGACACAGCGGCAGCGCTTACCGAAGCGAAGCGTGCCGTGGTGCGCACGTTCGGTACACGGGCACTTCCTTACCACTGGGGTGCGTTCGTACTTGAAGGAGCGTCCAAACCGATTTAGCGAGGTCGACAATGACAGCAACTGAACCCAGCCTAACAAGAGAAGAGAGAGCCGCGATTGCGGGCAAGATCAAATCGCTAGTTCTCGCAAAGCACGTTAATGTCGCCAATCCGTCGCAGGATTACGGCCCTTGGACTCGAGAGTTTGATAGACGACTAGATGAGGTCGTCGCCGCGCCTTCGCGGGATGCTTTCGAGAATGGGGTTGGATCGATCTTGCTGGGACTCGGCAGCAGCCACACTGCCTTCTATCACAAAGTCGGAGACCGGGTTCCCCCGCAGCATGCAATAAATGCGTCGCTGCGGGCGATGGAGATCAGCGGCAACCGCCGGTGGGTCTTCCTCAACATCATCGAAGACGGGCCAGCCCACAGAGCGGGCGTCAAGCCTGGCGACGTCCTTTATTCATGCGATGGAAAGCTGACGGAGCCACCAAACTCACCGAGATTCCAGTTGGGCGGAACTCATGAACTGCAACTTGGCGAGATCGAGGGCTCGGGAACTCGCAGCGTCAAAGTGGAAGTGCCGAATCGAGCGGCGAAAGACCGGCCCCCAATGATCGAGCCGAAGAGCATTACCTATCGTGTTGCAGCTCCCGGGATCGGCATGATCCGGGTGGCAAGCTTTCCTGGTGCCGTGGGTCTCAGCTTTGCGCGAGCGCTCGATTCGGCGATCGCAGCCTTGGCGCGGGAGAACTGTTCCCGTTTGATAGTTGACCTCCGCGGGAACCTGGGTGGCGGGCTAGGATCCTTGCGTCTGATGAGCTACCTGTGCCCGGGAAAGTTACCGATCGGGTACAGCATGAGCAGGACTGGAATCAAGCGCGGTTGGAGCAAAGAGCGCCTTCCCAGAATCGGCAGGATTCCGGCCGGCAAACTGGGTTTGCTCGGCATGGCCGTGAAATTCAAGATCCTTCATCGAGACCGCTCAATGGTGCTCGAAACGGAAGGTTTGGGTAAGCAATCGTTTCATGGTCGCATCGTGATACTCATCGACGAGTTCAGCCATAGCGCAGCCGAAATGGTCGCGGCATTCGCGAAGGACAACCAGCTTGCCGTCTTGGTGGGAAATCGGACGGCGGGAGAAGTTCTTGGTGGTGCCAACTTCCGTGTGGGGAACGGATACTACCTGCGGATGCCTATTGCGGGTTGGTATACCTGGCAGGGCAATTGCATCGAGGGAACTGGAGTCACCCCTGACGTCCTGGTAGACGTCGACATGGCACTACTTGCGAGAGGCAAGGACATGCAGATTGAGAAAGCCCTTGAAACAGTCGCTACGCTATAGCGGACATAGCTTCGAAAGGGAGGTACTGCATGGTTGACCTCGCGCCGGACTCGCGCGTGCAATAACCTAGACCTCACCCTGAGATCCGCCGACTCTGGGGACTGACAACCGGCAGGTTGGTACACCTCGTGAGCCACCTCAACATTCAACTGACGGGCCCCGTAGAGCCGATTTCCCTACCTCGTGTTCCACGATGGCTTAGGGTTATCCGTAAGTCGTCTGGCGCCATATACATTGAGGAGCCTGAAAGGTATCAAAGCAACTCATTTGGTGGAATCTAGAACATGCCGTACAAAAGGGAATGCGGCAAACCCTCCCCCAAACCAATCCGGGCGGCCAAGCGCCCCCCGACATCGCGTTCGATCGAGAAGAACTTCCGCTCACTGTCCGGGAGGCATGTGTTCAAGTGCGAACCACCTTGAAGGTGCCGGAGATAGCAGAGCGCCTCGGTGTGTGCGCACCCAAAGTTTACCAGATGCTTGCTGACGGGACGATCCCGCACGTACGCCACGGAAGGAAGTACATCGTTTCGCGGGCTGCTTTTGAAAGATGGGAGCAGACCCTCGGTGAGAAGAGTAATATCGTAAGCATATGCCCGTCCACAAGCGCAAACTGAGATCCGGCGCAATAGTGTGGATGTACAAGTTCGATGGCCCTGGCTCGACGCGCCACCGCAGAGACCCGATCAGAAAGAGTGGCTTCGCTTCCAAGAAAGAGGCTTTGGAAGCCGAAGCCGCAAGACGCATCGAGGTCCTGCGCGAGCACGAGCTGAAGCAGGAAGGTCCTGAGGCGCTACCGAAAACGCTCGCAGGACTACTCGAAGAATTCCTCAGCGAACACGGCGCTAAGAACCTTGCTCCCAAGACGCTGGAGAGGTACCGCGAGCAAGTATCGTACTTGGACAGCGCTCTATTGGCGCTCCCATATCACGAAATCAAGCCATTGCACTTGAGTCGGGAATGGAACCGGCTTCTGTCAGGCGGAGGCCATCACCGAAAGACGAAGGCCGCGCGCCCGCTAAGCGCCAAGAGCGTCCGCAATATCGCCAGTATGATTTCGAGCGCATACGAGCGCGCCATCGAATGGCAGATCGCTGAGACCAACCCCGTTCGCGCGAGCAAGCCTCCTAAGGTCCGCAAGAAGCCAAAGCCCGTGCTGATGCCGAGCCAGCAGGAGGTGCTTTTTGGAAGCGCAAATTCCACGTGGGGACTTGCGGCCTTCCTTGAACTGGACGCCGCAACTGGGGCCCGCCGCGGTGAACTGCTGGCGCTACGATGGCCCGATTTCGACGGCAAGACGATCTTTATAGGACGGTCTCTCTCGCAAACCAGGCAGGGATTGTTCTTCAAGGAATGCAAGGCAGGAAACGAAAGGACCATATCGTTGCCGGCATCGGCGATCCGTGCCTTAGAATCGCAGCGGGCATCGCAGATACCATACAGGAAGCACTTCGGAGACACCTATCAAGGCGAACTGGTTTTCTGCAACCCCGATGGTTCGCCGCTCAAGCCCGATTCCGTGTCTGCCGCCGTTTCGCTGCTCTGCCGCAGACTCAAGCTGCCTAAGGGTGCCAGCCTGCACACGCTACGGCATAGCCACGGCTCGCACCTGCTGGCAGCCGGAGTGCCGCTGCCCGATGTGAGTAAGCGCCTCGGGCACACGAACCCGCAAGTGACGGCAACTGTCTATGCGCATGCTCTGCCAGGTCACGATGATCGCGCGGCGAAGGCGTGGGAGGAGTTTCAGAAACGGAGTGAGGAGGGCAAAGAGGAGAGGGCCCACTGAAGCGCGTAGCAACTTCAGTCTTTAGCGCGTGGTCACTTTTGGTCACTCGCTGCCTGTAAGTAATTGAAGAATTGGTAGCGCTAACGGGAATCGAACCCGTATTTAAGCCTTGAGAGGGCTCTGTCCTAACCGTTAGACGATAGCGCCGCGGATTCCCCTTATTATACAGAGATGCGCGGCGAACGGGAAGTGCTCGACAAACTTCGGCGGCGGATCAGTATCCCCAAAGCGTCCGGCGTCGTTCTCGGCATCGGTGACGACTGCGCAATCGTACGCTCCCCCGGCGCGCGGGAGGACCTCCTGTTCACGACCGACATGCTCATCGAGAATGTCCACTTCCTGCGCCAGACCCATGCTCCGGCGGACATCGGTCACAAGACCCTTGCGCGCGGACTGAGCGACATCGCCGCCATGGGGGGCTCGCCGCGCTTCTGTCTGCTTTCTCTCGCGCTTCCGGAGTGGGCGGACGACGGGTGGGTGGAGGGCTTCCATGACGGTTTGCTCGATCTCGCCAACCGAACCGGTACAGCGCTTGCCGGCGGAGACTTGGCCCGTTCAGAGCGGCTCACGTGCGATATAGTGGTCTGCGGCGCCGTCCCGCCCGGCGGGGCGCTATTGCGCAGCGGAGCAAGGCCGGGAGACGCCATTTACGTGTCGGGGCTCCTCGGTGAAGCGTCGCTCGGATTCGAAACACGGCGCGGGAAGCCATGGAAGAAACACTTGCGCCCCGAGCCGCGGATCGAGGCTGGGCGTTTTGCGCGCGAACAGCTCAAGGCCACTGCCGCAATGGACCTGAGCGACGGGCTCTCGCTCGACCTGCACCGGCTATGCCTCGCTTCCGGCGTCAGCGCGAATCTGGATGATGCGCCCCCGCATTCCAGAATGGCCAAGCCGCGTCACTACCTGCATGGTGGCGAGGACTACGAACTGTTGTTCACCGTTCCGCGCAATACCCCCGTGCCCGCGGAAATCGGCGGCGTCCCTCTGACGCGGATTGGCGCGATCGAGAAAGGCACGCCCGGGGTAGTGCGGATTTTTGGCTTGCCCCTTCCGGCACTGGGTTACGATCACTTTAGGAAACCATGACGAATCCCGCTCCCGTACTCGATTTATTGGACGCTTTCCGAAGATCGAAAGCGATGTTCACCGCCACTTCTTTGGGCGTTTTCGATTTCCTCTCGGAGGCGCCCGCCGATGCCGCCACGCTCGCGGCAAAGGTTAAGGCGGACGAAGGGGCACTGACCCGGCTACTCGACGCCTGCGCCGGTCTCGGTCTGCTCCGCAGGAACGGCGAAACCTACGAAAACGAACCCGTAGCCGATGTGTATATCCGCCGCTCCAGCCCGCTCACGATGGCCGGCTACATACTCTATTCAAATGAAGTGCTGTTCCGCATGTGGGGGAACCTCGACGACGCCATCCGCGAAGGTACGCACCGCTGGCCGCAGACCTTCAACATGGACGGCCAGATCTTCGATCATTTTTTCAAGACGCCCGATGCGCTGCGGACCTTCATCCAGGGTATGCATGGCTTTGGAATGATCAGCTCGCCGAGGGTCGTCGAGGCCTTCGACCTGAGCGGCTTCCGCATGCTGGCGGATCTTGGCGGCGCCACCGGACACCTGGCCGCCGCCGCTTGCCGACTCCATCCGCATCTGCGGGCCGCGGTATTCGATCTGGGACCCGTGGTGGAAATCGCCCGGGAGCATATCACGGCCGCCGGGCTGGTCGACCGGGTTGATCTCGTCGCGGGCGATTTCTTCACGGACGATCTGCCCAAGGCCGATCTTTACGCCGTCGGACGAATCCTCCACGATTGGTCCGAGCCGAAAATCCGCAGGCTGCTCAAGCGGATTTATGAGGCTCTGCCGGCGGGCGGCGGATTGCTCATCGCGGAAAAACTGCTCGAAGAGGACAAGAGCGGGCCGGTGACGGCGCACATGCAGTCGTTGAATATGCTGATCTGCACCGAGGGCCGCGAGCGGACGCTCGGGGAGTACCGGACGCTGCTCGAGGAGGCGGGTTTCGTTGAAGTGCAAGGTAGGCGCACAGGAGCGCCGGTCGATGCGGTGCTGGCGAGAAAATCATGATTGCGACAGAGAAAACGAACTACAGGTGTTGGGCAAACAGCTACGCATTTCGAACGGCGAGACGCTCGTGTTGGCGCAATTGCAATAACCCGATAAGGTTCAAGTATGAAACTTCTCGTGACGCTGGAGCCGGATGAGACCGGCACGCGCGTAGCCGAGTGCCCGGCGATTCCCGGCTGCATCTCCCAGGAACGGACGGAGGCCGAGGCTCTCGCCAATATCCCTCAAAGCAATTGCCGGTTGCCTGGCGACACGTTCGGCTCAAGGGATGCCGGTGACCGTTGAAGTCCGTGAAATCGAGGTTCCTGTCTAAACGGCGTCTCTGCCGGCCGTCTCGCGAGAGCGGGCCGTGAGGGCTTTCCGGAAGGCAGGCTGGGTCGGAGACCGACAGCACGGAAGTCACGTTATTCCGATCAAGCCAGAGCATCCGGCGCCGCTCGACGAAGCGCGTTTCGTTGAAGTACAAGCCAGGCGCACCGGAGCGCCGGCGGATGCCGTGCCGGCGCGGAAATCATGATCGCGATAGAGAAAACGAACTACAAGGGCTGGGCAAACAGCTATCGGATTTCGAACGGCGAGGTGGAGCTCGTCATCACGAGCGACATCGGGCCGCGCATCATGCGTTACGGTTTCCCGGGCGGCCAAAACATGTTCAAGGAAGTCCCGGAAACCCTGGGCCAGTCCGGAGAGACGCATTGGGTGATTCGCGGCGGGCACCGGATCTGGATCGCTCCCGAGCACATGCCTCGGACGTATGCGCCGGATAACCATCAGGTAGATATCGAAATTACAGGCGATTCCTTGCGGGCCAGGCAGCCGATCGAGCCCTATTCGGGAATCGAGAAGCGGATCGAAGTGAAGATGGCGCCGCACGGGACGGGCGTCGAGATTGTGCATCGCCTGAGGAACGCGACGCCGTGGCCGGTGGAGCTGGCGGCGTGGGCGCTCACCATGATGGCTCCGGGCGGTACCGGAATCGGCGCCTTTCCACCGCGCGGGACCCATCCGGAAATGCTCGCGCCCACGAATCCGCTGGTGATGTGGGCTTTCACCAATCTCGCGGACGAGAGGTGGAAATTCACCCGGAAGTACTTCACCCTTCGGCAGGACCCGTCGAACGCCGATACGCAGAAAATAGGAACGTTCCATCCGCGCACCTGGGGCGCGTACCTGCTGGGATCCGACCTGTTCGTGAAGCGCTCGGAAGCCGATGTTGCGCGGAAGTACCCGGACATGGGCTGTTCCTTCGAGATGTTCACGAATGCGGACACGTTGGAGCTTGAGACTCTCGGTCCCATGACGACGCTTGAGCCTGGCGGCTCGCTCGAACACACCGAGCGTTGGACGCTCGACCGGAATATCGAACTTGCAGCGTGGACGGACGGCGAACTCGACGGAATCGCCGCGCTTAATCCGCGGTAACGGCGGCAGGCAGGCGGATGGAGAAACGCGCGCCCTTTCCGGGTTCCGACTCGACCCAGATCTCGCCGCCGTGATCGATCACGGTCTGACGTGAGAGAGCGAGACCGAGGCCGCTCTTTTTCCCATGAGTGACGAAAGGTTGGAAGAGACGCTCGCGAATCTCCGGAGAAATACCGGGACCATCGTCGGCGACGTCGATGCGCGCCGAGACGCCGTCGAGACGCGCGGAAACCCGAATGGTCCCTCCGCCCGGCATGGCTTCGAGCGCGTTTCCCAGCAGATTCACCAGCACCCTTTCCACCCGCGCGCGCTCCATCGGCAACTCGATATCCTCGGGCGGCGCATCGTGAATGATCCGCACTTCCTGTGCGCCGGCGGCGTGAGAAACCGCTTCGACCGCCGCGGCAATCACTTCGCGAATCCGGCACATCTCCGCTCCCGCCGTTTTGCCGCGCGACACGTCCACCAGATCCTGCAGGAGCTCCTGAATACGCCGCGACGCGCGATAGATGTTGCCCGCAAGACGCTTCACCTGCGGTTGAGTCAAATCGCTGTCCACCATCATTTCCGCGCCTCCATAGATGGCGGCAAGGGGATTGCGAAGATCGTGCACAATCGAACTCGAAAGCCGTCCGATGGTCGAAATACGCTCCCGCCGGATCAACTCGTCGCGCGCGCTGCGGATCGAGGCGCACATGGCGTTGAACGTCGCGCCGAGCCGTCCCAGCTCGTCGTCGCTTGAAACACGGACCCGAAAATCGTAATTCTGCCGGCCCACTTCCTCCGCGGCCCGGTCGAGCTCCTTCACCGGTCCGATGATTCTCCGCGCGAGAAATGTCGTCAACGCAAGCCCCGCGCACATCGCGAAGAACCCAGCCACGAGCATCTCGCGCCGCAACGCGGCCAGCCGCTGTTTGACGCCATCGAAAGACCGCAGAATCCATAATTCGCCGAGCGGCTCGCCATGAATCCCGATCAGCGGCGTGCGCAGGGGAGTGTACTCGCGCATGGTATTATTCTCCAACCGCCGCGCCACATCGGCGGCGGCGGTATCGGAAAGACTGGCCGCCATAACCTTGCCGCCCGACAGAAAGAGAAACTCACTGCCGCCGGTCGATTCCCTTAGCCGCTCCGCTACACCCCGGTCCACCTTATATCCAGCCATCAGCACATTGATCAGAGCCGGGCCGCCCGGAGACTGCACGTATACGGGCGTGAGCACGATCTCGTACAACTGTCCCTGTTGCACGAGAAAACCGGATACCTGGCTCGGGAACTGACGCGCGGCCGACGCTACGACCGGCACGCTCTCGCGAAGCGTCGCTAACGGCAGGCCCCCCAGTGACGCGATGACCTCACCGCGGGGATCCGTCACCAGGAATACGGCGTTCTCGTCGGACACCTTCGCCCACAGCTCGCCCGCCGTGTCTCGTATCGTGGCCTGATCGCCCGTGCTGAAGGCCGCGCGAACGTCCGACATGCTGCTGAGAATCAGACTGACGGATTTCAGCAGCTCCGCCCGCGAGCGCCAGAGCGAATCGTAGGCCTGGAAGCTGGCCATCACTTCCTCGTTGAGGCTGATGTTGGTCGTTCTCACAACGCTGTTCTGAACGATTAGCCCCGTCAGCGCGAACAGAGCCGTCAACGACACGGATGTCGAGAGCAGAATCTTGTGGAGCAGCGAGAGACGGGGGAGCCGGCGGGAGTTCACCTTCGCGCTCCGGAATACTGGGCCTGGTCCTCGGCTACGGGAGGATACTCTAAACCGTGCTTGTTCATGTGGACCGCTTCAATGTAGCCGCTCTCGGAGATTGAAATTTCAGGAAGGGTCAGAGGCCCGTCCTGCACGACGACCTTTCTTTCGAGCGCCTTGAGTGTCTCGGGCGTGGCGCGCTCGTGGAAGGCGCGAACCACGTATTCACCCGGTGGCACGCCGCCGATCCTGAACTCGCCGGCGGCGTTGGTGGTGGTGAAGTACGGACTCTTCAGCACCACGATGACGGCGGACATAGCCGGGTGAATGTTGCAGAAGACGCGAACGACTCCTTCGCGCCTGAAGCGAATCTTGTGGCTCCCGCCCGGCGGGTAGAGACCGGTATCGAAAGGCTGCCCGGCGAAATTCGAGAAGGCATTGTGAAAGATCGGGTCGAAATTAGGAAAATCCACCGTGCTGCCGGCGGGGATGGCCATCACGTGAGGAGTGAACGTCTTCGCCTTCTGGACCATCTGTACAGTCTGCGAAGCGGCCGGCAGGGGTGCGGCGAATTGGCCTTCGAGCCAAACCACCACTCCCGAGAAATTCTTTTGCTTGCGGGCGGCGTCCTGACGCGAGCCTGTTAGCGATATCTTCCCTTCGACGGTCGCGGCCATCGCCCGCGGCGCGAGAAGCGCCGCCATCGCAACAATCGGGACCGCGCTAGAAAAGATACGCGAGAGCGAGGTCATAGTGGTTGTTCAAGCGATTACCCACGCCGAGGTAGGTTGTCCGCGTCTGTGCCGTCTCGAAGACGACCAGGACATTCGGCGCGATTCGGAAAAACAAGTTCGCCGCGCCGGTTTGATTCCGCGCGATCCCCGTGGCCGTCAGATCCCGGTTGCGATCGTCGTGAATGCCCCCGAAGACGTTGAAGCTCAGCCGGCTGTGGGCACGGAATGTCAACTGGGACCAGCCGCCCTTGGACTGCACCGGGATGACCCGCCCGGGAGCGAGAAATGTGAAGCCCTGCCTGATCCCCCCGGTGCCGAACAGGGCAATGTTCCGGCCGCTAAAAAAGAAACCGGTAGCCTCCAGGCGCTTCCATGGATTGGCGAAGAAATCGAACGAAACGAGACGGGAAGGAACCGTCGTGGCGGCGACGTGCGTGGCGCTCGTGTGAAAGCTGGGTGCGAACTCGAAGCGGCGATCTCCATCGAAGCGGTGGGAGAGTTCGAATCGTCCCTGGAAGGCCGGACGAGCGCGCTCGAGCGAGGAGGCGAACGGGGCGGGAACGCTGGCGGATTGTTCATTGGTTTGCGCAAGCGCCGTCTGCGCGCGGAACGTCGTGCTGTCTCCCATCTGAAAGCGCTGTTCAAAGCGCACCTGCGGCTGCCACAGCCACAGGTTTCCGGATCCGGTGAGCGGCGACAGGAGTACCTGCGCAAGGGAGTTCGGCTCGCGTGGTGAAAACAGCGGCTTCTCCTGCCCGGCCGTGATGCCGCGGTTCTTCCAATCGATCTCGATAGTTGCCGTTCGCAGGCGCAGCAAATTACCCAAGGATTGCGTGGTTCCTCCGGCGAAGTCGAAAAATGCGGAACCGCGTACCTTGCCTCCCCACAGCGCCTCGGGCCCCTGATAGGTGATGCCGACCACGGTCTGGCGAAGCGTCGCTCCTCCGAAGGCAGGGCCCCTTGCAAGAGACGCGAGCGGCGGGTTCTCGACTGTCGTGCCGCTTTGCTTCGAATTCAAAAACGCATTGAACAGCGCCATGCCGGTGACGCGAATGGGGAAGCGTTGAGACGCTTCCACCTTCGTCTGGGCCTGCTCGGCAACGCGGCGTTCCTGTATGTCCATCTTCTCTTCAAGCTCCGAAAGGCCAGGCTGTGAATGGCCCTGTGCTTCTTGAGTCTCCGCGGGCGGCTTAGCCTGAAAGCCGGCAATCTCGGATCTCAACTTACGCAGCTCGTCCGCCAATGCCCGGTTCTCGCGCTCCAGCCGCTCGAGGCGCTCAAGAACCTGCTTCATACCCGGCTCGTCCTGTGCGGCTACAACTACCGGGGCTGGCAGGAAAAGCAGAAACGCGCTAAGGGCGGTCGTCGATATTTTTGTTCGCATCGAGCAATTGCTCCAGTCTGGCCCGTACGCGGGCGGGGGAAAACGGCTTTGGAAAATAGGCGCTCACGCCCAATTGCGTCAGACGCCGCGGAGTCTCAGGGTCGGTGTCGCCGCTGATGACGATGATCGGGAGGCCGTCGTGGCGGCCGCCGGCGCGCAGGTGTTCGATCAACTCAAAACCGTCCATTCGCGGCATGTTGAGATCGGTAACGAGCGCCGCGAAGACGCGCGCATCAAACAGGCGCAAGGCTTCCGCGGCGGAAGAGGCGACGACGGCTTCGACGCCCGGGATAGCCTCGAGAGCGATTTGAAGAGCGGCGGTCCAGACCTCGCTATCCTCAACGATGAGAACGGTTCTCCGCATCGGCGCCTCTCACGGCAGGAATCTGTACCCCACGCCGTGCACGGTCAGAAAATGGCGGGGCGCATTCGGATCCGGTTCGAGTTTCTGCCTCAACTTCACCACGTGCGCATCCACGGTGCGCGTGTTGGGAAACGATTCGTAGCCCCAGACGGAGTTCAAGATCATGTCGCGCGTTAAAGCCCGGTCGGGATTGTTCAGGAAGTAGGTCAAAAGGTTGTATTCGGCTGGGGTGACCTTGATTTCCTCACCGCGGCGGCAAACGATGCGCCTCTCCAGGTCGACTTCCGTTTCGGCGAAGTGGATCACCTTGCGCGCGTCGGGCGCCACGCGCCGCAGCAAGGCCCGGATGCGCGCCAGCAGCTCGCGGACGCCGAAGGGCTTCACGACGTAGTCGTCCGCGCCAATCTCGAGGAGCAGCACTTTGTCCACTTCATCTCCAATGGCGCTGAGCACAATAATAGGAGTGGAAGCGCCCGTCGCGCGGAGTCTGCGGCAAATCTCAGTCCCGGTCATGCCCGGCAGCCTCAGATCGACCAGCGCCAGATCCGGCTTGAGCAGCAGGGCTCTCTCGTAGCCTTCCTTGCCGTCCGCAACCAGAACGGCGCGGAAGCCCTCGCGCTCGAGCATGACGCCAATGGTGTCGCGCAGGCTCTCGTCGTCGTCTATAACCAGAATCGTTTGCATCCGCGGCGCACCCCGTGCATTCTATAATAGTGATTTAAGGAGTTTATGTACAAACCTCTGACGATTCTTCTTCTCACAGCCGGGAGCGTGTGGGCTCAATACAAGATGGAGCCTGCCGGACCTCCCCCAAGCGAGTTGGCTCCGGAGATAACGGCGCTCATGCAGAAGGAAGGCACGCGAGTGTTAGCGGCGAACGGCAAGGCGGTTTGTGAGCTCTGGTTCCGTTCATCGTTACCGTCCGGTCCCAAATCGGCGGAAGAGGGACAGACGTTTGCGACCTTGCCGCATGGCGCGATTATCGGGGCGATCCGTTTTCCCGAGAAGGGTTCCGACCGGCGGGGACAGAGTCTGGCAGCCGGAGTTTACACTCTGCGCTACAGCCTCCACCCGATGAACGGCGACCACCTCGGAGTTTCACCACAACGCGATTTCGCGGTACTCGTACCCGCGGCCGAGGACAAAGTTGCCAATTCCACTCCAAGCTTCGATGACCTGATGCCGATGAGCCGAAAGGCGTCCGGCGCCGCTCACCCGGCGATCTTGAGCATCACCTCGTCTTCGGCCGAGAAATTTCCGGCGTTTGCCAAAGAGGGCGATCACGACTGGGTCCTGCATGTGAAAATCGGCGAATCCCCCATTGCGGTGACGGTGGTAGGAAAAGCCGAAGGCTAACACGCGATTTTCCAGTCGGTTACAGATTTCGCAGTCTGGTTTTGCACCCCTTTTCGGGGTTCTCTCAACTTGCCGGGATCCTGTAAATCCATGAATCGAAAGCTTCCAGATTTCTAATACCGCTCGCGGCAGATGTGGTAGACTGGACACTGCTTTCGGATTCGTTCGTAACAATCCTTCAGAGCTACGGAAACATCCCCCCGTTGATAACGGCTGGATTTTTGAGCCGGTTTCGCTCAATTTTCCACAAGTGTGGAAAACTTGTGGAATTTCTGCCCTCGAAGTGTGTATTTGCGAGACCTCAATGAATGCTTGGGACGAGATCAAGATACAGCTCGAATCTAAACTGAGCGCCGAAAGCTTTCAGAACTGGGTTCAGCATACTCGCTTCATCCGCATCGAGCGAAGAGTTCTTTGGGTATCCGTGCCGGACGAAGAGACGAGAAACTGGCTTGAATCCGAGTACGCCGGCTCGATTAACTCCCTGGTGCGGGGGGCGGGTCTTACGGCGATCGCTTACGAGTTGTCAAGCTACACGAACAATAGGTCTCAGTCCGCGCCAGGTGGGGACGCGGCGCCGCGGGAACCGGAATTCGCGTCTCCCGTCACGCAACTGAATCCCAAGTTCAGCTTCGACACTTTCGTCGTAGGCGCGTGCAATCAGTTCGCCCACGCCGCGGCTAGATCGGTGGCCACCACTCCCTCTCGCAGCTATAATCCTCTCTTCCTCTACGGCGGTGTCGGCATTGGCAAGACCCATCTGATGCACGCGATCGGCCGATCGCTAATCGAGAACTACAGCGGCATGAAGATCGTCTACACGTCCAGCGAACGCTTCATGAACGAGATGATCGCCTGCATCCGCTCCGAGCGGATGACTCAGTTCCATCAGCACTATCGTTCCGCCGACGTCCTGCTTGTGGACGATATTCAGGTTTTAGGGAATAAGGAGCGCACGCAGGAGGAGTTCTTCCACACCTTCAACGACCTGTTCGACCATCAGAAGCAGATCGTGATTTCAAGCGATTCGTCGCCGAAGGAAATCCCGGGCCTTGTGGAGCGGCTGCGTTCGCGCTTCGAATGGGGCCTGATGGTGGACATGCAGCCCCCGGACCTCGAAACCAAGATGGCCATCCTCGACAAAAAGGCCGGAATCGAAGGCGTCCAGCTGCCGGAAGAGGTCCGCGCGTTTATCGCGACCCGAACGAAGGGCAACGTAAGGGAGTTGGAAGGGGCGTTGATCAAGCTGATTGCCTTTTCGTCGCTAACCGACGCGCCAATCACGCTTCAAATGGCTCATCAGGTGCTTAAACACCTGTCCCAGGCGCCGGAACGCAGAGTTACGATCGACGCGATCCAAAAAGCTGTCGCCGACCACTACAACATCAGGCAGGCGCAACTCAAGGAAAAAAGCAATCGAAAGACGATTGTGGAACCACGGCAGGTGGCGATGTACCTGGTAAAGGAGCTCACCGCGGCGTCGCTCCCTGAAATCGGCCGCGCCTTTGGAGGGAAGCATCACACGACGGTGATTCACTCCATTCACCGGGTGGCTGAGATGAAGCAGACGAACACCGAAATCAACAGGCTCATCCACAGGCTACTCGACTCATTACAATAGTGTTGATCTGGTTTTTAACACCTCCCTGGTCGAAGATTTCGATACCGGGCGTGAAAGACGCTAAACGGCATCGCATCCTGATCGAATGGGGCACCTCCGCATCGTGGTAGAATAGAGAGTTCGGTCACCTTCGCATTTGAACAGGAAATAGCACAGCGCAACTCATTCATGGAGAACGCTTTAAGATGCTTGTGCACAAAGGGTCCACCGAACTCCTGTGCACTCTATCGGAGAAATCGGGATTGTACCGGTTTCGCACATCGAAGCGGATGTTTTTCCACACGACGCTTCGGCGGGAAATAGCATGTTCGTGAACGGTTTAGGCGCTTTTCCAGATATTAACATGCCCTATGAATACGGTTCTATCTCTGTATTGATATTTATCTCATCGGTAGAAACAGGAGCCTAACCAATGGAATTCACGGTAAGCAAAGCGGATCTGGTTCGGGAACTTGGCCTCTCGCAGGGTGTGGTGGAAAAGAAGACGACGATTCCTATTCTCTCGAACGTGCTTCTCGAGGCAAGAGGGGACCGGCTCATCGTCACGGCGACCGATCTCGAGCTAGGCATCTGTTCCTCGTGTCCCGCGCAGGTCAAGAGGGAAGGAGCCGGCACGATCCCCGCAAAAAAGCTCCTCGACTACGTGAGACTGCTGCCCGATTCCGATATAACCATCAAGTTTCTCGACAACCAGTGGGCAAGTCTGACCTGCGGCCGTTCGCGTACCCGAATTGCGGGTATTTCGCGCGAGAGTTATCCGGAATTGCCGTCCATGCCCGAGCCGACCGGCGAATTGCCTGTAGGCCTCCTCTCGTCGATGATCACCAAGACGATATTCGCCATCTCGGCCGAGGAATCGCGCTTCACCCTCAACGGCGCGCTGCTGGTGCTCCGCACCGATGGAATGACGATGGTTTCGACCGACGGCCACCGGCTCGCCTACCTTGAGACGACCGCGCCGATCGACGGTATCGGACGCCCTTTCCGCGCCCTGATTCCCCGGAAGGCGATGGGTGAGATCGTCAAGCTTGCCGCCGAGTGCGGAGCCGACGCCAAGGTCTCCGTCGCCGGTGACGAAAATCATCTGTTTTTCCGGTTTGAGAATCGCCTCTTGATCACGCGGCGGCTGACCGGCAACTTCCCCGACTATGACCGGGTTCTGCCAAAGGACACCCAGCACACCGTAGTTCTTCGAACGGCGGAGATAAAGGCGGCCATCGACCGCGTAGCCCAGTTTGCCGACGAGCGCTCGGGAGCGGTCCGGGTAAACTTCGGACCCGGGGACGTCAAGGTTTTCTCCTCCGCGTCCGACACAGGCGAGAGCGAAGAGAGCGTCTCGACCGATTACGACGGTCCGAATATCGAGATTGGATTTAACGCGCATTACCTGCTCGATTTTCTGCGCGTGGTTTCCGAGGAGACCGTAAAGTTTGAATTGAAGGATCAGAAGAGCGCCGGTGAAATGCGGCCGGGCGGTGAGGGATCGACGTACCTCTACCGCTATGTCGTAATGCCCATGAGGATTTGAAGCGTACTATGGCCAACGAACAGAATGCCGGTACCGGCGACGTTTACGATTCCAGTAGCATCAAAGTCCTGGAAGGTCTCGAAGCGGTCCGGCTGCGCCCGGCGATGTACATCGGCTCCACCGGGGAGATGGGTCTGCACCATCTGGTCTACGAGGTGGTGGACAACTCGGTCGACGAGGCGCTTGCGGGGTACTGCAACGAAGTCAACGTCATCATCCACATCGATAATTCGGTCACGGTGACGGACAACGGCCGGGGGATTCCGGTGGACCTGCATGAGGAAGAAGGCGTTTCGGCCGCGCAGGTCGTGATGACGATGCTCCATGCCGGCGGCAAGTTCGATTCGAAAAGCTACAAGGTTTCAGGCGGTCTGCACGGCGTGGGCGTCAGTTGCGTGAACGCTCTTTCCGAGCGCCTGGAGCTCGAAATCTGGCGCGAGGGGTTCACCTGGCAGCAGGAGTATGCTTGCGGCGTCCCAAAAGCGCCGCTTCAGAGGATGGGAAAGGCCGGGAAGAAGACGGGCACGCGCGTCACCTTCAAGGCCGACCCCACCATCATGATGGCGACCGAGTACAATTTCGACACGCTCGCCCAACGGCTGCGCGAACTCGCGTTCCTCAATAAAGGCTTGACGATCACGCTCTCCGACGAGCGCGTGGATCCGGTCAAGAATCACGAATTCCATTACAGCGGCGGAATCGCCGAATTCATCAGGCATCTCAACCGGGGCAAGAGCGTCCTTCACGACAAGCCCATTCATTTCGAAGCCGTCAAGGAATTGCCGGCCGGCGATCTGGCGATGGAGGTGGCGCTCCAGTACAACGACGGCTACTCGGAAAACGTCTTCAGCTTTGCCAACAACATCAATACCGTGGACGGCGGAACGCATTTGAGCGGTTTCCGCAGCGCCCTCACGCGAACCATCAACTCAGCGGGACAACAGGGCGGCTTGTTCAAGGACGTGAAGGAAAACCTGTCGGGGGACGACGTGCGGGAAGGTCTTACCGCCGTGATCAGCGTCAAGATTCCGCAGCCGCAGTTCGAAGGGCAGACCAAGGGTAAGCTGAATAGCGATATCCAAGGCCACGTAGTGCAGTTCGTCAACGACAAGCTGGGCGAGTTTTTCGACAAGAATCCAGCGGTGATGAAGAAGATCGTATCGAAGGCGATCGACGCATCCCGCGCGAGAGAAGCCGCAAGGAAGGCGCGCGACCTGACGCGGCGCAAGGGCGCGCTCGATTCGGGGGGATTGCCGGGTAAGCTAGCCGACTGCCAGGAGAAGGATCCGGCGCGGTGCGAGCTGTTCCTGGTCGAAGGCGAATCGGCGGGCGGAACCGCCAAGCAAGGCCGCGACCGCCGCACGCAGGCGATCCTTCCGCTGAAGGGCAAAATTCTGAACGTGGAGAAAGCGCGCTACGACAAAATGCTCGGCCACGAGGAAATCCGCGCGATGATCACGGCGTTCGGCGCCGGTATCGGTAAGGACGACTTCGACATTGCGAAGCTTCGTTACGGCAAGATCATCATCATGACCGATGCCGACGTGGACGGCTCCCATATCCGTACGCTTTTGCTGACGTTCTTTTTCCGGCACATGCAGGATCTCATCCTGCGGGGCCACGTCTACATCGCGCAGCCGCCGCTCTATCGCATCAAGAAGGGCAAGAGCGAGAAATACATCAAGGACGAGAAGGAATTCACGCGGGAGATCATGCGGCGGGCGACGGAGAATCTTTCGGTTGAAACCGGCTTCAACGGCGCCGGACCCAAGGTCCGAATCGACGGCGGGGAATTGCGCAGTTTTCTGATGACGCTCGACGAGTTTGAGCAGATCTCGCATAAGGTGGAACGCCGGCTGCGCGATGCGCGCGTCGTGGAGATTCTCGGAAACGTGGATTTCCGCATCGACACGAAGGCGGATTTCTCCGAGCAGTCGAATCTGGCTCCGGTGGTCGAGGCGCTGAGGGCGGCGAAGATCGAGTGTGAGCTAAAGCAGGACGAAGAGCATTCCGCCTGGACGGTCGTTTACGCCGATTCCACCAACGCCGAGCGGCACATTGGCGTCTCACTGGCATCGCAGCCGGACTACAAGCGATTCCGGGTTCTCGCGCGGCAGGCCGCGAAGTTCAACGATCCGCCGTTCGTGGTGGCGAAAAACGAGCACCGGGACAAGCTGGCGAACTGGCGCGAACTGCTCGCCCACGTGAAGAACGAGGGCAAGAAGGACGCGTCGGTACAGCGTTACAAAGGGCTGGGCGAGATGAACGCCGAGCAACTCGCCGAGACCACGATGAACCCCGAGAAGCGCACGCTGCTGCAAGTGCGTTTGGAAGACGCCGTCGAGAGCGAAGAGATTTTCTCCACTTTGATGGGAGAGAACGTCGAGAGCCGGCGCAAGTTCATCGAAGAGAATGCGCTCGACGTAAAGAATCTGGACGTGTAGCGCTTTTACGCGCCGTAGCCCCTTCGAAGAAGAGCAGCTCAACGGACTGAGTCCTTGCGGCCAGTCGGTGCGCGAGCCCCTCCGTCAACTTCTTTCCCCTTCTTCCGGTGCTTCGACGCGCAGCAACATAGCCGCTTTCTTCGTCACGGCTTAAAGATTAATCCTTGCCCCGTAGGTAGATTTAATACCCTCTCTCCATGCGCAGCGGCGAACTTGTCGAACGCAATTCGCTGTTGCCGGTACTGTCCGAGTACGCGTAGTCGTCCAGAACGATAATGCCGCCGCTAACCATCTTGGGCCAGAAAAACTCTGCCGCTGCGATTTCAGGCGTCGCATTGTTCATGTCGATGCTCAAATATGCCACCTTTGTTGCCGGTACCGACGACAGCGACTGAGGGACTGACCCCTTGATGAGTTTAACATTGGGGAAATCTGCAAACGTCTGCTGCACAGATGCGACCGCGTTGGCTGCAACTCCGGTTCTATAGCAGACGCTATTTAGCGCTTTGACATCACCAGCCGCCTCCTCGGAACTGAGGAGGCTGGCATCGATACCCTCGAATGTATCGAGGAGGTAAAACGTCTTTGGCAGGCGTGCAAAATCAATGTAATGCGTAATGACCGTGTCAGAGAGCCTCGCCATACCCCGCATTCCACGAAGTCGCCGTCGAGTGTAGCAGCCTTGGCCGCCGCCCAGCAGCACACGTAAGCCCTCCAGTGGATCGGCTCAAACTCCCAACCCCCCAGTGCCTCGCCGAGGGCGTACGAAGTTTGGAATTTGGGGTCATTCATGAAATGGCAGATATGAGACGTGATGATTCCGTCCGTAATGTAGGTTGGCCGGACCAATACTTTCAAGGCGCTAAGGCGCTGTGGCAGGAGAGAGCTCCCTAGCCGATTCAGAAGCACACGATTCATACAGACGAATCCTCCTTGCCGAGTTGTCGATAGGTACGGAATGTTAGGAGTCTGTTGGTTGGTGCCGCATACAAAGAATGTGCGAGGCTCCTTGCATTTGAAATGTTCTCATGTCTAATCCTCAATTCAATTCGAAAGCAATCATATCACATTGTCAAGAGTAGGTCTCTCTCCCGAATTGAGTGACTTGAAATATGACCGAAGGGCATCGGTTGGGTCATCTAGACTGGAGGCCCCTCCCGAGCCCCAAAACAGAAGATCACATTCGTGACTCGCCGACTCACGGCCAAAGTCACCAAAAAAGCCGCCGCGATGTTACTGCGTTTTCATTTCGACACGCTTCTGGATGGATCTCGCGATACCGATTCATGGGGACTCGAAACATAGATTCAGTTTGTCGCGGTTCACAAGCGCCGCAACCATGCGCCTGGCCAGTACGTGACGTTGTTGGATACTTCCCCCTCGTTGAAGGGCCTTGCCGGCTGTTCAAGCGCGAACTCGGAATGCACCGCCGCGAAGTCCGCCGCCGCGGCGGAGGGATTGTCCCATTCCCATGCCGCATGGCCTCTGGGAACGTCGGCGAGGAACTGCATGATGCCGTCGGTGGCCACGATGTAAGAACCGGGCTTCACCAGGTCGTGATAGGCATCGAGCTCACCGAGAACATGGCTCTTCGTGTGGCAAGAGTCGAGGATCACCAGCGCCCGCTCTTCGGTTTGCACAAGGCCGTGGACCTTGGCGATTGTCTCCGGAGCGATCGCGTCGCCGATCACCAAGGTAATGTAGGAAGAGAGCTCGTGGTTCTCGATCGCGAGACGGTTGCGTGGCGAGACTTCTACGTCGATACCTATAACGCGTCCGCGTCCCATCGCCCTGCAGAGGCCGGCGTAGAAAATGAGCGTGCCTCCGTGCGCCACGCCGGTCTCGACGATTACGTCTGGCTTCACGCGGTAGACCGCCTCCTGGATGCGAACGAGATCCTCGGGGAGTTGGATGACGGGGCGTCCCAGCCACGTAAACGTGTAGGAGTATTTCTGGTTCCAGCCCACACGAAGCCACTCGTGGCTAATCAGATCGAAGGCTTCCTTCGAAAAAAGGGGGAATCGGCTCTTCTGGCCGTCGCGCTCGACCGCGAGGGTCTGGGCGGTTGTGTCAAGCGTGCTGATCATTCTTCCTCAACTTACTCAACTCAGTCTCCTCCCGGTCTGCTTCGCGTGCGCCAATGCTCAATCGTCAGCCGCACGGCCTCAGGCAATTCGTACTGCGGACGCCACCCCAACTCCCGCAACCGCGATGAATCGCCGCAAATAAACGGCGGATCCCACTGCCGGTATGGCATCGAGCCGAATCGAATCAAGCCGGGCCTTCCGATTTCCTCCCCAATTGTCTGCAGGATGCGACGAACCGTCACCGGCTCTGTAGAGCAGACATTGTATATTCCGGAAGCGGTCTGGCGCAACAAAGTCAACAGGCCCAAAGCCGCGTCGTCCACGTGCATATAATCCCGTACCTGATCGCCAGCGGTGGCTGGGAACTCCCGGCCGTCGAGTAATGCCAAAATTGCCGCCGGTACCATGCGCCGCCGGTCTTCGTCCTGTCCGAACAGGTAAAACATGCGCGCCCAGGCGAACCTCACGCCCCCCTGCGCCGCGAGTTTTTCCGCAACGAGGCTCGTGGCCAGCTTGGCCGCCCCGTAAAGCGTGGAGGGACGAAGCGGGCCGTCCTCTTTCAGGAACCCGGCAGCGGTGTCGTACTCGAAACAACTTCCCGCCATTACTACGTTCTTGCATCCGGCGGCGATCAGATTCTCCAACAGCCCGATACTGTCTTTCAGACAATCGATGTTTTTCGCCGATCCCAAATACTTTCCGGGTTCTGCATGCCAAGCGCAGTGCAGACAGGACTCCGGATGCCACGACCGCAGGAACTCGCCGAGGGCATCGCCCGACGATAGTTCCGCTTCCAAGAATTCGAGACGGCTCTGAATATCCTCGATGCGCCACAACGATTCGCCGGGCTTGACGAGAACGGCGATCTCCCATCCCTCGGTTACCATCTGCCTTACGGCGCGAGAGCCAATGAAGCCGCCACCACCTGTCACAAAGCAACGCATGATTCCTCAGTCGAGTCTGCACGGCAGGGAACCCGGTCGGCAACCGTGGTGGCGAAACACGAGCACCGGGACAAGCTTGCGAGCTGGCGCTAACTGCTCGCCCCACGTGAAGAACGAGGGCAAGAAAGACGCGTCGGTACAGCGTTACAAAGGGCTGGGCGAGATGAACGCCGAGCAACTCGCCGAGACTACGATGAGCCCCGAGAAGCGCACGCTGCTGCAGGTGCGTTTGGCAGACGCCGTCGAGAGCGAAGAGATTTTCTCCACCTTGATGGGAGAGAATGTAGAGAGCCGGCGCAAGTTCATCGAAGAGAATGCGCTCGACGTGAAGAATCTGGACGTGTAGGGGTTTCGTGTAGGGGCCCTGACGCAGGCGGCGAATCCCTGGGGCCAGTTGGCGAAATCAGCCTGATTGTGGATTGTTACCCTTTTTTGCTTGACTTCCTGAGCGGCGGGCGCTACCATCCTCTGGTTGCCATCGCGTCATCCCTGCCCGACTGCTTACTATGATATTCACGACGTTCTGGTTTCTGTTTTTTGTTGTCGCGTTTTGTATTATTTACTGGGCGTTCCCCTCACGCCTTGGGCGATCTCTCCTCTTAGCCGCTGCCAACGTCGTGTTCTACGTGCATTTTGCGGGCCTCGCCAGCCTCGCGCCAATCGTGATCCTGGCTCTCATCGCTTTTTTGTGCGGCAGAGCAAAACGGAACATCTATATTTACGTGGGACTCGGATTGTCGATTTGCACCCTACTCTTCTACAAATACACTGCTTTCGTGATGCATAATCTGGCGCACGCGATCCCCTCTCTCCAATCTTATTCCCCCGCTCGCCTCGTTCCCGTAGTCGTCCCTCTCGGCATCAGCTTCTTCGTGTTTGAATTCGTGCATTACCTCGCTGACGTGAAGGCTGGATCGAAACCAATCGAAAATCCCCTTGATTTTCTGAACTTTGGAATGTTCTTCCCGACTCTTGTTGCAGGACCGATCAAGCGCTACGAGCAGTTTCTTCCGGCGCTCAACAAGTCGCTGTCTGCGAAAATGGCAGCGGCCGGCGATCTCCAACAGGGGCTTCTGCGCATCGCCAGCGGCTTCGCAAAAAAGTTTGTAGCTGACAACATATCATTTTATCTTGCGGCCGTTGTGCCGTCCTTTTCCAGTCAGACGCTGCTCACACGATGGATTATTTTCGCCGGCATTGCTTTTAGAGTCTACTTTGATTTCAGCGGCTACAGCGATATGGCAATCGGCGTAGCTCGAATGATGGGCATTGTCGTTCCGGAGAACTTTCGCTGGCCGTATATATCCACGAACATAACCGAGTTCTGGCGCCGATGGCATATCTCGCTCAGCACCTGGATCCGCGACTATCTATTCTACCCTCTTGGGGGAAATTGGACTGGCGGGAAGATTCGCCAAAGCTTCAATCTTCTGCTCGCGTTTACGCTCTGCGGGCTGTGGCACGGCGCCGCCTGGAACTTCGTTTTGTGGGGTTTGTACCACGGCATAGGTATGATCGCGCATCGGTTGTTCACGTCTATACCGTGGCCGTGGAGGACCGTCCGAATATGGACTGCTACCGAGGTACGACTCTCATTGATTGCGATAAAATGGGCGCTGACCACGTTTTTCGTCTGGGCGGGCTGGTTGCTGTTTTTCTACCCTCCACGTCAAGCTTTGGCCTTGCTAGTGGGACTTTTCAATGAATAAAACGACCGGTGCCTGGTTGACTCGCTTCTCCTGGCCAAAAGTGTTTTGCCTCGGCGTCCTCTGCGGGCTTCTGGTATGCAGTGTCCTTGGCCGGCATATCGCGCGAACAGGCTACTATCGAAACTTCCTTCGCTTTGGCGGCGGGCACCAGCTGGATCCTACGTTCTTCCCGACCGCCTCCCAGATGAAGGCCGTGATCGAATCTCAGTGCAAAAAAGAACAGGTCTTGGTACTTGTCGGAGGCAGTTCTGTTATGTTCGGCGCAGGCCAACCCGTACGTTACTTGTGGACAAAGCGCCTGAACCAGGAGCTTGGCCCTGGCTACTGTGTTGTGAATCTCGCGGTGCCGGCCGGTGGTTTTGCCGGTTACGCCTCTGTCGCCTTGGAAATCGTGGGAAACGAGTATAAACGCAAACTGCTGCTGACGGATACCGATTTTCCCCTCGACCCCGCCGACGGAATGCTTTGGTACAAGCACATGTTTTGGGACGCCTATTACAAAGACATGCTCAACCACTCGATCGTAACTCGAACCCGGGAGCGCCTGGCCCACGTACTTAAAGGCTACAATGGAAGGAAAGATAAAGAGCGAAATCAGATTGAGCAGACCCGTTTGGGAATGCTGTTAGACGGCTACCTCTATTTCAATGATCTCTGGACGTACGTGCACTACAACTATATGCAGACGCGCTACTACCTGAGTTATGCGCCCCGGCGGCATTGGGCATGAGGGCGGAAGGCTAGCGAACCATTTGGGGACCCCGTGGATATTGGGGTACAACAGAAGTTTGCGAAGTGATGGCTTCGCGAAACCGGCCCCAAGGAGGTCACCCAAATGGT